>NZ_CP046509.1:1350870-1655327 GCF_009738185.1 Erwinia sorbitola | reverse complement strand
GCCAGCGGCCAGCATGCCGCATGTCAGCTTTGACCCGGCGAAGCCCGGCGCGGAGACCACGGTTATTACTCACTATTCCACGCCTCAACAGTAAAACCAAATCAGCAAAACACAGTCGCTAATGCGGCTTTTTTTACGCCCAAATTACGGAGAAATCTCATGTATGCAGACATTTTAGATGAAGCAGCAGCACGTGAGCAGCATCTTGTTGAGATAGCGCTGGCTAATCGCAAAGTACCGGAGCCACCATCGCCAGTATGCCGGAACGCAGATTGTGGCGAACAGTCACAGCCGGGTACGAGCTACTGCTGTGCTGAGTGTCGCGAGGATGACGAGAAGTGGCAGAGGGCTAAATCACAGAGGGCTGTAGCATGAAGCTTATTGATATTTTGGTGAATGAGCTACCTAAGCGTGGTGGGTGGCCTGAAGGTGTTGACGAAATATGGCAGGACTACGACAGATTAATGCGGCCTGGGGTGTGGGGGTGGTTTCACGATGAGTTAAGCGAAGACCATAGACCTCAACATCATGATGCTGAGGTGAAGGTTAACAGAAAGCAATACGAAGCCGCCCTCGCAGCACAGCAGTCATCGTGGAATGGCGAGGGTTTGCCGCCAGTGGGAGCTATGTGTGAACGCTCTTGGTGCGGTGGTAACTGGTTGAGTTGTGAAATTCTGTTCATCGGCGTAGAAACCGTCGCTGTCCGTTTGTCGACCAGGGAAGTGAGTTATGGGTTAAGTGAAGTTGAATTCCGCCCTATCCGCACCGAAGCAGAGCGCAGGCGTGAGGATGCGATTGCTGAAATGGCATCCACTCCAAAGCCCTGCGGCTATGCAATTTACGATATCTGCGCTCAACTTTATGATGCTGGATATCGAAAGGGAGAGGTGAGCGATGACTGAATCAGAGAAATCATTCGAAGCTTACATGAGCGAAGAAATCACATACGCCGGGGTGACGGGGAAGCGCAGCGTTATCTGGAGTATTCCTCGCTGCGTTCTGGCCCGTGAGGTGTGGATGGATTGCATGGAGAGACAGAATGTCGCCAGAAGCTCAAAACGCGATAAACAGCACAGCCCGAGCGGCACTTAACGAATACTTCAGCAAATCAAACACTCTCACCTACCGACAGATTCTCGACAAGCACTCAACAAAAATAGCCACGCTAATCCCCGCAAATCATCGTGGCCGGGCATGGCTATGGCTTAATGTGGTTTGTCAGTCGATAGGTGGGAAGAAAGGAGATTAGATCATGAGTGAAACAACAATTTTAGACATGTGCTGCGGGTCAAGGATGTTCTGGCTTGATAAGCAAGATGACCGGGCCATTTTCTCAGACCGTCGATGTGAGGAGCATGTCCTTTGCGATGGTCGTCTTTTAAATATTTCCCCAGATGTGATCGCAGACTTCCGTCACCTTCCATTCGCCAATAATAGTTTCTCTCAAGTTGTTTTTGACCCACCACATCTTGATCGTGCTGGAGAAAATGGATGGATGCGAAAAAAGTACGGAGTGCTAGACAGGGATGGTTGGCGAGAAGATATCCGAAAGGGATTTTCCGAAGCATTTAGAGTGCTGCGTCCACAAGGCACGCTGGTATTCAAATGGAATGAAACTCAAATTCCTGTTCGGCACGTCATCGAGCTAACTGACCAAAAACCAACGATCTGGCAGCGTACTGGAAAGGGTGACAAAACTCACTGGATTCTCTTTCTCAAGTCTTAACCTCCCCCATCTATCTACCGAGGTAACTATGTCTGACACAGCCCTTATCAAAGAGGATGAGGTCATGGAGAAGTTGCATATCACATCCCGTACAACGATGTGGAACTACTGCAACAAGTACAACTTCCCCATGCCAGTTCGAACCAGGCCGAAAGCATATCTTCGCTCCGCAGTCGACTCATGGCTGCTTAACGGCGGCGTTAATCAGAAAGCCTCTTAACGTGCCAGAGCAGCTTATCGGCATGCAACTCATACCCCTTCCGCTGTTCCTCAAGCCAGTCATGCTTGTTATATACAGCCATTACCCCGCCAAGCTCATGCCCCAGCATTCTCTCTGTAACATGCGGGGCCACACCCTCTTCAGAAAGGCGCGTGACCAGGGTTCGTCTGAAATCATGCGCCCGCCAGTAGTTTAAGTCCATCCCATCTCTGACCCTCTGGATGTACCTGTTAGCTGCTGAAATAGTTATCGGCTGCTTGATGTTGGCCCCCGGAAATAGCGCCTGGTCATACGTCATCATCGCCTTTTCAAGCAAGGGCTTTATCTGCTCAAAAATAGGCCTTCTGATGATGTTACCCATTTTGCTGTGCTCTTTCGGAACAGTCCATACCAGCTCGTTCATATCGAACTCTGACCGTTCGGACAGGCGTAGTTCAGATACTCGCGCCCCCCAAAGCATCAGCATCTGATGAAGAAGCTTGTTAGATGTGGCCGCCCTGCTCCTCTCTATCGCGATCCAGATTTTCGCCAGCTCCGTATACGTCAGGACACGGCTACCCGTTTCTGACCGGGTGCCAACGTCTTTCGGAGAGATGCGCATTACAGAGCAGTTATCTATTACCTGGCGGCGGATGCACCAGCCAATAGCTGAACGCATCTGTGTGAGAAGCTGTCTCGCTCGACGTGGGTTATCCCTCTCCTGAGCAGTAAACAGATCTACCCACTGTTTTACAGATATGCCAGAGATTGAGCGCCCAGGGAAAGAATTACGGAGATTCTTCAGTAGAGTTGACTCGTATAACACCTGCGTTCTTGGCCTCAATGCCACTTTTACATAATTTTCATGCCAGTAATCCAGGCAATCAGCAACAGTCATGCTCTTATCGCCAGATTCGCTTTCGAAGTAGAGGCGCGGGTCTTTCCCGCTGTCATACATTACGCGAAGGTCGGCGGTCGTTGCTCTGGCATCCTTTAGGCTCATCGCCGGGTATCGGCCAAGACCTAATCGCTGGGCTTTCCCGCCCCATCTGTATCGATACTGAAATGTGATAACACCCCTCGGCGATATGCGAACGCTAAGACCATCAGCGTCTGCTACTTCAGGGCTTCCCGAATATGGTTTAGTATGTATGGAGCGGAGTTTAGTGTCACTGAGGGCCATAATAATTTTCTGTACGCGTGGTTTCAGGGATTCTGTACCAGTTCTGTACACAATATCGCATGGACTAAAGCGAACCGCAATGAACAATCATGAACGAACATGAACAAAGCAGGGTTTATAAGCAGGGTTGAACACTGCATTTTCAGAGAGTTAACGAACAGAAGTGAACAGAGAGAAACAGTGAAAGACACAACTAATCAACCTACGTTCCTTTTCCACGATTATGAGACCTTCGGCAAAAGTCCGTCACTGGATCGTCCCGCTCAGTTTGCCGGGATCCGCACCGATATGGATTTCAATATTATCGGCGAGCCGGAGGTGTTTTACTGCCAGCCTGCGGATGACTATCTGCCGCAGCCTGAAGCCGTGATGATTACCGGCATCACTCCGCAGATTGCACGCGCACGCGGCGTCAGCGAAGCGGAGTTTACCCATCGCATCCATCAGCTATTCAGCGAACCCAACACCTGTATTGTGGGCTATAACAACGTACGTTTTGACGATGAAGTTACCCGCAACCTGTTATATCGCAACTTTTACGACCCCTACGCCTGGAGCTGGCAGTACGGTAACAGCCGCTGGGATCTGCTCGATGTGATGCGCGCCTGCTATGCCCTGCGCCCGGATGGAATTGAATGGCCGGAAAACGACGACGGTTTGCCGAGCTTCCGTCTTGAGCACCTGACAAAAGCCAACGGCGTTGCTCATGAAAACGCCCATGATGCGATGTCAGATGTGTATGCCACTATCGCCATGGCAAAACTGGTGAAAGAGAAGCAACCACGCCTGTATGACTTCCTTTTTAGTCACCGCAATAAGCAGAAAGTGAGCGCGCTGGTTGATATTCCTCAGATGAAACCGCTGGTGCATATTTCAGGGATGTTCGGTGCCGCACGCGGCAATACCAGCTGGATTGCTCCGCTTGCCTGGCATCCGGAGAATCGCAATGCCCTGATCACCTGTGACCTTGGCGGCGATATGACACCGCTGCTGACCCTGAATGCAGATGAGCTGCGTGAGCGCCTGTATACGCCCCGCAGTGAGCTTGGGGATGCCTCGCCAGTACCGCTGAAGCTGGTACATATCAACAAGTGTCCGGTGGTCGCTCCGGCTAATACGCTGCGCCCGGAAGATGCTGAACGTATTGGCATCGACCGCCAGCGCTGCCTGGATAACCTTACCCTGCTGCGCCAGCATCCTGAAGTGCGGGAAAAAGTGGTGACTCTGTATGCCGATGCGGAACCTTTCACCCCGTCAGATGACGTTGATGCCCAGCTCTATTCGGGCTTTTTTAGCGATGCCGACCGCAACGCGATGAACATTATTCGTCAGACTGCCCCGGAAAATCTCCCGGCGCTCGATATCGCTTTTAATGATGCACGTATTGAAAAGCTGCTGTTCCGTTTCCGCGCCCGTAACTATCCCGGAACGTTGGATGATGCAGAGCAGAAACGCTGGCTACAGCATCGTCGTGAGATGCTCAACCCGGAGCGGGTACAGAGCTATGTGCAGGAGCTGGAGATGCTGTTTAATCAGTACGAAGGGGATCAGGTTAAACTGGATCAGCTGAAAGCGCTGTTTGAGTATGCACGGGAGCTGGTGTCGTAGCAGGAACAATACTATTTATTGCCCCGGGTCAGGGTTGCCCTGACCCGGGACGAACAGATTACATCAAATCTTCACTGCACTGCGGCACCGGATTACGGAAGCTGCGGGTAACAAAGGTCAGATAGATCAGGCCAATTGCCGCCCATACCAGACCGAGCACCATTGAGCTCTCTTCCAGATTCACCCACAGAGCGCCAACTGTCAGCGCGCCCAGCATCGGTAGCACCAGGAACTTGAAGTTATCTTTCAGAGTCTTGTTACGCTTTTCACGGATCCAGAACTGTGAAATCACCGACAGGTTAACAAAGGTAAACGCCACCAGCGCACCAAAGTTAATCAGCGCCGTTGCGGTCACCAGGTCAAACGACACCGATGACAGCGCAATCACGCCCACCAGCAGTACGTTCAGTGCCGGAGTACGCCATTTCGGATGGATATAACCGAAGAAACGTTCCGGGAACACCCCATCGCGCCCCATCACATACATCAGACGAGATACGCCAGCATGTGCCGCCATACCGGAAGCCAGTACGGTGATACAGGAGAAGATCAGAATGCCGAACTGGAAGGCTTTGCCTGCCACATACAGCATAATTTCCGGCTGTGACGCGTCCGGATCTTTAAAGCGCGAGATATCCGGGAAGTACAGTTGCAGGAAATACGACACCACAATAAAGATGAGGCCGCCGATCAGCGCAGTAAGGAAGATCGCTTTCGGGATAACACGCTCTGCGTCTTTAGTCTCTTCCGACAGCGAACTGATGCCGTCAAAGCCGAGGAAGGAGAAGCAGAGTATCGTTGCCCCGGTGATCATCGGTACCACATGGGCATTTTCAGACCAGAATGGTTTGCTGCTGACCAGTGTGCCAGCGCCTTCGCCGTGCGCCACACCCCAGACCACCATGGCCATAATCGCCACGATCACCACCACCTGTAGCACCACGATGACGCTGTTAAAGTTGGCAACGGTTTTGATGCCTTTGAGGTTAGAGAGGGTCATAAAGCCCACCAGTAACACCACAAAGATCCACGATGGAATACCGGGAACCAGCGCTTCCCAATAAATTTTCGCCAGTAAAATATTGATCATCGGCATAAACAGATAATCAAGCAGCGAAGACCAGCCGACCATAAAGCCGACGTGCGGGCTGATCGCTTTCTGCGCATAGGTATAGGCAGAACCCGCAGACGGGAACCGACGTACCAACTGGCCGTAGCTCAGTGCGGTAAACAGAATAGCAATCAGCGCGAATGCGTATGCGGTTGCGACGTGGCCATCGGTCAGGCCAGAAACAATGCCAAAAGTATCGAATAAGGTCATTGGCTGCATATAAGCCAGACCCATCATGACAACAGGCAATAACGTCAGCGTTTTTTTCAGTTTTGCACGCGGCTGGGCGGCTGAATTGAGGGTATCAAGCGACATGATGTAGCCTCCCCATAGCGTCAACCTTTCTGGGCTGAACCACAGGGGAGCTACGCAATGTGCGATAGCTTATCTGGAGAGGATTCTGGGAAATACAGGCAGGTGTGAAGTCGTAACCTGCTGCGGCGCCGTAGTCATCGCGCTGGCGGATCCCAGCAGACGCTGGAGTAAGATGGTGAAGCCCCATGGTTGTTGTTTCCTCAATAAAACACGTCAAAGTGTATTTAAAAGCGAATATCTATCCGGTTATGAACCGGCCTCTTTAAATGCGAAAATTGTGTTGCCTGCTTACCGACAGATAAAAAAATACCGCCGCCGGGTAAATCAGCGTCGGTTTACAGGTATCGTTTTGCAGGGCGCACATTCTGCACCAGAAAGAGGCACAATGACAAGCCCCTGAGAGCTTCAGTTACAATTAATTGATCTCAGACAGTTAGCGGGGCGTGACAGGCACGCCCGCACAGGTATTTTCAGGCGTTTTTAAACATCCAGTCGATTTCGGTCGCGGTAATCATTCGCTCAAAATGCATCAGTTCATGATGTTTGCACTGATGCCAGACAAAACCAAAACGCGTTCCCAGCAGCGTCTGTAACCCATGACTCTGTTCAAAGGTGTTAAGCGCATCGCTTTGACGAATCGGTAACGGATTCCCCTCAGCTTCATGACCGTTACCGGTTACCGCATGGAGAAGCGGCAACTGATTATCCAGCCCGTGCAGTATGCCCGCCAGAATAGCCGCCATCACCAGGTAGGGATTCGCATCGGCTCCGGCCACGCGATACTCCACGCGGTGGTTCTGCTGGTCTCCACAAGGGATACGCAGGGCCACGGTACGGTTGTTATGCCCCCAGGATGCCTGAAGCGGCACAAAAGCATCCGGCAGAAAGCGCCGATAAGAATTTACGTTCGGTGCCAGCAGCGCCATAGAAGCAGGCATCAGATCAATCATTCCGGCCAGCGCACGCTTTAACAGCGGTGAATCGCTGCCGTCGTCACAGGCAAAGGCATTATGTCCGGCAGCATCCAGCATACTGATATGCACATGCATCCCGCTGCCTGCGTACTCCTCATAAGGTTTTGCCATAAACGTGGCGCTCATGCCGTGCTGTCCGGCGACCTGTCGAACCAGGCGTTTAAGCTGAACCGCATGATCGCAGGCACTGAGCACATGGCGGGTGTGGTGCAGGTTAATTTCAAACTGCCCTGGAGATGCCTCCGCCAGAGCGCCGTCCGCCGGAATTCCCTGCACATGTGCCAGCGCATCAATATCGCCCAGCACCGCAGAGAAGTGATCCAGGTTATCGACGGAGTAAACCTGACTCTGCCTGTTTCGATCGTCGCTGCCCGGCGCACACGGCGGCTGAATATCACCTTCCGCATCGCGCTGCTTATCGACCAGATAGAACTCCAGCTCTACCGCTACCACCGGAAACAAACCTCGATTGCGCAGTCGCTGCCAGAGGTGATTAAGTACGTTTCGGGGTTCAACGTCAAAGGGAGTGCCATCTTGATTGCACATGGTCAGCAGAACCTGTGCCAGATGTTGCGGGTCAGAAGCGGACGGGGTAAGAGTGCCCTCCACCGGCATACAGATATTATCGGGTTCGCCAAGCGCCTGGCCCAGCCCCGCCTCTTCAACGGTGTTGCCCAGAATATCCATGGCGAACACAGATGCCGGGAAATAACAGCCTTTATCAAGCTTTGCCAGGCTGGCGATGGGGATACGTTTACCGCGAAACACCCCGTTTAAATCATTAAGAAGAATATCGGCATATTGCGTTTCAGGATGGCGTTCCAGATAAGCTTTCACTTCATTCCGGAACGCGCTGGTTCGTTTCTCTTCACTGTGTCGCGTGAAGTCTTCTACTTCCACGATGTTTGTCATGAAGCCACCCGGGACTCTGTTGAGGTCATTAAGCGCTGCTCAAAATAACAGCCACTCTCTTAACATAGCGCCAACACAAAAAGTGTGCAAATGTTACAGGATGCTTTGTTTTTGCCCTTATTGCGTTTGAATATTAATCAACTGATTGCTAGATTGAAATTATATTGCACAGTTAGCCGCCATTCTGGCGTCTTCTGGTTGATATATTGACCAGCGACAGGGGGGAAGAGATGGGCATTATTTTTGACAAGCCATTGATTGGCGTGGTGATGTGCCAGATTGATAAAGGCGGCCATCCGACTCAGATGGTGCATAACAAATATCTCGACGCGATTCTCTCTGGTGGCGGTATTCCGCTGGCGCTTCCCCACGGACTGATGTCCGCTCCTCATCTATTAGAAAATGCTATGACGGTACTGGATGGCATCCTGCTTACCGGCAGCCCCAGCAATATCGAACCTCACCACTACGGTGAAAGCGGTAGCGAGGCGCTGGCCGATCCCGGGCGCGATGCGCTCTCTTTTGCCCTGATCCGCTATGCGCTGGATCGCCAGATGCCACTGCTGGCCATTTGCCGTGGTTTACAGGAACTGGTGGTAGCCACTGGCGGCACGCTGCATCGCCAGCTGCACCAGGTTCCGGGTTTGCAGGAGCATCGTGAAGACGAAGAGCTGTTGCTGGATCAGCAGTATGCCCCGGCCCATGAGGTGTGGGTGGAACCTGGCGGCCTGCTGGCACCGCTGGTCAATGATTGCGAGAAATTCTGGGTGAACTCCCTGCATCAGCAGGGTATCCGCACAACAGGGGATGACCTGCGCATTGAGGCGCGCGCCGGAGACGGGCTGATCGAAGCCGTCAGCCACCGTCAGCACCCGTTTGCCCTTGCGGTACAGTGGCATCCGGAATGGCACAGCACCACTTCCGCCCTCTCACGCCAGCTGTTTGAAGGGTTTATCGCCGCCTGTCGTTCGGTGAAAAAGGAAGCCCGGCCATGAGCGAAACCATGCTGGCACCCGGGCGGCGCTTATCAGAGCTACGGCAGCAGATGGGATTATCACAAAGGCGCGTGGCGGAACTGTCCGGCCTGACGCACAGCGCTATCAGCACCATCGAACAGGATAAAGTCAGCCCGGCGGTCAGCACGCTGCAAAAACTGCTTAAGGTATACGGCCTGTCACTGTCCGAATTTTTTGCCGAAAAGGCGCTGGATGAGACGCCAAAGGTGGTAATTGATGCTCATGAGCTGATCGACATCGGCAGCCAGGGGGTTTCGCTGCGGCTGATCCACAACGGCAACCCCCAGCGGACGCTGGCGATGCTGCTGGAAAGCTACGAGCCGGGTGCCACCACCGGCGAAAAAATTCGTCATCAGGGGGAAGAGACCGGCACCGTGCTGGAGGGAGAAATTATTCTTACCATCAGCGGCCAGAGCTTCCCGCTATACGCCGGGCAGAGCTACGTGATCGACACCGGCAAACCGCACAGCTTTACCAATTCATCGGCCCGGCCCTGCCGCATTATCAGCGCTCATACTCCAGCCACGTTCTGACAAGCGGATTATCACGCGGGAGGAGTTTTTCCCCTTCCCCTGCGCCAGAGGAATAAAGTATGGAACATATCAACAGCTATTATGCCGCAACCACTAATCCGCACGATCCCTGGCCGCAGCTGGAAGGGAGTATTGAGTGTGATGTCTGCATTATTGGCGGGGGCTTCACCGGATTATCTTCCGCGCTGTTCCTCACCGAGGCAGGCTACGACGTAGTGCTGCTGGAGGCGGCGCGCATTGGCTTTGGTGCCAGCGGGCGTAACGGCGGCCAGGTAGTGAACTCCTACAGCCGCGATGTTGATGTCATTGAACAACGCTACGGCAAAGAGACGGCGCGCCTGCTTGGCAGCATGATGTTTGAAGGGGCGACGATCATACGCGATCGCATCGATCGCTATGCGATTAACTGCGACTATCGTCAGGGCGGTATTTTTGCCGCACTGAATCAGCGCCAGATGCAGCATCTGACCACCCAGCACGGCTTATGGCAGCGCTACGGCAATCACGATGTGGAGCTGCTCGATCAGAGCGGTATCCGGCGCGAAGTGGGAACTGAGCGCTACGTGGGCGGGCTTTTGGATAAGCGTGGCGGCCATCTGCATCCGCTGAATCTGGCTTTGGGTGAAGCCGAAGCCATTCGTCGTCACGGCGGACGCATCTATGAAAACTCAGCGGCAACCGCAGTGAATTATGGTACCCCGCATCGGGTGCGTACGGCACGCGGCGAGGTGAGCGCCCGCTTTGTGATCTTTGCCGGTAATGCCTATCTCGCTCCTCATCTTGAACCACGGCTGGCGAGAAAAAGCCTGCCCTGCGGCTCGCAAATCGTCGCCACTGAACCCCTTTCAGCGGACAAGGCGCTGTCGCTGCTGCCTAATAATCGCTGTGTAGAAGACTGTAACTATCTGCTGGATTACTTCCGTCTGACCGCCGATAACCGCCTGTTATATGGGGGTGGCGTGATCTACGGGGCGCGGGATCCGGGGGATATCGATGCGCTTATTCGCCCTAAACTGCTGAAAACCTTCCCGCAGCTGGCTGGCATCAAATTTGACTATGCGTGGAGCGGTAACTTTCTGCTGACCCTGTCACGGATGCCGCAGTTCGGACGCCTTGAGAACGGTGTGTACTATATGCAGGGTGACAGCGGCCACGGAGTGACCTGCACTCATCTGGCCGGGAAGCTGATTGCGGAAGCGATGCGCGGCGATGCGGAGCGCTTTGATGCCTTCGCCACGCTTCCGCACCTGCCCTTCCCCGGCGGACGTCGCCTGCGCGTTCCGCTTACCGCCATTGGTGCGGCGTGGTATGCACTCAGGGATCGGCTGGGCGTATAGCCCCGTGTGACAGACGGGCGAGGCATTGCCTCGCCCTGAAGCTATTATGACAGCGGCATCCGGGTAGGATCGGGGTAGCGGTATTCAAAACCCAGCTCGCGGGTTATTTTACTGCCATCAATCAGCTTGCCGCTCTCTTTCTCATTATCGCTCAGGAAGGTGGGCGGCGTCAGGCCCAGCTGGCGGGCAACCTGCGGGTAGAACTGATTGCGCGCCGGGTGCTGCGGAGCACTCAGATTATAAATATGCCCGCCTTTCGGCGTCTGTAACAGCAGGCTGATCGCTTCAATCACATCATCAAGATGCACCAGGTTAACGCCCTGATTGCCGTGGGCAAGATCGCTTTTTCCGGCAAGGAAACGCCCAGGATGGCGATGAGGGCCGACCAGCCCCGCAAGACGCAGAATATCCACCGAGGTATTCGGCAAATTGTGAAGCCAGCTTTCCAGCGTCTGTAATATCTGCCCCGCCACGCTGACCGGCTCCAGTACACTGCTCTCTTTAACTATGCCGCTGCGCTCACCATAAACAGAGGTTGAGCTGGTAAAAATAATGCGCGGCACGTTAAATGCCAGCGCACTATCCACCAGCTGCTGTACCGCAAGCAGGTAATTTTCACCCCCGGATGCAGTGCGGCTGGCGGGCAGGGTTACCACCAGCGCATCGACACTGAGCAGCGCCTCGAGATCCTCAGCCCCACAGTTCAGTTCGGGCGTCAGCTCAAGCAGATAAGCATCAATGCCGCAGCTGCGTGCAGCATTGACCCCATCGGGTGTGGTTTTGCTGCCGGTAACCTGCCAGCCAGCTCCCGCCAGTGACATTGCCAGCGGCATCCCCAGCCACCCCAGGCCAACAATAGCGACTCGTTTCATCCCTCAGCTCCTGTTTACGCAGACATTATGCCCTCAGGCTACGCCAGCCCTCTGCTGCTGACAACCGACAGTTGATAAGAGAATTTGTTAGCAATAACAAAAAAGTGTTGCACCTCACGCTTATTCTCGTTAGGTTATTTAGCACGTAATGAATAATCATTCATCCAAGAGAATTTTATGACACGCGTTCAGTTCAACCACCATCATCACCATCACCCTGACTAGTCTTTCAGGCGATGTGTGCTGGGAGACGATCAGGATCTTCCAGTGGTGCAGAACGCAAACTAAGCCCCCGGAAGATCGCCTTCCGGGGGCTTTTTTTATGCCCGGAGATCGGAACAACGCGGAACAACATTCAGACAGGAAAAAAGGATAACTACCGATGTTAGATAACACCCGTTTACGCATAGCTATGCAGAAATCAGGCCGTTTAAGCGATGAATCACGCGAATTGCTCGCTCGCTGCGGTATTAAAATCAACCTTCAGCAGCAGCGCCTGATTGCCTTCGCAGAGAACATGCCGATTGATATCTTGCGGGTGCGCGATGACGATATCCCTGGCCTGGTAATGGACGGCGTAGTCGATCTCGGCATTATCGGTGAAAACGTGCTGGAAGAGGAGCTGTTGAACCGCCGCGCTCAGGGCGAAGACCCGCGTTACTTTACCCTGCGCCGCCTTGATTTCGGTGGCTGCCGCCTGTCGCTGGCGATGAATGTTGATGATGAATACACCGGGCCACAGTGTTTACAAAACACCCGTATTGCCACCTCTTATCCGCACCTGCTGAAAAAGTATCTCGACAAGCAGGGCGTGAATTTCAAATCCTGCCTGCTGAACGGTTCCGTTGAAGTGGCACCCCGTGCAGGGCTGGCGGATGCGATTTGTGACCTGGTTTCTACCGGTGCCACCCTTGAAGCTAACGGCCTGCGTGAAGTAGAAGTGATTTACCGCTCTAAAGCCTGCCTGATCCAGCGTGATGGCGAAATGCCTGCCGCCAAGCAGGAGCTGATCGACAAACTGATGACGCGTATCCAGGGTGTGATCCAGGCGCGTGAATCTAAATACATTATGCTGCACGCCCCAAGCGAACGTCTGGACGATATTATCGCCCTGCTGCCAGGTGCCGAGCGCCCTACCGTACTGCCGCTGGCCGGTGATAAGAGCCGCGTAGCGATGCATATGGTCAGTAGCGAAACCCTGTTCTGGGAAACGATGGAAAAACTGAAAGAACTCGGTGCCAGTTCGATTCTGGTACTGCCTATTGAGAAGATGATGGAGTAATTCGATGGCGACCCTGATGACCCCCATTGCCTGGCAGGATTGTAGTGCCGAACAACAACAGGCCCTCCTGCTGCGTCCAGCGCTTGAAGCCTCAGAGAGCATCAGTGCTACCGTGCGAGATATTCTCGACAAGGTTTTGAGTGAAGGTGACGATGCGCTGCGCTACTACAGTGCAACCTTCGACAAGACCCAGGTTGATGCGCTGCGTGTCAGCGAACAGCAGATCACCGACGCCTGTGCGCGTCTCGGTGACGAGATCAAACAGGCGATGGCCGTTGCGGTCGCCAATATTGATAAATTCCATATCGCCCAGCAGCTTCCGGCGGTCGATATCGAAACGCAGCCTGGCGTGCGCTGCCAGCAGGTCACACGCCCGGTGGCGTCCGTCGGCCTCTATATTCCTGGCGGTTCAGCGCCGCTATTCTCCACGGTACTGATGCTGGCTACCCCGGCGCGTATTGCGGGCTGCGGCCGTGTGGTGCTCTGCTCCCCGCCGCCGATTGCTGATGAAATTTTGTATGCGGCGCGTCTGTGCGGCGTACAGGAAGTGTTTCAGGTGGGCGGTGCGCAGGCGATTGCCGCGCTGGCCTTCGGTACCGAATCCGTGCCTAAAGTGGTTAAAATTTTCGGGCCAGGCAATGCTTACGTTACCGAAGCCAAACGCCAGGTAAGCCAGCGCATTGACGGCGCAGCAATTGATATGCCAGCCGGCCCGTCTGAAGTGTTAGTGATCGCCGATGAAGGAGCCACGCCGGACTTCGTGGCCTCCGATCTGCTGTCACAGGCAGAACACGGCCCGGATTCGCAGGTTATTTTACTGACGCCATCCTCAACCATGGCGCAGGCCGTTGCCGCCGCCGTTGAGCGCCAGCTGGCCGAACTGCCGCGTGCTGCCACCGCCGCGAAAGCGCTGGAGAGCAGCCGCCTGATTGTCACGCGTGACCTGCAACAGTGCGTGGAGATCAGCAACCGCTACGGGCCGGAGCATCTGATTATTCAGACCCGCCAGGCACGCGACCTGATCGACAGCATCACCAGCGCCGGTTCGGTGTTTCTGGGTGACTGGTCACCGGAATCAGCGGGTGATTATGCTTCAGGAACCAACCACGTACTGCCGACCTATGGTTATACGGCAACCTGTTCCAGCCTCGGTCTGGCGGATTTCCAGAAGCGTATGACCGTGCAGGAACTGACGCCGCAGGGCTTTATGGGGCTGGCTGCCACCATTGAAACCCTGGCCGCTGCTGAACTGCTTGATGCTCACAAAAATGCCGTTACCCTGCGCGTTGCCGCACTGAAGGAGAAGCCATGAGCAGCAAAATTGAAGAGCTGGCCCGCGCCAACGTGCGCGCTCTGACACCCTACCAGTCGGCACGCCGCCTCGGGGGCAACGGCGATGTATGGCTTAACGCCAATGAGTATCCGCTGGCGGTGCCTTTTGAGCTCAGTCAGCAGACCTTGAATCGCTATCCGGAATGTCAGCCAAAGCGGGTGATTGAGCGCTACGCCGCCTACGCCGGACTGACGCCGGATCAGGTGCTGGTCAGCCGCGGTGCCGATGAAGGCATCGAGCTGCTGATGCGTGCCTTCTGTGAGCCGGGTAAAGACGCGGTGCTGTTCTGCCCGCCTACCTACGGCATGTACAGCGTCAGCGCTGAAACCATCGGCATTGAGTACCGTACGGTGGAAGCTCGCGACGACTGGCAGCTTAATCTTCCGGCCATCGCGGATCAGCTGGAGGGGGTAAAGCTGGTGTACGTGTGCAGCCCGAACAATCCGACCGGCAATCTGATCAACCCGGAAGATATCCGTCAGCTGCTGGAGATGACCCGTGGTAAAGCGCTGGTAGTTGCCGATGAAGCCTATATCGAATTCTGCCCGCAGGCCTCACTGACCGGCTGGCTGCAAGAGTATCCGCACCTGGTGGTGCTGCGTACCCTCTCCAAAGCTTTTGCGCTGGCGGGCCTGCGCTGCGGATTTACCCTCGCTAACGCCGAAGTGATCGCGCTGCTGATGAAGGTGATTGCCCCTTATCCTCTCTCCACGCCGGTAGCAGATATTGCAGGCCAGGCGCTGAGTGACCAGGGTATCGCTCTGATGCGTGAGCACGTCAGCCAGCTGGTCGCCACCCGCGATCGCTTGATCGCCGAACTGCGGACTTTAGACTGTGTCGAGCAGGTATTTTCCAGCGACACCAACTATATTCTGGCGCGCTTTACAGCATCCAGTCAGGTATTTAAAACGTTATGGGATCAGGGCATTATTCTGCGCGACCAGAATAAGCAGCCTGGTCTGGCCGGATGCCTGCGCATCTCTATCGGCACCCCTGAAGAGTGCGAGCGCACCGTTGCCGCATTGAAATTACTACCCGGTTCACCCGTTTCTCAGGAGCAAGCATGAGTCAGAAAGTCCTTTTTATCGATCGCGATGGCACCCTCATTTCTGAGCCGCCAGAAGATTTTCAGGTAGACCGCATGGATAAACTGGCCTTCGAGCCTGACGTCATCCCTGCCCTGCTGTCGTTACAGAGAGCAGGCTATCAGCTGGTGATGATCACCAACCAGGATGGGCTGGGAACCAGCAGCTTCCCGCAGGACGATTTTGACGGCCCGCACAATCTGATGATGCAGATCCTCAGCTCGCAGGGCGTGAACTTCAGCGATATCCTGATTTGCCCGCATCTGCCGGAAGATCACTGTGACTGCCGTAAACCCAAAACCAAAATGGTTGAAGCCTGGCTGGCCGAAGGCGCAATTGATACCGCTAACAGCTATGTTATTGGTGACCGCGCCACCGATGTGCAACTGGCCAGTAATATGGGCATCAGCGGCCTGCTGTACGGCAAGGATGGTCTGAGCTGGAACGCTATTGAGCAGCAGCTGACCAGGCGTGACCGCTATGCTCTGGTGCAGCGCAACACCAAAGAGACGCAGATTAAGGTCGAGGTGTGGCTGGATCGCGAAGGCGAAAGCAAGATTAATACCGGGGTGGGTTTCTTCGACCATATGCTCGATCAGATCTGCACCCACGGCGGCTTCCGTATGAATATCGACGTGAAAGGCGATCTCTATATTGACGATCACCACACCGTAGAAGATACCGGTCTGGCGCTGGGCGAGGCGTTACTGAAAGCGCTGGGCGATAAACGCGGTATTGGCCGCTTCGGCTTTGTACTGCCAATGGACGAATGCCTGGCCCGCTGTGCGCTGGATATCTCTGGCCGTCCGCACCTGGAATACAAAGCAGAATTCAGCTATCAGCGCGTGGGTGACCTGAGTACCGAGATGGTCGAGCACTTCTTCAGCTCCCTCTCTTACACCATGGCCAGCACCATTCACCTGCGCACCAAAGGTAAAAACGACCATCACCGTGTTGAAAGCCTGTTTAAAGCTTTTGGCCGTACGCTGCGTCAGGCGATCCGCGTGGAGGGTAACACCCTGCCCAGCTCAAAAGGGGTGCTGTAATGGATGTAGTGATCCTCGATACTGGCTGCGCCAACCTGTCGTCGGTGAAGTGGGCCGTGCAGCGCCTCGGCTATGATCCGGTAGTCAGCAAAGAAGCGGATATCGTGCTGAACGCCGATAAGCTGTTTTTGCCGGGCGTCGGCACCGCGCAGGCAGCGATGGATCAGCTGCGCGAGCGTGAGCTGATTGAGCTGATTAAAGCCTGTACGCAGCCGGTGCTCGGCATCTGCCTCGGTATGCAGCTGCTCGGCAGCGGCAGTGATGAGAACGGCGGCATAGCGACTCTTAATATCATCGATCAGCCGGTGCAGCGCATGACCGACCACGGCCTGCCGCTGCCGCATATGGGCTGGAATCAGATCACCTCACAGGCGGGTAATCATCTGTTTCGCGGGATTGAAGACGGAACCTATTTCTACTTCGTCCACGGCTATGCCATGCCGGTAAATGAATTCACTATTGCCCAGTGCAATTACGGTGAACCTTTTACCGCTGCGGTGCAGAAAGATAACTTCTTTGGCGTGCAGTTCCACCCGGAGCGTTCCGGTGCCGCTGGTGCGCAGCTGCTGAAAAATTTCCTGGAGATGTAACCGGCATGATTATCCCGGCATTAGATTTGATTGATGGCAAGGTGGTGCGTCTGCATCAGGGCGATTACGGCCAGCAGCGCGACTACGGCAGCGATCCGCTGCCGCGATTACAGGATTATGAAGCGCAGGGGGCACAGGTGCTGCATCTGGTCGATCTGACCGGGGCGAAAGATCCGGCCGCACGCCAGATCCCCCTGCTGACCAAACTGCTGGCGGGCGTCAGCGTGCCGGTACAGGTTGGCGGCGGCATCCGTACGAAAGACGACGTGGAAGCACTGCTGAAAGCCGGTGCCACCCGCGTGGTGGTAGGTTCAACGGCGGTGAAGCAGCCGGAAGAAGTACAGCAGTGGTTTAAACAGTACGGTGCTGAAGCTATTGTACTGGCCCTCGACGTGCGCATTGACGCCAGCAACCGCAAAGAAGTGGCTATCAGCGGCTGGCAGGAAGCCAGCGGTATCACGCTGGAAGAGGTGATTGAGCAGTTTTTACCGTTCGGCCTGAAACACGTACTGTGCACCGATATTTCGCGTGATGGTACGCTCAGTGGATCGAACGTGGAGCTGTATCGTGAAGTGTCCGCGCGCTACCCGACCATTGCCTTCCAGTCCTCGGGCGGTATCGGATCCCTGGCTGATATTGCCGCCCTGCGCGGCTGTGGCGCACAGGGCGTGATCGTCGGTCGCGCTCTGCTGGAAGATAAATTCACCGTATCGGAGGCTATTTCATGCTGGCAAAACGGATAATCCCCTGCCTGGACGTGCGTGACGGCCAGGTCGTTAAAGGAGTGCAGTTCCGCAATCACGAAATCATCGGTGATATTGTTCCGCTGGCGCAGCGTTATGCGGAAGAAGGCGCAGACGAACTGGTGTTTTATGATATCACCGCCTCAAGCGATGGACGCGTGGTGGATAAAAGCTGGATCTCACGGGTAGCAGAAGTGATTGATATTCCCTTCTGCGTGGCGGGTGGGATTAAGTCGGTTGAAGATGCCGCCCTGCTGCTCTCCTTCGGCGCGGATAAAATTTCCATTAACTCCCCGGCGCTGGCTGATCCGGAGTTAATCACCCGCCTGGCCGATCGCTTTGGCGTGCAGTGCATCGTAGTAGGGATTGATACCTGGTATGACAGTGCCAGCGGGAAATACCATGTTAATCAGTATACCGGCGATGAGAGCCGGACCCGCATCACCACATGGGAAACCCTCGACTGGGTGGAAGAAGTGCAAAAGCGTGGAGCAGGTGAAATTGTTCTGAATATGATGAACCAGGACGGCGTACGCAATGGTTACGACCTGGTACAACTGCAAAAAGTGCGTGCACGCTGTAAAGTACCGCTGATTGCTTCAGGTGGTGCAGGCACCATGGAACATTTCCATGAAGCCTTCCGCGACGCCGACGTAGACGGCGCACTGGCGGCTTCGGTATTCCATAAACAGATTATTAATATCGGTGAGCTGAAACGCTTTCTGGTTGAAAAAGGTGTGGAGATTCGCGTGTGTTAACAGAACAACAGCTATCCCGGCTAGACTGGGTGAAAACCGATGGGATGATGCCCGCTATCGTACAGCACGCTGTCTCAGGTGAAGTACTGATGCACGGTTATATGAATCAGGAAGCACTGGCGAAAACGCTGGAAAGTGGCAAAGTCACCTTCTGGTCTCGTACCAAACAGCGCCTGTGGACTAAGGGCGAGACATCAGAGCACTTTCTGAATGTGGTCAGCATTACGCCGGACTGCGATAACGACACGCTGCTGGTGCTGGTGAATCCCGTTGGCCCGACCTGCCATCTCGGCACCTCAAGTTGCTTCTCACCCGCGGCGTCAGACTGGTCGTTTCTCTATCAGCTGGAGCAGATTCTGGCAGAGCGTAAACATGCCGACCCGAAAAGTTCGTATACCGCCAGTCTGTATGCCAGCGGCACCAAGCGTATCGCTCAAAAGGTGGGAGAGGAAGGCGTTGAGACCGCACTGGCAGCCACGGTAAACGATCGCCATGAGCTGACCAATGAAGCCTCCGATCTTATCTACCATCTGCTGGTTCTGCTACAGGATCAGGATCTGAACCTGTCAACGGTGATTGAGAACCTGCGCCAGCGTCATAAGTAAGCCTTTCTGCTTTCCAGGCCGGGGTGATCCGGCCTGATTTCTACTCTTCTCTCTTACGTTGCGAATATGCCGTTGCCACATTACGCCCGAGCACAATTGCAGAACCCAAAACGCCACCGATAATAGCCGCCAGCAATAGCATCACAGATTTTCGCGCGCTAACAGGCGCTGCGGGTAGATCAGGCTCGGCAATATAAGTGAACGGCTGTAAATTTCCCGCATCAGGTTTTAACTGAGAAATGGCCAACAGCTGCGCCTGCGTAACGTAATAATCGCTATCGAGAACCAGCGGCTTATTTGACTGATTAGCAATCATGGCGCTCAGTGCATCGCTACCCAACAGATAGAGCGTATCATCTGACAGGTTTTCCGCCTGAGTCAGCTGAGATCGGGATAAATTTGACGCTTCGGCAATTTTCAGCGCATAGCGGATAACTTCGAGACGATGCTCATTACGTTGCACAGCCATTTTTTGCTGTGCCAGCAGCGACGCCGTCAGCTCGTCTATTTTCTCCCTGATAGTGCCTTGAATTTCAGCCTGATAATCGTCGACCATTTTTGTATTCACCTGCTGGATAAAACCTGATAGCTGCGCCTGTGCGTGGCTGGCTGAATCCGCTGTGACAGAGACACTTATGGGAAAGCTCGATGTCTTATCTAACAGGGTAATACTCGCATTGCTGCTGTTGGGTGAAGCCAGGGTAGCAGAGAAGCGACTGAACATATTTTGCTGTAAAAACACAGGTGAAAATTGAACCGGAGGAGCCTGGTCACTGTTATTACCATTGCCGCTCTTACCGGCGATAAAGAGCTGATTTAATATGCCACTGTAATAGGCCATTTGTGCCGCATCGGGCTGCGTCAGAATTGCGGTTGACTTCCATTGCGGTTTTTTCGTTGCAAGATGCACTCCGGCAGCAGCAAGTGCAATAACCATCGCGGCAATGATGATCCATTTACCCTGCCATAACTGGAAAATAACATCTAACAAATCCAGTTCATTACGATCTAACGACTCACGTTGTTCAGAATTAATATTATTTTTTTGATTCATGATTGCTCAACTTGAAAAAACCAGCTCAGTTTTTAAGATTATTCGTGCAAAAGGTAGTAGAGCCGCTAGCGAAACGCCAGAAGGATTGTCTTAAAATCAGGAGGGGGTGGCAGAAAATACCCCCCGCGATGCGGGGGGAGAGTGGCTTAGTCCAGCCATTCGGTGTGGAACACACCGTCTTTATCAGTACGCTTATAAGTATGCGCACCAAAGTAGTCACGCTGCGCCTGAATCAGGTTCGCTGGCAGTACCGCAGAACGGTAGCTGTCGTAATAAGCGATGGCAGCAGAGAAGGTTGGAGTTGGAATACCATTCTGAACAGCATAGGCAACCACATCACGCAGCGCCTGCTGATACTCATCAGCGATATTTTTGAAGTAAGGTGCCAGCAGCAGGTTAGCAATGTCGGCATTATCAGCGTAAGCATCAGTGATTTTCTGCAGGAACTGAGCGCGGATGATACAACCGGCGCGGAAAATCTTAGCAATTTCACCGTAATGCAGGTTCCAGTTGTTCTCAGTAGAGGCAGCTTTCAGCTGTGAGAAGCCCTGAGCGTAAGAAACAATTTTACCCAGGTAGAGTGCACGACGAACTTTCTCAACAAATTCAGCTTTGTCACCTTCAACAGTCTGAACCTTAGGACCGCTCAACACTTTAGAGGCCGCAACGCGCTGAGTTTTCAGTGAAGAGAGGTAACGGGCAAATACTGACTCAGTGATCAGCGACAGCGGCTCACCGAGATCCAGAGAGCTCTGGCTGGTCCATTTGCCGGTGCCTTTGTTGGCCGCTTCATCAAGGATCACATCAACCAGATAGTTACCTTCTTCATCTTTCTTAGTGAAGATATCTTTGGTGATGTCGATCAGATAGCTGCTCAGTTCACCTTCGTTCCACTCACTAAAGGTTTTAGCCAGCTCGTCGTTGCTCAGATTCAGCGCGCCTTTCAGCAGTGAGTAGGCTTCTGCAATCAGCTGCATGTCGCCATATTCGATACCGTTATGCACCATCTTCACATAGTGACCCGCACCGTCCGGACCCATATAGGCAACACAGGCTTCGCCTTCAGCAACAGCGGCGATTTCAGTCAGGATTGGCGCAACCAGCTCGTAAGCTTCTTTCTGGCCGCCAGGCATGATAGATGGGCCTTTCAGTGCGCCCTCTTCCCCGCCAGATACGCCGGTACCGATGAAGTTAAAGCCCTGCGCAGAGAGTTCGCGGTTACGGCGAATGGTGTCTTTGTAGAAGGTGTTACCACCGTCGATCAGGATATCGCCTTTATCGAGGTGAGGAGTCAGAGAGGCGATGGTTTTATCGGTTGCTTCACCAGCCTGCACCATCAAAAGGATACGACGAGGTTTTTCCAGAGAGTCAACAAACTCCTCAATGCTGTAGTGAGGAACCAGCTTCTTACCTGGGTTCTCTGCGACTACTTCATCGGTTTTTTCACGCGAGCGGTTGAAGATAGAAACTGTGTAGCCACGGCTCTCAATATTGAGTGCCAGATTACGGCCCATTACAGCCATACCTACAACGCCGATCTGTTGCTTGGACATACCTACTCCTGTCTAGGTGAGAAAACCAGCAGTTCTACGACTGCGGTTAATGTTCCAGACATGTTAACTCAGGTTTATGTGATGAGGGTAGTGATTGGTGCGATAGCTTGCTAAGTGAATTCTGATAGTTCCAGTAACGACATAAACAGCAGGGATATCGCTGATAAAATCATCACTACCCGCCAGTTAAATAACAGGATGATCACTAATTACATCAGTATGGAAATCAAAAAAACTCATCTAAATCAGCGAGTTTTTTAGCCATTTTATCTTTTTCCGAAAGAATCGGCGATGAAACCGGCCACTCGATACCGACATCAGGATCATTCCAAAGGAGTGAGGCTTCAAACTGCGGATTATAGTAGTCGGTACATTTATATTCGAAGTCAGCAAATTCGCTAAGTACAACGAAACCGTGGGCAAGGCCGGGTGGTACCCAGAACTGTTTCTTATTCTCTTCACTAAGAATCACCCCCGCCCACTGTCCATAGGTTGGTGACTCTTTACGAATATCTACAGCCACATCAAAAACCTCGCCTCTGACAACACGAACCAGCTTGCCCTGGGGATTTTTCGTCTGGAAATGCAGCCCGCGCAATACATTCTGTGATGAACGCGAATGATTATCCTGTACAAAATCAAAATCGATATTCAGCATCTGCTGGTAGCGCCTTTTCTCGAATGTCTCGAGGAAAAACCCGCGATGATCGCCAAACACTTTTGGCTCGATAATTTTGACATCCGGAATACGCGTATTATGTACTAACATTTGTCACCTGTTATTTTACTCTGACCCACTCATTTAGAGAGTGATCGTATTGCTTAATTATTTTCGCTGGTGCACCCGATATCACACACCGATCGGGGAAGCACCCTTTGACGACTGCATTAGCGCCAACCACGCACTGCTTGCCTAACACCGTACCTGGTAATATTTTGGCGCCAGCGCCTATAAAGCAGCACTCACCGATAATCGTTTCTTTGGAGATCATATTCTGTTGATAAATCGGTACGTTCAGATCTTCATAACCATGGTCAGAATTGGTAATCATCACGTTTGAAGATATCACCGTTGATTTTCCGATAGTGACCTGCTTTTCAACTGAAATGAGATGCAATCCATGACCTACTGACACATCATCATGGATAACTATTTTACCGCCGTCATGAGTTTCAATACGCCAGCCAGGATAAAGCCGGAACTTCTCCCCTGCGTTCACATTTTTTAAACCACTAAAGAAGACAGGTTTACCGATGTAGGACTTCCATCCCTTTCCATTAAGCAGAAATAGCTTGTAGAAAAGAAACCTGACAAACCAAAAAATTTTAAACATTTTTAATAATCCATTTCGCTATTTCACCCGGCGCAGGGCCATCAAGATCGCGGAAATGACCACGAATGAAAACATGGTTAAACAGATAACTCAGATATTTCTTTCTGTAAACTTCATCGGGAGCCGGGCCGTTCAAAGCGTCAGTAATCAAGCTGTTGAGATTATCGCCCTGATATTTATAGCATAGCGAACTGGCATCATAATAACTGTTACCCAGCACGACCACTTTTTTGCCTTTTTCGATTGACTCTAAGCCAACAGTGGAGTTGTTGACCACCACCAGGTCGGACTGTGAGATCGCCTGATCAAGAGAGCCTGAGTTATCGAAAAATACTTTGTCATTCTCGCTAATATATTTATACATCTCAGGTTCATACAGCTGTCTGAACAGAGGGTGCTCACGTACCACCAGGAGGGTGTTTTCAGGTAAATTTTCTGTCACCTGCTTAACAATCTGGTAGTGGGATGAGAACCAGGGACTGTGATAGATCATATTAACGTCGTCAGGCACTTGCAGAACCAGCAGAAGCTTCTTAGCAGCAGGATGAGACTCTGCTACCAGAGATTTTGTTTCCAGCAAATCTGCATACTGTTTATTGTTAATCTTATGCCTGACGGGTCTTCTCTGCTCCACCGGAACGAGGAATGGGAGAAACTTCTCGACGACTAAATCAACAACGCGGAAGAACTTATATTTTTTCCACTTAGCCTGAGGTGGAAGATGATAATCATCGCTGACGGAAGCTTCGATGATCTGCGGATCAAGATAGCGGAAAGAGCTGTTAGCATTAACTCCTTTGAGATCGAGAATAGTTCGACCCAAAGGGGCCTGTTCGAAACAGGCTATTTTAATATCTTTTTCAAGCGCCAGATGATGAACGATTTCAGCGGGCATTCTTGAATCACCGCTGACAATAATCAGGTCAGGCTGATAGTCAGAGAGTAATTCATTGAAATAGTGATAATATTTCTTTGCCTGCGCAATTAGCTCACCTTCATTCAAGGAAGGAAGCAGACGCTGATGGTAAACAATAAATTGCCTGTAGAAATCATCGTCACGTACGTCAGTGGTTTGTACTGCTTTGCTTTTTTGACAGGGAAGATATACAGATTTTTGTCCGTTAAAGACGGAATAGAGGTAGCCGCTAAGGAAAAGATCGACGTGTAAAAACTCAATATTATGATTAATTTTTTTGGTTTCGTCGGCTATTCTCTTAAAAAACCGAGAAAAGTCGGCATAATATCCAATCGTTAATATTTTTCTACTCACCGTCATAAATCTCTTTTTTGCGAACTAAGAATGGTACTAACCCATGAGGAAAGGGAGTATTTCCCAATGATATCTTCCGGGTAATCCTTAAACGGAGTGTTTAAGAACTCCGGGTCAATGTGAACATTGTCTTTGTCGATTACCAGAACATTCTCTGGAGTGTAGATATCGTAATCGATGATATTTTTATTCGTTGTGATGAGCTTCAGACCAGCACCGAGCGTTTCGAAGGTACGCATAGTCAAGCCTTTCTGTTTATCGTGCTCGATATCCAAAATGGCTTTCGTATCAGCATAAACACTATTAATTTCTTGCGAGGTCAGTGGGGTAAAGTTAAACGTAAATTGTGAGACGTTTTTAAAGTTTTTATCAGCAATTTTTCTGACAACAAAAATGATCCAGTTCTGGATATAGAGATACTTATAAAAAACGAAATTATCGCGCACAGATGCAGCCTCAACCTTTTTTATCACATTCATTCTTTGGCTGTGCACTGTTCCGATAAAGGCAATATCAATTTTTGGTGTAGTTAAACGCGCAATTTTATCATATGAGTTACTGAAAAACAGAGGCAAGAAATCAAAACCATATTGCTGACAATCATTTTTATCAAAAGAGTAAATTTGACTAAAATTACTTAACAGCGGTTTCACGAGAGGTTTATTTTCTATAGAATCCCATAAATAAAGAATAATATTCACACCAGGAACAACATCCTTTATTTTTTTAAAAAACTCATTACTTAACCCTTCAGGGTTTATCAGTAATATTGTTGAAAATTTCTCCTGGCGGATCTTTTCAATTATTCCATCCTGATGTTGTTTGATTCTTTTTTTAATCAGGAACGTTGCGCCTATACGCATAAATAATTTCGTAAAGAAATCATTCTTGGGTCTGATGTCACAGTAACTGACATCAGCCTTGAGTTGACGTTCCAACTCAATTTTTATTTCCTTTTCGTATCCAAAAAACTTAGGAGATATCAGAAGGAAACCACCATTACACTTCATTATAAAACCTCGAAGCCAAATATCGTTCTATACGGAAACAGATGCTTCTCTGCCCCGGTATAATACAGTGCAACAAAATATATTGAGAAATAAGCAATCATTGCCAATAAAGAGATTGTTCGGTTTCGCTTAGTTTCACATGCATTTAGTAACAGAGGAATGGAGAATACTTTTGCTATAACAAAGTAGTACTCTACCCGGAGCATAATTCGCATCTGTAACGCAAGGGTCAGTGCAATAAGTGAGAATAACGTGAGATTATACAGAACATTATCGATTTCACTCTTCACTACGCTATTTCTATAAATCATTAACAGAATGATGGGTAAAGCCTGGTAGACATAGCTGACCATGCCTTTAGTACTTACCGTTGTGAGGAACTCTCCGCCCCTGAATTCAAGGTAGGTGTTGCCATATCCGGGAATAAGCCCTATACCCGCAAAGATAAGGCTGCGGAATGCGGGAAGAATCAATAACAGACTAAACGTCAGAACGCTAAAATAAATTAAGAGGCTTTTCTGTGAGCTTATCTTTTTCTTCGCCAGGAAGTATACCGGTATTACCAGTGCCGCTGACTTATGGAATAGCATGGCTACAAAAGCACAAGCAAAATACTTAATCAGACGTCGCTCAACAAGATATATCAGTGAAAAATAGAATATTGCTATCGCAACGTTTTGACGAATATAGGTGAATCCCCCTTCAATTAAGCCATACGGCATAATAATAAATATCAGGAAATTCAGCACTAAATAATTTCGATAGCGTTTAAACACATAATACAAGAAGAACAGATAGAGGCTAATCATGGTGAAATAGAAAACCTGGAAGGAAAACCCATTTCCACTTAACCAGTTTCCTATCCATCTGAACATGAATTCTTGCTTTGCGAAATTATTATTTTGCGCATCATACATCGCACGATAGGAGTCGTAGTCAGGCCCCACAGACTCACTTAAAGCAACAACCAGCCAGAGGGAGATCATGATAAAAAGCAGGGTAACGCGTTCAAAGCGTCTTGCTTCCGGTATGGTACCGATCAGCAGGACTATCAAAAAGACTGTATAAAGAAATATATATATTAGCACTTTAATTACCCAGTTTCAGAACTCGCTGCCGTATACTGTTATTTAATAAAATAAGCAGCGAGGATAATAAAAGATAGATCACGCATTTTATTATCAATGGTAAATCATGACTAACAAGAGATATAGCAACAAATGATACTACTATCAGTAACTGCTTATAATTAACAATTAACATGCCAACATTATGTTTGTATGCAATAAATACCATTGCAGCAACCTTTGAAAACAGCAACGCACCGCCCAAAGCGACTGCGGCACCCGGGAGGCCGTAATCAGGAACTAATAAATAACATAAAAATACGTTTACAATACCGCTGATCAGCAGGATAAAGAAGTTGATACGCGCATAGCTATTCATCGTCATCCATTCATTTACCGCACCCGTGCAGGCAATCATAATAAAGAATATGGAGATAATAATCAGCGCAAGAGAGCCAGCTATATACTCTTTACCGAATAACGCGAGCACATCCTGACTAAACAGAATAAAAAATAGCCCTGCCACTGTCGTCAGACTGAGCGAAAGCGTAAAATTTTTCTTGTAGGCTGGGTGCTTTTCAGTATTTTCAAAGAAATTAAATAGCTTAGGTTCATAGCTCTTGGACAATGCAATATAAGGAAAGAGTGAGACAACAGCCAGCGATGTAACAATGTCGTAAATCGCAACGTTCGATATTGTCGACAGTTTTCCGATAACAATTACATCAATTTTCCCCGCCACAGCCAGTAAAATGGCATTCATTCCCAGGCTGAAGGAGTAACCAAAACGGGAGAAAAATGAGAGCGGATTAGGTAAGCGCCAGGATAACAGGCTGCTTACATAGACGATCAGGACGACCAGCAACAGGAGTTGCGAAAGAATCATACTCCATGCCAATCCCCAGAAATTATTGTACCCGAGCCAGACAAATGCCAGTAAAAATGGGAAGCGCAAAACACGCTGAATAAGGTTTGATAATATAAAACTGGTATTAATAAAACCTTTTACTCTCACCACTGGAGTTAAAAGATTATATGCAGCCCAAAGAGGGATCATCAATATAGAAAGATGATAATTCTCTCTGGATACATGTCCATTCAGTAAGTATTTAAGGATGTAATCATCACAGTAATAGAGGGCCAGACAGCCCACTACTACCAGCGCCAGACCGCTAAATACCTCTTCCAGGATGGCCTTATCTGTCTTTTCTTTTTGATAAAAATAGAGAACAGAGCTATCCCTGCCTAACATCAAAGAGATAACCAGAATAGATACCAGAGCAAAGGTCAGCCTGAACTGACCATATTGATCTTCTGTAACATTATTGGTCATATACATTGTTGTCAGAAAAAGAATCAGGTTTCCTGACAGGTTTGTTCCCAACCCGATTATGATTGAGTTTTTCTTCTCTATTGCTTTAATGATTAAATTTATCTTGGAAAACATCAATCATTTCATCCAGCATGCTGATAACAGATTTCGGCCTGAAGGCGAGCTGTTGTTCTAATGGGCTAACGTCGATCGGCGGGAACGTGTCATCTGTTTGCACAGGGTGCCAGACGGCGTTGCAGCCCGTTCTCTGCACAATAAAATCCACTAATTCTTTGGCAGACACGTTTTCACCCGAGGCAATATTGAATAATCCTTGCAGGCGCTGCATGGCGATTTGCTCTATCGCATGGGTCACGTCATCAATATGGACATAATCTTTGCTGTACTCTGGCGTGACATAAAGATTTATCTCTTTTTTAGTGACCGCATCACGAACTAACGAAGGAAGGAATAGTTTGCTGGTGTAGGCGCTGCCATACACATTGGATGGACGGACAATCGCATAGGGAAGTGGCTGAGACTTAATTACCGTCTCGGCCAGAAGTTTCACCTGATTAAACAATACGCGCTTATCCTGTTGATGCATGGTCAACGGCGTGTCGATGTCAGCACACTCATGTCCAAGATACAGTCGGGTAGATGACACATATAGCAGAAAATCATATTTCGCCGTATTAATCACATGGCGAACAATATCAACATGAGAAGAGATAACCTCATCGACTTTACTGCAATCACCTACCCCGCCACAAAATATTACCGTTCCCAGGTCTTCACCGGAGAAATCTTGTTTACTCCAGTCGCCACGGCAGGCTTTAATTCCATGTGACTCAAATTGAGCGGTAAGATGGCTACCAATAAACCCACCGGCACCGAAAATAGTTACTTTCATTTCTTGGTCTGACATTGGCTCAGGTCCATCAGCAGTTCAAAACAATTATCAACCAATGTTATCGCTTTTCAGCAATTTCATCAGATATTTACCATACGCATTTTTTGCCAGCGGTTTTGCCAGCAGTTTTAACTGTTCTGCGTTAATAAAGCCTTTGCGGTAAGCAATTTCTTCCGGACAGGAAACTTTTAATCCCTGACGAGCTTCAAGCGTCTGAATAAAGTTGCTCGCTTCAATTAAACTTTCGTGTGTTCCTGTGTCGAGCCACGCATAGCCCCTGCCAATAATAGCAACAGACAGCTCACCCATTTTAAGATAAAGGTTATTAATATCCGTTATCTCTAACTCGCCGCGCGCAGAGGGTTCGATATTTTTGGCCATTTCTACAACACGATTGTCATAAAAATAGAGGCCGGTCACCGCATAGTTACTTTTCGGTTTTTTAGGCTTCTCCTCCAGAGAGAGCGCCTTACCCTGCTTATCAAAGTCCACGACGCCATATCGTTCAGGATCGTTTACATGATAGGCGAAGACGGTAGCGCCAGACGGTTTGTTAACCGCAGCTTCCAGCTCTTTCGGCAGGTCATGACCATAAAAAATATTGTCACCAAGGATCAGTGCACAGTCGTCGTCTCCGATAAACTCTTCACCGAGAATGAACGCCTGAGCCAGTCCATCCGGACTCTCCTGAACGACATAGGATAAATTCAATCCCCACTGATTTCCGTTGCCAAAGAGCTGCTCAAAGCGCGGAGTATCCTGTGGTGTACTGATAATCAGAATATCTCGTATACCGGCCAGCATTAATGTCGTTAACGGATAGTAGATCATCGGCTTATCATAAACCGGAAGTAGTTGCTTACTGACAGCCATCGTCACAGGGTACAATCTTGTTCCTGAACCACCAGCTAAAATTATTCCTTTGCGTTTTTTCATCATTATTTCCTTCACACGCTTTCAGTTACTTTAATATTTTACACCCTAATATATTTCGGGGTGCAGGCAGGCGGCAACGCAACGAATCCCCAGGAACTAACAAGGGAAGTGACTGGGATGAGCCGCATAACCAGGAGAGCCAACGATCCTGCGGCCTGAAGTAAGACGCCATCTATACCCTAACTAAACACGTATACCCTAAATAATTCGAGTCGCAGGCAGGCGGCCACGCAGCAAATCCCCGGGAGCTTACATCAGTAAGTGACCGGGGTGCGCGAGGAGAGCCAACGATCCTGCGGCTTGAAGTATGACGGGTATAATTAGCGATTTTCGTACTGCTGTGCAATCCAGCTCTGATACGCGCCATTCCTGATATTGTCTACCCACTGGCGATGAGTTAAATACCACTCTACCGTCTTACGAATACCGCTTTCGAATGTCTCTTCAGGCTGCCAGTTCAGTTCTGCACTGATTTTAGAAGCATCAATTGCGTAGCGGCGGTCATGGCCTGGTCGATCGGATACATAGGTAATCTGCTCACGATAGCTGCCGGATTTTGGCACCATTTCGTCCAGCAGATCACAAATAATCTGTACTACCTGTATATTCTGTTTCTCATTATGTCCGCCGATGTTGTAGGTCTCACCGACTGTTCCTTTTGTCACTACCCTGTACAGCGCGCGAGCATGGTCTTCTACATATAGCCAGTCACGAATCTGATCGCCTTTGCCATATACGGGCAGCGCTTTACCGTCCAGTGCATTCAGGATCACCAGCGGAATTAATTTTTCCGGAAAATGGTACGGGCCATAATTGTTTGAGCAGTTTGTGACTATCGTTGGGAAGCCGTAAGTACGCAACCAGGCACGAACCAGATGGTCGCTGGAAGCCTTAGAGGCAGAATATGGACTGCTTGGCGCATAGGACGTTGTTTCGGTAAAGAGAGGAAGGAGAGCCGGGTCTGTACCCACTTCATCCGGGTGCGGTAAATCACCGTACACTTCATCGGTAGAAATATGATGGAAACGGAATGCCGCTTTACGTTCAGCATCCAGTCCGTTCCAGTAACTGCGCGCGGCTTCCAGCAGGACATAGGTACCAACAATATTGGTCTCAATAAAGTCCGCTGGCCCGGTAATAGAGCGATCCACGTGACTTTCTGCCGCAAGGTGCATCACACAGTCCGGCTGATGAGCGGCAAAAATGGCATCCAGTGCTGCGCGATCGCAGATATCTGCCTGTTCGAAGGCATAGCGTGCATCATTACTGATGGTTGCCAATGATTCGAGATTACCCGCGTAAGTGAGCTTATCAACATTGACTACGCTGTCTGAGGTTTGCTCAATAATATGACGTACTACGGCAGAACCGATAAAACCGGCACCGCCGGTCACTAAAATTTTCACGCTGGAACTCTCTCTTCTCACATCATTGGCATGTTGATACGAATTTATCGCTTTACTTCACTGCTATCGGACGTTCAACGGGATGAGTAATTTTTTCAACCGAACGCACCGCGTAAAGCATAGAAAAGAAGCAGACAATGAACAGGGCTAACTGCCAGTTATCAGACACATGGCAACCAGCCAGAATCACCCCGATCATACCATTTATTACCTGCCCGGCCGTCATTATCATCAAGGTACCGCGCTGACTGAAACCAGCACGCATCAAAATATGGTGAAGATGTTCACGATCGGGGCGGAAGGGGCTGCACCGGCGGCGCAGTCGGGAAACCATGACACGCAGCATATCCATCAATGGCAGCGCAATCAGCCAGAGCGCGGTCACCGGGCGCATCACTGCTTTTTCGCCCTGAGAGGCAATAATAAGCAGCCAGATGACGGTGAAGCCGATCAGCATACTGCCCGCATCACCCATAAATACTTTAAACTTCTGCCCCCAGGGCACGCCAAGATTGAGCAAAATATAGGGCATGCAGGCTACGACCAGCGCCAGGCACCACATCGCCAGACCGTCGCGGTCGCCAAGAGCAAAGACAATACTCAGAAAACAGAAGGTGACACTGGCTAGCATACCGAGCAGACCGTCGATACCATCGATCATATTGTAGGCATTTATCGCACCGATAACGGCGAATACCGTCACCAGATAGCCAGCGGCACCCAGCATTAGCGGATAGCCAAAAAGGACTGTTCCAAGCGAAGAGAGATACAGTCCCTGGTACATCATGATGCCTGCTACACCTATTTGCAGCAGCATACGCGGCATAACCGGAAGATCGAAACGGTCGTCCAGTACTCCCACAATCAGCAGCAGCGTAATACAAAACATATAAACAGGGAATTCAGGCATCCATCCTGGTTGCAGCGCAAAGATCAGCCACAAAGAGAAGTACACTGATACGCCTCCGACCAGAGGAATACTTCCTTTGTGCTGCTTACGTGCATTTGGTTTATCGACTAACCCGACACGGCGAGCGACTTTGCGTGCAATAAACAGCAGCGTCAGCGCTCCCAGGAAAAGGAAAACGATATCTTGCATATTTGTACCTGCGCTCACTAAATATAAGTATGTTTTCATGAACCCACGCTACCGCCCCTGACTATAGCTGCCAGATAGCTTCAATCGCAGTCGCCCTACATAAGCATAGTCGGATTACATTGTAAGACTTGTCCATTTTTTCCAGAAAATTCCCAGAAATAAGTCTACATATGCCTTATCATAAGCAGGTTATAATTCTCATACTTCGCCTACATCGGTACAAGCTTAATCTGCACACTTTAAGCTTAAAAAAACCTATCTGCTCGCAACACGTACATTTTAACCATCAGATTGTATAAATTTAAAGCAACTGTCAGCAGAAAAAAATTTCAACTCCCGCTATCGTCTGAATTTTATTGTAAATTTCAATGCACTGTTGATTCTGTTAAAAACAAAAAACTCCCTGATGCGGGAGTTTTTTGTTCAATCACTTAGCCGTTGAATCAACGATATCCATTAGGATTATTTGACTGCCAGTTCCATGTATCGCGCATCATTTCATCAATTCCGCGTGAAACACGCCAGTCGAGTTCTTTGTCTGCCAGCGAAGCATCGGCCCAGAATGCCGGCAGATCGCCATCACGACGCGGTAAGATCTGGTAAGGCACTGGTTTGCCAGCGGCTTTTTCAAAGGCTTTCACCATTTCAAGCACCGAATAACCGACGCCTGCGCCAAGATTATAAGCCTTGTAGCCGTCAACTGATGCGATATGATCCAGCGCTTTGAGATGACCTTCTGCCAGATCCATCACATGAATATAGTCACGCTCACCGGTGCCATCTTTAGTCGGGTAATCACCGCCGAAGATCCCCAGCTTTTCCAGGCGGCCAATGGCGACCTGAGCGATATAGGGCAGCAGGTTGTTGGGGATACCGTTAGGATCTTCGCCAATCAGGCCTGATTCATGCGCGCCAACCGGGTTGAAGTAGCGCAGCGCGATGGTTTTAAATTCCGGGTTCGCTTTTGCATAATCACGCAGAATTTGTTCAACCATCAGTTTGGAAGTGCCATACGGACTGGTGGTGCCACCAATCGGCGTAGTTTCCACATAAGGAACCGGAGCATCGGCACCGTAGACGGTCGCTGAGGAGCTGAAGATAAACTGATTTACACCAGCAGCACGCATCTCTTCCAGCAGCACCAGGGTACCGGTGACGTTGTTCTGGTAATACTCCAGCGGTTTGCGGGTTGATTCACCAACTGCTTTCAAACCAGCAAAGTGGATCACTGCGCTGATGCTCTGGCTGGCAAAAATGTCGCGCAGGCATGAACGGTCGAGGATATCCCCTTCACAGAAGGTGGCGGTCTTACCGGTGAGTTTCTCTACACGGTTAATTGACTCGCGCGAGGCGTTGCTCAGATTATCCAGAACAACAACATCATCCCCACGTTGCAGCAGCGACAACACGGTATGGGAACCGATGTAGCCTGCCCCGCCCGTTACTAAAATTGCCATGTTGACTCCTTCAGACCACGCCCGGCGCGGCCTTTATTGATTAGATTACTTAGCCAGGATTTTTTGGATTTCTTCACGGAACTCACGGCCCTGGGCATGGTTACGCAGACCCCAGGTCACAAATGCTTTCATATAGCCCAGCTTACGACCACAGTCGAAGCTGTCGCCACTCAGGAGATGCGCATCAACCGGCTGTTTTTTGTTCAGGTTAGCAATGGCATCGGTCAGCTGATAGCGGCCCCAGGCACCCGGCTCGAGGTTTTCCAGCTCAGACCAGATATCGGCTGACAGCACGTAGCGACCAACCGCAGCCAGATCGGAATTCAGCGTCTGCGGGCTATCTGGTTTTTCGACGAACTCAACGATGGAGCTGACCTTGCCCGGGAAGTCCAGTGGCTCTTCGGTGGTGATCACCGAGTATTCAGAAAGGTCAACGTCTGGCATATGGTGAGCCAGCACCTGGCTGCGACCGGTCTCTTCAAAGCGCGCAACCATGGCGGCCAGGTTGTAACGCAGCGGATCGGCACTGGCGTTATCCAGCAGCACATCCGGCAGCACTACCACAAATGCTTCATCATGCAGCATCGGACGGGCACACAGCAGAGAGTTAGCCAGGCCCAGCGGCTGCGGCTGACGCACGTTCATAATCGTCACGCCCGGCGGACAGATAGACTGTACTTCGCTCAGTAGCTGACGTTTAACGCGCGCTTCAAGCAGGGCTTCCAGCTCGTAAGAGGTATCAAAGTGGTTTTCAACTGCATTCTTGGATGCATGGGTCACCAGAACAATTTCCTTGATACCGGCTGCTACGCATTCGTCGATGATGTACTGAATCATCGGCTTATCGACAACAGGTAACATCTCTTTAGGAATGGCTTTTGTAGCAGGGAGCATATGCATACCGAGACCCGCAACCGGGATAACTGCTTTAAGCTTGGTCATAGTGTTTCCATATAAATGAAGTAAAAAAACGTCCACTGATTATGCATTAAAGAGATGATTCACAAGTATAATCTTAATCTTAAAAATAAGCTCCAGGGCCAGCAATAAAAAAAGGCCACCCACCGGGTGACCTTATATATGCGTATAAATTCGCGATGTTGAATGGCGATAGCGGCGTAAGTCCCCGGAAAGAAAGATAACTCTGTAACCGGGGCATCTGGCCGCTGCGCGCTATTATGACGGTTATGTTATTACCGGGTTACAACAAATGTGTAAACCATTCCGGTCTGACAAACAGATTAAAATAACTCACTAACGCCATGATACCGACAAACACTACCGCTACCGACATCCACTGACGAGCGTACGGGATAAACGGAATGCCAATCACCGGTTTGATAAAGAACGGATGGGCAAAGGCCGAAATCAGTACCTGAGAAATCGACAGCGTCAGCGCCACATACCAGACGTTTGGCCAGATCCAGGTGGTTGCCAGTACCAGCACCACAATGATGCTCGCTACCACGTTCCACCAGAACTCGACGTTAGTACGACCATTGGCCTGTGATATTGCCCCCGTCAGACCGCCCATCGGACGCAGCATACCGAACAGCAGCATCAGTGGGATCAGCTGACCGACCGCTTCATGCGCCGGCCCGTACAGCACTCGCACCACCACCGGGGAAAGGATACCGATCGCCAGATACATCAGGCTGCTGAACAGCATAATAAGGAAGGTGCCTTTCAGGAACAGCTTCTGTAACTGAGCCGGTTCATGCTGTTTTTCAGCGAAGCGTGGCAGTGCCAGACGGTTAATCACCGGCGTCACCAGTTTCAGCGGTTGCAGCACCAGCTCTTTCGCCAGTGAGTAGACCCCGAGCATTTCAGCGCCCATCACTTTACCAACGATCAGGGAGTCGGCCTGAGTACGCAGCTGGTTAATAGTCTGTGAGCCAAGCTGATACACACCGTATTTTATCGAACTGAAGAAGGTCGATTTATCAAACTCGAAGGTTGGCCGCCAGGACTTCTCACCAAACCAGATCATGCACAGGATACGCATTGCCGCATTGGCAAACAGGCCGAGGATGACTGCCGATACGTTAAGCGGAGAGTAATAAAGCAGCCCCACCGTCAGCGCAAAGGCGAGAAACTTGGTGACCATCTCAATCTTCGCCAGCAGCACCATGCGTTTGGCTTTAACAAAATGTGCCTGATACTGAGAGAGCGACCCCAGCACCAGGAAGTTGATGCTGGTCAGCATAATCAGCCCGGTGAGCTCCGGAATATGGTAGAAATAGGCAATGGGCCAGGCAATAGCAATCAGCAACAGCCCGGTGAGCAGACTGAGTAAAACGTTCACCCAGTAAATAGTGCTCTGCTCTTTACGGGTGATGTTCTGCCGGTGCACGATATAGCTGCTCATCCCCATATCCTGCAGCACCATCGCCACGGCGAGAATGGCGTTAATAATCGCCAGAATACCCAGCTCATGCGTCTCCAGCTTACGCGCCAGCACGCCAAGCTGTATCACCTGTAGTACTGCGGCAAAACAGGTGCCGCCAAACAGCCATACGGCCTGATTTTTTAAACTACTCACGCTAGTTGCTCCAGAATCTCTGCCAGCTCACGGTAGGCGATATGCTGGTTAAATTCGGTTTCGACTTTATGCCGCGCAGCGACCACCACCGGTGCCACATCGGCCTCACCGCGTGACAGTTTCAGCAGAATTTCGGCCAGTGCTGCGGCGTCACCTTCCGGGGCCAGCCAGCCAGAGACATTATGTTCGATCAGTTCAGGAATACCGCTGTGCTCGCTGGAGACAACCGGTAGCCCGACCGCCATCGCTTCCATCAGCGCCACCGGGATGCCTTCCATATCGCCATCGGCTGCGGTCAGCGACGGCAGCAGGAAGATATCCGCATCATCCAGATAGCGTTTAATCTCTTCCTGCGGCTTGAAACCGACCATTTTCACGCAGTCGGCAAGGTCTGCCGCCTCAATATTGGCGCGTAATTCATCTTCCAGTTCGCCGTTGCCGACAATGGTGTACTCAAACAGCCCACCCTGAGCTTTAAGGATTTTACAGGCGTCAATCGCCACGCCCAGCCCCTTCTTCTCGGTCAGGCGGGCAACGGAGAGAATACGCAGCGGCTGATGCAGCGACTCCCGGACGTGAAGATTAAACTTCTCCGGCTCTATGCCCATCCGCGTCACATGAATTTTCTCCGGCGCACAGCCCATGCTAATCAACTTGTTCTCCCACAGGTGGCTGATAGGCAGCAGCAGTTCAGTCTGAGTAAACAGCCGGGCGTAATCGTCTTTATGTTCTTCAAGGATATGACGACGTGAGATATCAGCACCGTGGAATACCGTCGCCTGTTTGCCCTGCAAAACGTTCAGTTCACGCAGCTTATTGGCAAGCGCTCCGGCATAGCCAAAGTGGACGAGGAAGACATCCGCAACAAAAGGAGTTTTGTTAGCGGCAACAATTGCAGGCAGCAGCAGCTTGCTGGACTGGGCGCCGTAGCGCCCGATATTGAAGGATTTAAGCGTGGCAGTATTGAGAATTTTCGGCAGCACAATTTGCAGACGCTGTTTCAGTTTATCCGCATTACTGACCTTCTCTTCCGGCAGCAGATAGTGAGTTTTCTCTGCCAGATTATAGCGGTCAAAAGCACCGTGACGGTTAACCAGATCCCCCGGGAAAACCGAGATAATCTCAACGTCGTAGCCGATATCAATAAAATGCGTTACCTGGTTCAGAACAAACGTTTCAGAGGAAACCGGAAATCGCATGGTGAAAAATGTCAGTTTCATGGGTTCACCCTAAGCGTTTAACCACGTCATCAGTGATGCGGTTGCCAAGAATCCGCTCCTGTTCCACAGCCTGGTCGACCTGCTGCTTCACCGCATCGTAGTTATCCAGCACATTATTCACCCGGGTGATAATGCTGCCGTCCATCAGACTCTTCACATCGCTGGCCATCTCTGGCAGCCCCAGCTGGTTCATTACGCCCAGAGATTTGTGTTCGTAGTTAATCGCCACCGCAGGTGTACCAAAGTTCATGGAGATAATTGCGGAGTGCAAACGGGTGCCGATGGTGAGATGACACTGGCCCAGCATGATGCCCAGCTCAAGGTCGTTAAACTCATCCATGATCACGTGGTACTTATCTTTCTGTTGGATATGGTCGCTCAGTGTCATTGCCACCATGCGATCATCTTTGTTGTAGCTGTCGATGCCAGTACAGGTGGAGAACGCCACCACCTGGTAACCGCGCTCAATCATCGCATTGATCACACGGCCAAACGCGGCCTCATACTGCTGCTGAGTCACGCCCAGACGCTTGTCGAACGGCGCCAGTTCACGCACGGTTATGGCGATAGTTTTCTGCTGACCAATCACCTGCTGCCAGTGCACCAGGTTATGGCCCGGTTCCGCCACTTCACGCGCACGCACCAGGAAGGCGGTATCAGCGCCTTTGACCACTTTACGAGTGGTAATGCCGCCCTGTTTCATCATCTCCAGGCTGACGCTTTCGCGCAGTACCAGGCTATCGACGCGATCAAAGACAAAATTAGCAATTTCATTAAAACGCGGCTTCTGGAACGGGCCGACGCTGTGACCGATCATATGGATCGGTTTTTTTGCCAGCAGCGCGCACAGCGAATGCTCAAACTGCAACGGACCATAGAGATCAACAAAGAACGAGCCGCCGACCTGGATAATCGCATCATACTGCTTAAGGTTGTCGCTAAATTCCTGCAAATACTGCGGTACCGGAAACAGCTTAAACAGGCCGCGATTAGCGATATGCGCCATCATGATTTTTGGCATCAGACGGCGTTTTATCTTATCAAACAGCTTGTTTTTGCCCTTTTTAGTCTGCAAAAAGAGCGCATCAGGCAAAATCTCTTGCTGGAGCAGGTAACCAGAACTGGTTGGATAACGGCTAATAACATCAATATCAAGATCGTTCCTTGCCAGGTTTAACGAATCAATAATCCCGCGTAAAATAGCGCCATCACCACGATTTCCACATGTATGATTGCCAACTAATAAAATCTTCATAACTACTCCAGAAAAATTTTTGTAATTTTTTACAGGCTTAATTAGCCAATAAATTGCTAATTATTAACTCTTATTGTCCCAGGAATGCCAAACGCCCATCAATGCAGCTGAATCGTTTAAAACAGGCTGCCTGTCCTGGCCCTGGAAAAACAGCCTGATAACTCTGAAATTTCCGCGCATTGACGGAAAACTGCCAATTATTTGAGGGAAAAGTACGGGATCGCGACCTGCTTGCCGTTCAGCACGATAGAAATAAAGCCTTCTGGATGATCGGTATTCACCTGTTCGGCACTCAGCGGACGCGAGGCCATCAGCAGATCTCCCGCTTCATTGGCACCAATCCCGGCTTTGCCGTTATGCAGACTGAAACGCTGGCTGGCACGGCTGACATCTTTGCCGGTCGGCGGCTTGCCAAACGCCATGCTGCTGTCGAAACGCGCGCAGCGGCCAGTTTTAAAGCGGTCTTTGGCAGTGGTCTTGATCAGCACCCCGGCCGAAGCTACCCAGCCATCGATTTTGACAAATACGCGCACATCGGTGTCATGGGGAGTGACGATCATCACATCCAGTACCGGGCTGGCACCTTCTGCATGCCAGGAGGCTTCAAATTTATGAGTTTTACGTTGCAGGCTGATAATCGCCCGGCCGCCGGTGGTTTTATCGCCCACCACTTTATTCAGCGGCGCATTGCCACTGCCGTTGCTGAAGGAGGACTGGCCGAAAATTTCAATCTCCCAGGCATCGCCCACATCCGGCGTATAGATATTGCCCAGCTCTACCCACTTCTGCTGATCACTGTTGTTTTCAATACGAAAACGTGACGTCAGATAGTTGTATTTCATGCTGCCATCGACGGCAATACCGTAGGATTCAACGCGGGTGGATCCGCGCTCCCAGGCACCAAGCCACTCACCTTCCGCCAGCGAATTGTCGATCCAGCTGCCGGCCTGAAGATTGGTCTGGCGCATATTCAGGCGCGAGTTATGGGCAATCAGCGGGTTTTTACAGGTTTCCAGGCTCAGGGCATCGATAATCCACTGCCCGTTAGAGATATCACCCGGGAACTCGGTATGTTCAATCCAGCCGTTATGAATCAGCGACTGGCCACAGCGTTGCAGGTTCAGCACTTTGCCGTCGGTACAGTACTGGGCATTAAAGTTGGAAAGCTCAATGGCCGTGCTGTGATCCCATTTGCCTTTCGGCGCGTTAGACCAGACCGACTTAATGACGTCGCCGCTACAGCGCAGCGCATACCACTGGTCAATTTTGCAGTCCAGGGTATCCATCAGGCTGATGGCGGTACCGCCCACGCGCACAAAACGCAGGCAGGCACCGCGGAAATACTGGCCGCCTTCACATTTGTTATCGAAGAAGCCCTGCTTATTGGGCTGGGTGTCAGTACGTCCGTTAAATTGCAGATTGCTGACTTCCACCCAGCGGGTATTCACTTTGAATACGAAGTCTGAATTACCGTCAGATACAATAGTGGTCGCCGGGAAGTAGCCGAAATTAACCATCGCCCCGGATACGCGGAAGAAACGCGTCTGCTGCTGAGAGAAATCACAGGCGCTGACAAAAAATGTTCCAGCCGGGAATTGCAGACAGATTTGCTGGTTGGCATCCTGTGCCCACTGATACATCGCCTTGATCGCCGGAGCGCTGTCGGTTTTACCATCGGCAATCGCGCCAAAATCAAACAGCGTCAGGCGGTTGAAGTCTTCAACCACGCGCCGCCAGTGATAATCAGCCCCGGAGGAGATGATCACGCCGCCGTCGTCTTTAGCGGCCTCAAGCGTGCCGACAAACTCACCGCCACCGACTTCCAACCCTTCATGCCAGCTTTTCAGCTTAATTTTCGCCCCGCTAAACAGCGGGCGGGTTTTACGCAGATCGTCGACCGAGGGAATTTCCCCAATCAGCTGATAACCGGCAGGCTGCGCCAGGCGCTGGCTAAAATTATTCGCCCCGCGGGTCACATCGGGAATGTTGAACAGCGTATTACCCGCATCATCAACCACTGCCATTGAGTGCGACGGATCGGCAATCAGCGCGGCATTGTCGGCAATAAACTGCTCGAAACTGCCTTTATTCAGCGCCACCGGCTGCTGTACCTGCGACAGTTTGCCCGAGGCGTCGCGCAGATAAAGATTAATCAGATTACCGGACTGAGTCGGGTCAGCACCGGCCTTGCCGATATAGAGTTTGCCGCTAAAATTCTTCCAGAACTGATCTGGCATGGTGTAGACGTTTTCAGGCGTCAGAATGGGAACATCGCCCTTCGGCAGCTCGGCGGGAGTAATGCCTTTTAATGCCAGCGCGGGATCGCTTTTCGCCGCCGCACTGGAAAACGAAGTTACAGAAAGCCCTGCAACAATCGACGACAACGCCGTCAGTAATTCTCTTCTTTTCATTGGTGTTATCCCATGGTCAATTTTTTTGGGCCTGCAAGGCAGGCGTGAAACAGATGTCCAGAGATACTGCCATTGGAAGCGGTACTGTCCTTAAATCAGCGACAGCCAGCTCTCTTTAATCACTTTGCCATCAAATTTGAGGGCCGTGGTTTTGGTGGCCGCGCTCATGGCGTAGAACAGATCATCGTCATGGGCCAGCTGGTTCATACTGTCGATAAAAGCGGCTTTGTCGTTCATCGCCACTAGGAAACCGTCCTGCTGATGATTGATAATTTCCTGCGGCCCGGTAGGACAGTCATAGGCGACGACCGGCAGCGACCAGGACTTGGCTTCCAGCAGCACCAGCGGCAGACCTTCATAGCGCGAGGTCATCAGCGCCATATCGCTGTCGCGGTAGTAGTCATTGATATTACTGACGCGACCAACAAAATTGACGCTGTCACTGATGTTCAGGCGTTTTGCCTGTGCCAGCAGGTCATCTTTCAGTTCACCATCACCGGCGATCACCAGCTTCCAGTCAGGGTTGGTGGCAACAAAGCCCTGCCAGACGTCGAGCAGCAGATCGAAACCTTTCTGATGATCGAGGCGCCCTACCGCCAGCGCCTGACGATGACGCGTCGTGCGCTGGAGATTTTTATAAACCACAGGATTTGGGATGGTAGTGCTGGGAATATTCCAGCTGTTAAACACCTGATGATCTTTGTCGGTCAGGACGATCACGCGATCGTAGTAGCGCAGCATCAGGTATTTGAGGAGTTTGATAGGTTTACTGAAGGAGTTAATCGCGACGTGCTCGCAGGCATAGACACGGGCACGTTTCTTTTTCATTGTCATCATGCTGTAAAGCGCAAACATCACGCTCAGGCGGCCCATGCTAATCAGAAACACTGCATCAAACTGCTGCTGCTGAATCTTTTTCACGGCGGCCTTCAGCGGATTTTTTTCACCGTTGAAGCTGACGATCTGCTGCACCTTGCTGAAAGGGTAGAACGGTTCTCCCGATCCCTCCAGTGAGTAGATGGTCACTTCATGCTGATCGCCGAAGCACTCTGACATGAAGTTACAGATATTCTCAGTTCCGGCATAGGAGTAGGCATCTTTGATGACCAGTACGATTTTTTTCATTATTTAAGCCACCTCAGATCAGCGATGTTTTAAGGTAAACAACACGCCGTTAACCATGTACCAGACGTAGTAGTAATAAACTTTTAACGGGTTATTTTTATAAATATACTTAAGCAAATCCAGGTGCCACTTCGCCGCTTTATTTTTATTGCGCGACAGGGAATCACCCATTTCATAATAGGTCACCAGATTTTTATCTATCACCCGCGCCTGTTTGTACTGTTCAAAAAGCTCATACAGGAACAGGAAGTCCTCGTGCCCTTTTTTCTTAAACAGTACCGTATGCGCCGGACGACGATAGCAGACCGATGAGAAGCAGATGCGGAACTGCTTTTTAACGAAATTATCTTTCATCAACAGCGGCTTACCGTAACGTACGTCGTAAGCTTTAGTGCGTGACTGGTAGCTGTAGTTGCTAATTACCAGGTCATCGCCCGCTGCCAGACAGGCAGTCTGTAACATCAGCTTGTCGCTGGCCCACTCATCGTCACTGTCGAGGAAGGCAATAAACGGCTCGCGGGCTGCCTTTAATCCCACATTACGGGTTTCTGCCGCGCCGAGATTCACTTCGTTACTGAGAATAGTAATACGCGGGTCAGTACAGTGCTGTCGTACAAATTCCAGTGAATCATCGGTAGATTTATCGTTAATCAGGTAGATCCGCCAGTCGGTATAAGTTTGATCAATCACCGACTGCACCGCCCGCAAAACAGTCGCGCGCGCATTGTACATCGGGATAATAATCCCTACCGTGCCGATTTGATTATTCATCTGATACCCTGAATCTGAAGTTTAGAAATTATTAAATTATCAGGGCCGGACGTACCCGGCCCCTACAGTTTTGGCTATTAAAACAATCTGAATAGTGGTGCGATGCTGTAACCATTGATCGACTGCACTGACAAAATGGTGTTGTACGCCAGATAATAGGAGGTCATGGCGAACAGCAGACCAAAGTTAAGCAATGTGTTACGGATGCGCATCATCAGGAATGCCAGCAGTAACGGCTCACAGTGCAGGAACAGGTTACCAACGCGCCCACCGATAATGGAAAAGTCCGAGAAGATAATACGTACCGCCGCACCCGCCGAGTAGGCGATAAACAGGATGTAAGCAATACGGTCTTCTTCTTTAATTGGCCGGTTAAAATAGACCACGGTAAAGAAAGCGATAAAGGCGATGTTTTTTAAGTTCGCCAGGCCAAATACCGGAGAGGCCGCATCAAATACTGTGCCGTTGTAGCCCATAGCACGGTCACCGATGACCGGTACAATTCCCAGCGTATCAAGGAACAGCTTTTTACCGCCAATTAAGCCCAGCGGGATCGCCGCCAGCACCATGGCAATACCGAAATATTTACGCTCCCTGAGGAACAGGAACGGCAGCACCATCAGCACGGCATAGCCGGTGGAGTGTGACTGGGTACTGAATGCCAGAAACACAAACGCCAGAAAATATTTACGCCCCGCCGCAGAACAGATACAGGCCACCGCGAAGGCGCTGGATAGCCCGAAACGAATCTGGTTCATATCTTTGTTAATAAACAGGTGTGCCGAATAGAGGCACAGCGAACAAAGAATCAGCGGCGAATATTTTTTAAAGATCCAGGCGTTCGTCGACACCGCAATAAAGCTGATAAACAGCAGGAAAAAGTAACTCTCATGGGTAAACCACGACAGCACCCACGCCAGCAGCATAAACAGGTTCTCGTAGCGATAGATGTCCGCAACGGTTTCATAACCACTGATTCCCGTCTGACGAGAGAAATCATAGAAGAACCCAAGATATTGCCAGTCATCGATGCCAGAGTTCGGGCCTCTGAAGCCCGCAAACATAATCAGTCCCACCACCGCTATAAAAAAGAAGTAGGTGGTGACGCGTTTCATTTTTGGCTCATTCGCCTGGTTAATCGTCGCCAGTTCAAAGAAACATAAAACCAGTATGCTGTAACTGACTATCCAATAAATTGCCATAGTGTTTCCCACCCAATTATTATTATTTTGTTCACATTACTTTCCTCCGAGCCGCGCCCGAAGTTTATCTTTAACGCGATTGAGGAAGTAAGTGCGGTTATCTTTATTGGTTAAGAAAAAGTAACGGGCAAAGCTGAGGCTGGCCTGGAACGATTTACCGTCCATCTTATAGCGCAGCGGCAGTTTATAGGCCTTGTAGGTATGTATATCCCGTCGGGTGAGATACGGCTTCATATTCTCAAGCCAGAAGAAGGAATATTTCACCGACTCGCCTTTATGCTTGGAACCAAATTTGGTCACCAGGTGATAGTTAGCCAGCGGCTGGGCAATCATCACGAACTCGTAGCCGAGTTTGTCAGCACGGATACAGAAGTCGTAATCCTGATGGCGGATGTACTTCTGATCGAAGCGAATTTCCAGCGCATATTCACGCTTCAGCACGATGGTGCTGGTCTGGATAAAGCCATAGCAGCCAAACAGATATTCAGCGACGGTTTCATGGCGTCCTACCTGCTGCAACGGCAGCACTTTCAGGAAGTTGCCATCCTGAATAATGTTCACCTGACTGTAGATAATAAACTTCTGCTTGCCCTGCCCTTCCAGCTGATTAATCAGCTTCAGGCTTTCCAGTAGCTTATCTTTATGCCACTCATCATCGGCATCAAGGAAGCTGATGTAATCGCCGGTCGCCAGTTCGATGCCTTTATTACGTGCACCGGAACCGTTTAACTTCTCCTGCGACAGCACCAGATTAATCTTCAGCTGGCTGTAACGTTCTGACTGCACCACTGCCGCCAGTTTATCGGCATCGGCAGATTTATCATCAATGATGATCACTTCAAAATTCTGGTAACTCTGCGCCGCCACACAATCCAGCGTTGTCACGATAGATTCGGATGCATTATATGCAGGAATGACGATGGAAAAGAAAATATCCTTCATTGCCAGGCACCTTATTCGTCCAAAAAAACAGTCTATAAAAGAAGGAACCTCCCAACGCGTGGCTGAAAGGTTCCTCAGGGTCAGTTAGCTTTTTGCATCCTGCTTATAGCTGTAGTCGTAATAGTCATAGCCATAACCATAGGCATTAGCTGACTTACGGACGACGGCATTAAGGATAACCCCTTTAATTTCGATACCGTTCTGGGCGAAGCGCTTGTAGCTGATTTCCACTTCTTTCAGGGTGTTGGTTTCGAAACGCGCTACCATTAATGAGGTGCCTGCCAGCTTACCGATAATAGACGCATCGGTGACAGCCAGAATCGGCGGCGTATCGATTAACACCAGGTCGTAATTACTGCTGGCCCACTCAAGCAGCTCCTGCATACGGCTATGCATCAGCAGTTCAGACGGGTTTGGCGGCACCTGACCACGGGCGATAAAATCAAAGCCGTAATCACCGTGCTGAACCAGATCCGGACTGAACGGCGTCTTACCGGACAGAATATTCGACAGACCTTTTTTGCTCTCGGCACCCAGCAGTTCATGGGTGTAGCCGCGGCGCATATCGCCATCGATAAACAGCACTTTCTGACCGGCTTTCGCCACCAGCGTTGCGAGGTTAGAACAGATAAAGGTTTTACCTATTCCCGGGCTGGCACCGGTAATCATCAGAATGTTGTTTTTAGCTTCCATCATGGCAAAGTGCAGGCTGGTACGCAGGCTGCGAATCGCTTCAATGGAGAGGTCAGTCGGGTTGCCCAGAGCCAGCAGCGTATTGTGCGGATCGGCTTTAACCTTCAGGCCGCGTTTCGCCAGTGCTTCGGCATCCTTTTTACGCTGCCATTCGGAAAGCGGGACGCTGGCATAGACGCTCAGGCCCAGCTCTTCCAGCTGCTCAGGATTATCAATGCCATGATGGAACAGCGCCTTCAGCAGTACCAGACCAACTGATACCACCAGACCTGCTACCAGGCTGGCTAAGATCAGCAGCAGTTTTTTCGGTGCAACTGGCGTACCGGCAGTTTCCGCATGGTCGATGATACGAACATCACCCACGGTGCTGGCTTTGCTGATACTCAGCTCCTGCTGACGGTTCAGCAGCTGCATGTAGATTTCCTGACCGGCCTGGACATCACGCGTCAGACGCACAATTTCCTGCTGAGTCTGTGGCATCTGGCTGATTTTGCCATTCAGCTTTTTCTGCTCGTCGATCAGCGTCTGGCGTTTTTCCAGCAGCGCGCGGTAAGTCGGGTGATCTTTCTTAAACAGCTGCGACACTTCCGCTTCACGGAAGGTCAGCTCGTTAAGCTGGCTCTGAATGTTGACGGATGAATCGAGGGCTGATTTCGCTTCCAGCGACATATCCACCGAATCATTCTGACGGCGATAGGTGTTCAGCTTGTCTTCAGCCTGATCCAGCTTGGCGCGCACTTCCGGCAGTCGGCTTTGCAGGAAGGTCAGGCTCTTCTCTGCTTCTTCTGATTTACGCTCAACGTTCTGATACAGATAGTTGTTGATGATCTGGTTCAGTACCTGGCTGATCTGCTCCGGATCTTCACCGGTATAGGTCAGACCCAGAACGCCGGTATCTTTGCCCATATCAGCAACCGTCAGGTTGTTGTAAACCAGTTTGATCGCCTGGAGGTCGCTCAGTTTAGTAACGGTGAAGCTGGTGCCCTCTTCCGCTTTTATATCGCTAACCAGCATGGTGACATCGCCGTGCTGCTCAAACTGACCCACTTTACCTTTAAACAGTTCATCGCCATCTTTGCTGACGGTGTAGCTGTCCGGGCCATTCACTTCGATCGTTAACTGGCGTTTATCCCAGATAGCGGGCACTTTCATGCGTGAAATGGCAATCTGCTCCGGCTTGTTGCCCAGCATGCGCGACAGGCCTCTGCCGATCACCGGGAAATAATCCTGCTGCACCAGTACGTCAAGTCCGAGGTCAGCAACGGTTTTTCCCAATACCATACGTGAAGTCACAATCTGTACTTCGGTCGCTGATGCTGGCTGTGAATTCGGCATCATCTGCGTCAGATCGTTTAACACGGTGTTGGCATTTTTCTGCTCAACCTGCACCATCGCATCCGCACTATAAATCGGCGTTGCAAACAGGCTGTATAGCGTACCCATCAGCATAAATAACGCGGTAACAGCCACGATTATCCAGCGATGATCAACAAATTGTCCCACAAGATGCGCCAAATCGAACCCGTTCGAATCGTCTCGAGGCGCTGACGGTGCCTTACTTTTTATTTTCATGGAGATCCCAACTATCGGCTTAATGCGTTGACCCATTTCTGGGCAGCGTTTTCAAGAATTCCGTACACGGCCTCAAAGGCATCGCGGCTTTTTTTATACGGGTCGGCGATTTCCTGCTGATTGATCCAGTGTCCAAACAGCATGGTTTTGCCTCGTACGGATGGGTTGATGCGGCAGACCTGGTCGACATGTTTTTTTTCCATCACCAGGATCAAGTCATAATCCCGGCACATGCCTGACGTGAGCTGCTGTGCCACATGCCCTTGCAGTGACACACCCTGCTCTGCGGCCACGCTGGTAGCGGTGTCGTCAGCAGCGTGGCCAACCAGGGCTCCCAGTCCCGCGGATGCGATATTCTTCTCAGGTAGTGCGGACTTCAGCAGCCGCTCCCCGGTGGGGGAGCGACAGATGTTTCCGATACAAACAACTAAGATTGAATTAATCATAATGTTTCCCGGCGGTTACCAGTTATGAAGCGTCTGCACGGTACGTGTTGCATCGTAAACACCGCTGATGGTCGGAACGAGCTGTGAAATCACACGGTTCCAACGGGCCAGTGGCGTAGAGGTGACATACACAATGTCGTAAGGTTCTAACTGGAACTCGGTACCCATTACCATCGCGGCGGCATCTTTAGTATTGAGCTGATAGATGTTGGCGATTTTGCTGCGGTTAGTCCCTTTAGTCGGACGAATAACGAAGACGCCCGTTGCATCAGCAACGGTCTGATCCATACCCTGCGCATTGCCCAGTGCCTCGGACAGCGTCATACCGCTGCGATCCATTTTCAGCGTAGCCTGCTGTTTAACTTCGCCCATAACAAACACTTTAAGGTCGTCATTACGCGGCACATAGAGAATGTCACCCGGATATAACAGGTGGTTCTGCGACAGGTCACCGTTCTGCATCAGTGCCTGCAAGGAGATTGGCTGCTCGCGGCCATTATGCGTCAGCACCACATTGCGCCAGTCGGCGTTAGCGGTTAAGCCGCCGGCAGCGTTGACCGCATCAAGAATAGTGAGCGGAACGTTGGTGATTGGCTGCTGGCCGGAGGTAGTGACTTCGCCGGTTACATAGGTTTTTTGCGATTTGAACGACGCTACGCTGACATCGATCTGCGGGCTTTCGATATACTGCGCCAGGCGGCGGGCAATCTCATCGCGCACTTCCTGGACGGTACGGCCTGCCACGCGCACTTTGCCGATATACGGATAGAAGATAGTGCCATCGGAATGAACCCAGTTACCGGTATCGCTGGCGCTACGGTACTGACCGGATGGTGTTGTCAGCTCCGGGTGATCCCAGACGGTAACCGTCAGAACATCACCGACACCGATGCGATATTCGTAAGACTGAACTTCGCGTTGCAGGGCGTCATTCGCCTGTGCAACTACCGGTTTTGGTCTCATGCGTTCAACCAGGCTCGGCGTCAGCGGGAAGACATTAACGTATTTGTCGATGTCAAAATCACTGTCCTGTTGCTTAACAACATCTTTGCCCATGGTTGAAAGATGGCTGCCCGGTTCGATAGTACAACCGGAAAGGAGCGCTGCTGAGACCAGCAGGGGAATCAATTTAGTTTTGATTTTAATCATCTGGTTTATCGCTATCAGTAATTGGAATGATAATGGCGAGACCGCCGCTGTGTAGCGTCTTTACCCGTGATACTTCGAGTTGCAAGACGGTAACTGCAACTCGAATTATTGGGGTATAAAAGGCATACCTGAAAACCCGGTATCACCTAAGTGCCTGAATCAGGCTCTGTTTCTAGTGGTCATTGTTGTCAGCCTCTGGCTTTGTTTTAATAAGCCCCATCACGTTTCAGAACCACACCAACAGTCTTGAACAAGATGGCGATATCGTTCCAAAGTGACCAGTTTTTCACGTACCAGGAGTCGAAGTAGACGCGGGTTTCATAATCAACATCGTTACGTCCACTTACCTGCCATAGCCCGGTCATACCTGGTTTAGCCATAAAGTAGTAATCAACATCACCCGCATAGCGCTCCAGCTCGGCTTCGATAACCGGACGAGGCCCCACCAGACTCATTTCACCGCGAACGACATTCCATAACTGCGGCAATTCATCAAGGCTGGTTTTGCGGATAAAATGTCCAACGCGGGTAATGCGAGGGTCATTTTTCAGCTTAAAGTCTTTATCCCACTCTTCACGTGCAGCCGGGTCGGTGCGCAGCACCTCTTCCAGTACCTCTTTCGAGTTCACTACCATTGAGCGGAACTTCAGACATTTAAATTTGCGACCTTTATAGCCAACGCGTTCGTGACCATAAATCGGTGCACCGCCATCGCGTGACACCATAAAGATCAGTGTGGCCAGCGCAGGCAGCAGCATAGTGATAATGCTGAGTGCGCCAACGATATCAAAGGTACGTTTCAGGAAGCGCGAAGTGCGCTTGGCGAGATTGTTGTTCACGCGCAGGATCATCACTTCATGACTGAAGATATATGCCATATCCGTGCCATAAAGCGGCACACCGCGTAAAGAAGGGATCACCGAGACTGAACGGCAATTATGTTTAGCAAGATTTTTCAGCCACAGATCCCGTGACTGACTCTGCTCATATTCCACCGCCACGATAAACTGCGTTTCGCTGTTCACCATGTTCCACAGGGTCTGCTCGTCTTTGATGACGGGGATACCAAACAGCTCGTGCGCTGGCTGGCTGCCATCAACGTCGAAGAAGGCCACAACATCAAAGCCCATCACTTCTTCGCTTTGCAGCGCCTGATAAGCCTCTTCCGCATTCTTACCGCTGCCCAAAATGATCGACTGCTTTTTCCACAGATTGTTGCGGTTAAGTACGCGCTTCACTACGGCACGTCCTACCGGGATTAGCACCATCGCCAGCAGCCAGGTTAATACCCAGATCCAGCGGGACAATTCCCATTTGGATAATGCGCTGATGGACAGAGCAATAACAGAAAAGACCAGGACAGTTCTGAAGACTTCTTTTAACTCAAACCAGAAGGGTTTGCGGTAGGTGTAATGGCGTAATCTCACCCAGAACCAGCCCACGCAAACAACAGAAAGAATAATATGTGTTGCTATAGTCAATTTGAAGTCGATTGCTGGAATATCTGACAGAGTATCACCCGGAAAACTATTAATCAGCAATATGGCTAATGCCAGCGCTGCATTAAAACAGATGAGATCCGAAAGAGCCAATGACAGTTTTATTAACAACCCTTTAAAGGTAAATTCAATATCGCGCATAGTTAACTCGTAATTTTTTATCTTAGGAAGCCTGTGTTTTATTGGTCTCTGACCTGGTGAGATGAGTATTTAATCAACACATCAGTTATTACACAGGAAACTTATTTTAGGGAGTCTGACAAAAAGGTCATCGTAGCTGGCATAGCGGCTAGAGATTTTGGCAAGAAAATCAACACGAACGTTTACTGTTCCGCGGCGCTTCCTGAACAGTCTTAAGACTCGTCAGGACACGCTACCGCCCCTGGCTTGTAGCTGCCAATGCGCTGTAAAATGTTGGTGTTTTATGTTGTTCCCCTGCCATTTCTGGCGGCAAGCTTTAGCGTTTAAACAGCGGAAGTGTGTCTTCATTCACATAAATCAACATTAAATCCGCCAGTACTGCGCTAAATACAACATCCACGCAGACATTCAGTAACACGTTGCTATACTAGTTATAAATGGCCTGTTTACAAGAGGCTCCCCGCGCCTGTACCTTCTTTTAGGATTAAGACTACGTTGCAGCTGCGTCAGTACCACTCATTGCCTAACTCCGCTCATAGTCAAATCAATATTAATTCCATATCACAATTAAGATTAATCTTACGCCCGTGTATTCAGGATATAAGTATTACTCTTTAATCAAGCTGGCCCTATACGATTATTCCTGAAAAGAAACAGTTTAAGAATTTCGGAAAATGACGGTTAATAATTCAGCAACGAAACTGACTTATCACTCATCACGGATGCAGCAAAGGCGATGTACCTGGATTACAGGTTGAAATGGTGGCGATTACGACTCATCATTGATCATTCAATATGCTGTTCAGGTAAAGACAATGTTCGAATGGATCGCCGACCCCTCAATCTGGGCCGGCCTGGTCACGCTGGTTCTGCTGGAACTGGTTCTGGGTATCGATAACCTGGTATTTATTGCCATTCTGGCAGAGAAACTTCCCCCCGCATTACGCGACCGTGCGCGCGTAACCGGCCTGATGCTGGCACTGCTGATGCGTCTGGCTCTGCTGGCCTCCATCTCCTGGCTGGCATCACTGACTGACTCACTGTTTAGCGTAAACGGGCACCCTTTTAGTGCACGCGATCTGATTATGCTGGTCGGCGGCGTATTCTTACTGTTCAAAGCCACCGTAGAGCTGAACGAACGGCTGGAAGGCAAAGATGAAGAAGAAGGCCCGCAGAAACGTGCGGCGCGCTTCTGGCCGGTGGTGGCGCAGATTGTGGTGCTTGATGCGGTCTTTTCCCTCGACTCCGTGATTACCGCCGTCGGAATGGTTGATCATCTGGCCGTAATGATGGCTGCGGTTATTATCGCTATCTTCCTGATGCTGCTGGCCAGTAAACCGCTGACCCGCTTTGTTAACAGCCACCCGACTATTATTATTTTATGTCTCAGCTTCTTACTGATGATCGGCTTCAGTCTGGTAGCCGATGGCTTTGGTTACCATATTCCGAAGGGCTACCTCTACGCTGCTATCGGTTTCTCGGTGATTATCGAAGCGCTGAATCAGCTGGCGCAGTTTAACCGTCGGCGTTTCCTCTCAGCGAAGCTTCCCCTGCGTAAACGTACCGCAGAAGCCGTACTGAGACTGCTGCGTGGCCATCATGAACAGGCAGAGATGGATGAGGAAACCTCATCACTGGTTGCCGATGCCGGGCGTAAAGCGATTTTTAATAAGCAGGAGCGCATGATGATTGCCCGCGTGCTGGCGATGGGTCAGCGCAGCGTCAGCAGCATTATGACTTCGCGTCATGATATTGAGCATATTGACCTTGCCGAATCACCGGAAAAAATCATGGCGCTGCTCGATAATAATCAGCACACCCGGCTGATTATTACTGAAAATAGCGATGAGCCGCTTGGCGTGGTTCATGTTATCGATCTGCTTAAACAGGCGCTGCACGGTAACGATCTCGATTTGCGCGCACTGATCCGCCAGCCGCTGGTTTTCCCTGAGCAGCTGAGTCTGCTGCCCGCGCTGGAGCAGTTCCGCACTGCGCGCACACATTTTGCTTTTGTAGTGGATGAGTTTGGCTCAGTCGAGGGCATCGTAACGCTAAGTGATGTGATGGAAACTATCGCCGGGAATCTCCCTAACGAAGGGGAGAAAGTCGACCCGCGCTACGATATACAGCAGAATGCCGATGGCAGCTGGACAGCGAACGGGCATATGCCGCTCGACGATCTGGCAATGCATCTGCCGCTGGTGCTGGATGAAAAGCGTGAATACCTGACGCTGGCAGGATTACTGATGGAGCATTTGCAGCGCGTGCCGCAGGAGGGAGAAGAGGTCCAGGTAGGTGATTATCTTTTCCGTACGCTTCAGGTTGAGAGCCACCGGGTGCAGAAAGTGCAGATTATCCCCACCGTCGATCGGACATAGGATAAGCGGGCGAGGCACACGTCGCCCGCTAACCTCTTACAGATCTTTCAGCAGTGATTTCACATCATTTTTCTTATCGCTGTCGGGGTTACGCCCCATCCACTGTTTCAGACGCTGGCGTGCTTCGTCACGCAGCTCTTCACGCAGCACCTGATCCACTTTGAGACTGTAGTTGATGGCGGACCAGGGGCCATAGATGCGTAACGGCACCGGCGTTTTTTGCAAACGCTGAACCAGTGCACTTTCACCACTCCAGCCCGCAGTCACCGTAACGCCAAAGCGTATATCCAGCGTCCGCTTCACCACATCAACCATGCCTGCACCGGTATAATTAAGCTGGTCTGAGCGGGCATCCAGGGTGCCGAAATTAAACAGGCCATTGTTCAGCGTGACCTGGCCCTGAATCTGTTGCAGATTAGGTTTACTGTCATCGCTTTCACCGCGCACTTTAGTACTGTTGCTTTCCACCGCACGCTGAATCAGCTGCTGGAAATTAAGGCCGGCAAACTGTGCATTTTGGAGGTTGAAATCCGCCCTGCCCTGCCACTGTTTTTTAAACGCATCGACGGTCAGCCCCTCACCGCGCAAGTCTCCTTTCAGCGAAAGCTCTCCGCGTACCGTATCCGGCAGTTCAAATCCTTTCAGCAGTGGAGAAAGTGCAAACTTCTCAAGATCGGGCTGCAACCTCACTTTGGTCTTTGCGCTACGAACATCAACCGTACCAGGCAGAGAGAAGCTGCCGTCCATCGACTCCCCCCTGAAATTATTCACCGTCAGCAACCCGTCTTCACTGGCTGCATCCAGCTGCACGTTGTTCATCTGTATGCCACGCCAGTTCAGTTTATCGGCCACCAGCGAAAGAGTGCCATCCATCGCATTAAGCGGTGAATCAGCATTATCGTGGGTTGGCAGCGCGGCAATAACGGGCGCAGGGCCTGAGCGCGATTCCGCACCGCTGGCCGCACCTTCAGAAACCTGGTTCAGCCCCAGTAGTGCATCCAGATTAAGGCTGGCTGCATGCAGGCGGGCCATAATCTGCGGGCGGGCACCCAGCGAACCGGACACCGTACCGGTCAGCTGGCTATCATTAGCGCTAAGGTTAATTTCTTCCAGGCTGAACTGCTGTGTAGACGTCACCCAATGGGCTTTCATCAGGGCATGACCCTTAACGCCGTCCTGAGGCAGATCTGCCCCCTTGAGCTGATAATCAAACTGATTGACCACCGCGCCGATGCGGTTTGGGTAATCAGTAATATCCAGATCGCTGTCGATATTAATCTGCAATTCACGCTGATCGCGGTTAATACGGCTGCTAAGAATAAGATGGGCACGGCGCGGCTGAGTTTGATCCAGCGCCAGGTTAAAATCCCGTACGTTCAGCTGTTCGCCGTTGCTTTGCTGCCATACCAGCAGACTGTCGGCAATCCGCAGATGGGCAATATCAAACTTCCAGCCGCGCGTGACATCACTCACCGACGGGGCATTGCCCGGTTCGGCGGGGCCGATAGGCGCATCAGGGGGGCGCTGACTGTCACTGTCCGGCGTCAGACGCACTACCGCACCTTTCAGCATCACCTGCTTGACTGAAAGCTGATGAGAGAGCAGCGGGAACAGGTTAACATCCAGGCGCATATTCTGTGCGCTAACGACGGGCTGCGCAGCGCCAGGCGCGGTCAGAGTCACCGGGCCGGAAAGAATACTTAGCTGCGGCCAGACGTGCCAGCGCAGATCACCATTAATCGCCAGCTTGTAGCCGTTATGCTGCTCCACCTGACGAACCATGTAGGCGCGAAAATCATTAGGATTGACCAACACAACCAGAGCGGTCATGCCAGCCACCATCACCACCAAAAGTATGGCAAGGGTGGTAATAAATCTTTTCATGCCTTCTCCTTAAACCCTTCATCTTTCAGTTTGCAGCGGTGTTGGCTTCCTTCCCTCGCCCCGGTCACTTACTGATGTAAGCTCCCGGGGACTTGCTCAGTTGCCGCCTGGCTGCAAGCTGAAATCTAAAGGGTTTAACCACTCATTGTCAGTTTACAGCGGCGCGGGCTTCCTTCCCTCGCCCCGGTCACTTACTGATGCAAGCTCCCGGAGACTTGCTCAGTTGCCGCCTGGCTGCAAGCTGAAATCTAAAGGGTTTAACCACTCATTGTCAGTTTACAGCGGCGCGGGCTTCCTTCCCTCGCCCCGGTCACTTACTGCTGTAAGCTCCCGGGGACTTGCTCAGTTGCCGCCTGGCTGCAAGCTGAAATCTAAAGGGTTTAACCACTCATTGTCAGTTTACAGCGGCGCTGGCTCACTCAGCACGGTCGCTTACTGATAATAGCGTATCAGTCTTTATCAATACGGCTGGCATCCGCACCCTGCTGACCTTTGTATTTCGCATCCTGTCGGCTGTTATACGGACGGGCTGCCGGGCCAGACAACGGTTCAAAACTGAGTGCGCCAATCAGCATACCTGGACGCAGTGCCAGCGGCAGTTTACCTGAATTATAGAACTCCAGCACAATCCGGCCCTGCCAGCCTGGATCAATACGGTGAGCGGTCACGTGAACCATCAGACCAAGACGCGCCAGTGAAGAGCGGCCATCCAGCCAGCCCACCAGGTTATCCGGCAGCGTCACCGACTCCAGCGTTACGGCCAGCGCCAGCTCACCGGGATGCAGATAGAACGCGTCACCTTCCGGCAGCACAATCTCATCGCTCATCACCCGATCCAGCGCCGCACTCACTTCGTCTTTAGGGCCACTCAAATCAATAAAAGGAGCCGTATGACCGCGAAAAGTGCGGAACTGATTGCCCAGGCGCACATCAACGGTTGCACCATTGATACGTTCCACCGGCGGGCGGGGATCAATATCCAGCTTTCCGTTATCAAGCCAGGCTTCTATATCGCGGTCACATAATCTCATGAGGTACTCCGGCAAACGCTTCGATTACTCGAAGAACTGATTAATTTTTGCTTTCAGGATATCAATGGCAATACGGTTTTTTCCGCCGCGCGGCACGATGATATCGGCGTATTGTTTCGAAGGTTCAATAAATTGCAGGAACATTGGACGCACCGTCTTCTGATACTGTGCCATCACCGAGTCCATTGAACGCCCGCGCTCGTTGACATCGCGCTTCATACGACGCATCAGGCAGATGTCCAGCGGGGTGTCCACGAAGATAGAGAAATTCATCTCCTGACGCAGGCGCGCATCCGTCAGTAATAAAATCCCCTCAAGGATAATCACTTTCTTCGGCTTAAGGCAGATGGTTTGTTCTGTACGGGTATGTTCAACGTAGCTGTAAACCGGCAATTCAATCTGCTGCCCTGCTTTGAGCATCTGCAAATGCTGCAACAGCAAATTGTGATCCATGGCGCTGGGATGATCATAGTTGGTCTTGACCCGCTCCTCCATGGTGAGATGGCTCTGGTCTTTGTAGTAGGCATCCTCGGGGATGACGCCAATATTTTCATCACCTACGCGGTCGCGCACTTCACGGTACAGCGTGCTGGCAATAAGACTTTTTCCCGAGGCTGAAGCGCCTGCGATACCTACGATGACGCACTGATGCGACTTGTCAGTCATATATTAAAGACCTGATTCTGAGACAATATAAGGGTAAGCATACCCGGCAGATTTGAAATTGCAGGCAAATAATGCCGGTCAATGCACCTGCGGCTTGAAATATGACGGGTATAGCGGGCGCAATTATAGGGAGTAACCCCTGCTGATGCCAGAAAAAAGCGCCTGCGATCTTTTCAGACTTTCCCGTTAGGCGACAATAACTTTCATCGTTAAACTGACGGGCAGAAAAACAGTAAAAAGGAAAACGCGTGTCCTGGCATCTTGTCCATATTTTGACTTACTTTGGCGACAGCATGTTGCTGATCCCCACCGCTGCCATAATGGCGTTTTTACTCCACTGGAAAAGCGACAATAAACGTATAGCCTGGTACTGGGTGCTGGCATTCTGTACCGCCGGTGCCGTGGTCAGCCTGTCAAAAATTGCCTTCCTTGGCTTTGGCATTGGCAGCGCACGCTACAACTTCACGGGATTCAGCGGCCATAGCGCAATGTCAGCCACTCTCTGGCCCGTGATGTTCTGGCTGTTAAGCGGCCGCCTGGCGACAGTCTGGCGCGGCGCGGCGGTGGCTATTGGATATCTCATCCCGCTGATGGTGGGGCTTTCGCGCCTGGCGCTGGACTATCACTCCGTCAGTGAAGTGGTGACCGGATTGCTGCTGGGCTTCTCTCTCAGCACTGCATTTCTGGTGGCGCATCGGCACATTCGTCCGCGAGGATTCTCGCCCTTGCAGTTAGGTATTGCCCTGCTGCTGCCGCTGCTGCTGATTGGTCATGGGCGTATTGCCACCACACAACAGTTTCTGCAACGTCTGTCGGTGCAAATTGCCGGGATTGACCACGCATGGACTCGTGAGGAACTGCTCAAACTGCGCCAGTAATGGCGCCAGTTCTTTGCTTCAATCGTCAGAATAACGCGATCTTTTGGTTTTGCCGCTTTATCGTCTATTTCTTATGCTAGCATGTTACTAGATATTAAGATTCCGCCTATTTCGGCGCTGTGCTGGATATGTAATGACGATAAAAACTTTAACGCGTGTAGCTCCCTTCAACCCAACGTGGGTAGACGGCCTGCTATTGGGATTATTAAGTTTTGTCGTCACCGTATACTGTCTGGAACTGATTAAAACCACAGGCCAGATTTCGCCGCTGTGGTGCTCTACCGCCCTGATGACCATCGTTATTTTTCGCAACCCAAGACATCAGCTCCCGCTGCTGCTGCTGGGAACTCTTCTGGGTATTATCTGTGCGAATACTCTCGTGCTGGGCACCTCACCTTACAATCTCAAATTTCCGCTGGTCAACCTTGTTCAGGCCATGGCAGGCGGGATGCTGCTGCGCCGGCTGCTCGATCGCGATGCCCCGCTAAACTCGCTGTTCAGCTGGTGCAAAATGATGCTCACTGTCGGCCTGTTTACCCCGCTGCTGGGCGGTCTGCTGGCAAGCTGGTTATCAAATGTAGAAGGTAATTTTTCGTTGCATTTCTTCACCACCTGGACTCTCTCTGAGGCGATCGGCATGCTGGCCTTTGGCCCGGTCTGTATGCTGTGGCAGCGCGATTATGTGCGCAGGCATCTGCGCCAGAATGTGCTGTTTGAGACGCTGCTGACGCTGATGGTAACGCTCATCCTGTGCTGGTTCTCCCTGCGCTATATTCCCTGGCCGTTTACTGCGGTTGTACTCATTCTGTTTTATAGCGCAGTCCGGCTGCCACGTTTTGAAGCCTTTGTGATCTATATGGCGACCATCTCGATGATGTCGCTAATGCTGGCACTGAAGCTAATCCCTGGTGATACCTCTCATTTTCAGGCGCTGGAATCGATGCCGTGGATCCCCTTCCTGCTGGCGCTGATCCCCAGTCATATGATGACGCTGGTGATGCATTCGTTTCGCGAAGAACGCAAAAATATCTCTGAAAGCGAGACGCGTTTTCGCCATGCCATGGAATACTCCGCCATCGGTATGGCGCTGGTCTCCGTCAAAGGTCAGTGGTTACAGGCCAACAAATCACTCTGCCGCCTGCTTGGCTATACGCCGGCCGAGCTGTATGCGCTCACTTTTCAAGATATTACTCCGCCGGAAGACCTCCCTGCCGATCTGGCAAACGTCAAAACCCTGCTGGCGGGTGAAGTTGAAAGCTGCAGCATGCAGAAGCGCTACTTTCGTAAAGACGGGCAGATCCTCTGGGCACTGCTGACGGTGTCACTGGTACGCGATAGTGAACAGGTACCGCTCTATTTTATTTCGCAAATAGAGGATATCTCGGATCTTATAAAGACGGAGAAAGTGAACCAGCGGCTGATGGAGCGCATCACACTGGCCAACGAAGCTGGCGGGATTGGCGTATGGGAGTGGGATCTGCAAAGCGGTGTCATGAGCTGGGATAAACGCATGTTCCAGATATACCGGCTTCCGACTAATTCCCATGCCAGCTATCAGAACTGGGTTGACAGCCTGCATAGCGCCGACCGCAGCGCCGCAGTCAGAGCCTTTGAAGATGCGATAAAAACCACCTTGCCAGTGGATATTGAATTCCGTATCGAAACGGATATCGGTATACGTCATATTCGCGCTCAGTGCAGCGTCGTGCTGGATGAAAAAGGTGAAGTCGAACGGATGCTGGGTATTAATCAGGATATCACCCCCCTCCGTCAGCTTACCGATGCGCTCCATGAGGAGAAAGAGCGTATGCATATTACGCTCGATGCCATCGACGAGGCAGTGATCAGCACCGACGAAGAGATGCGCGTTATCTTTATGAATCCGGTGGCAGAAAAAATGAGCGGTTGGCTACAGCATCAGGCATCGGGCAGACCCATCAGCGAAATTCTGCGTATTACCCAGGGCAGCAATGGCCCTGCGCGCGAGAATCTGATGTTGTGCGATCTTCCTCTGCAAAAAAATCCTGGCGAGATGGATACAGAACTGGTGCTGCACAACCGCGCTGGTGAGCAGTTTGCCATCCATTACAGTCTGTCACCGCTGAAGAAGCTGACCGGGGAAAATATCGGTAGCGTGATGGTGATTCAGGATGTGAGCGAATCCCGTGAAATGCTGAAGCGACTGAGCTACAGCGCCTCTCACGATATGCTCACCCGTCTGCCGAACCGCGTAAGCTTCGAGCATCAGTTAAAACGCCTGATCCTCTCCTGCACTGCACAAAAGCAGCATGTGCTGGTCTTTATCGATCTCGATCGTTTTAAGGCGGTTAACGACACCGCAGGGCATGCGGCAGGCGACTCACTGTTGCGTGAAATTTCCGGCGTCATGCAGCGCCATCTGCGCGCTGGCGATTTCCTCGCCCGCCTCGGTGGCGATGAATTCGGCGTACTGCTGGCAGAGTGCTCATTATCGCAAGCCAGCGAAGCGATCAGGCGTATTGTGCAGGCAGTCAATGAGTACGACTTCCTGTGGGAAAACCGCACACATCACGTCGGTGCCAGCGCAGGACTGACGCAGATCAGCCCGGAAAACTCCAGCGCCAGTGAACTGATGGCGCAGGCTGACCTGGCCTGTTATAACGCCAAGCATAATGGCCGTGGCCAGCTTTCCACCTATGAAAGCCATCTGCTGAAGCGGCTGAAACCGGTGATGAACCGTATTGAAAATGAGCAGATTATTGCTCAACAGCCGATGCTGTTACAGGTGTGGGCCGCCGCCCCACCGGGAAGAACTCTTGCCAGCAGTTTTTACCTGGCTGAAATGCAGCTGTTTACTCCTGAAGGGCACGAGATTGACGAGGTCAGTTTCCGCACAGGGCTGCATGACAGCGATCTATTTGTTGCCCTTGACCGTAAACTGATCAGAGAGTTTTTCCAGAATTATGCACAGGGGACTATCAGCAGGGGGTTAACGCTGGCGCTGCCGCTCTCCGGGTTCGGCCTGCGCGATAGCACTTTTATTAACGATACGCTGGCAGAATTTACGCGCTATAACGTGCCGCCTGACGCCATCTGGTTTGCCATCAATGCTGATGTACTGAGCCAGTGTGATGAGATATTGCACCAAAATATCAGCCGTCTGCGTGCCGCCGGAAGCCGCATTGTGCTGCGCGATTTCGGCCTTAATCTTGATGCATTTAACCAGCTACCGGCAGACGAGATCGATTACCTGATCCTCGCCAGCGAACTGGTAGCTAACGTGCACTGCAATCTGATGGACGAGATGATGGTGTCGATTATTCACGGTCACGCCCAGCGGCTGGGGATTAATACCCTTGCCGGGCCAGTAAAATTGCCGGTGGCGCTGGATACGCTCTCAACCATCGGCATCAATACGGTGTGGGGGGACGTTATCGCACCACGTCAGCCGCTATCCGCCTTGCTGACCGACAGCCACTTCGCGATTAAATAACCTCATCTGCACCTGCTGTGGCTCCCTGTTCAGCGATGCAGACAGGCGTCGCCGATCCAGCGCCGCACTTTGCTATCCTGTGCGGAGTCAGTAAGCAGCTGCGCGCTGGCTGACATTAGCGGGCCACACGCCAGCCCGGCACTCAACATCATATTCAGAGTCTCAGGCTCATCTTCGTAGCGGAACACGGCCAGCATCTGCGTGGGCGACAGGGTCACGCCCTGGGCAATCGCGCTTATCAGTACCTGTTGCAGCACGCTGGGTGACTCATCGCGAAAACGCCAGTTGCCCCGGGCTTCATCTATCAGCGTATTGCTCATCTCACCCTGCTGGTTGTTACCTTCCGGCCGCCGGAAATTATCCCAGATGATCAGCTTGCTGTTCAGCAGCGCTGTGCGGGTTTGCTGCGGGGCATACTTTATCATCCACGCCATCAGAAACAGACTGCGCCCGGCACCGTCAGAGATCGTCTGTTCCAGCTGCGACGGCTGCTGACGCAGCGCGGCCATCAGCGCTGGCGTATCATCATTCAATGCCAGCAGCATCAGCCGCCAGAGACCTTCCGGCGCTGGCAGGTACGCCAGCAGGAAATCAGCAGTCGGGCCAGCTCCGGTGAAAAGCGCCGTGGTCATATACGACGGGCTGGATCGATCGCGCGGGTGGATCCAGTCGGGGCGCGCCTTTAATAACAGCGCCATGGTGTTATAAAACTGCCGCTGGCGCGTCTCTCCCTCTGGGGGATCAAGACGCAGGTCGCGCAGCGGATCGTAATCAAAGGACAACGCCTGGATTTCTGCTGGCGTCAGCACCGCAAGAAACAGCTTAACGGCCACCGCATTATGGCTTTCGATCGCCTTGCTGAGGGGGGTAAATCCGTACTCTGTCTTCTCTAGCGGTGACAGGCCCCGGCGAATAAAATAGCGTAGCGTCTGCTCCGGATAGTCCCTGGCCGCCGCCCGGTAGAAAAGTTCACGGGCGCTGTTATCCGGCAGTCTGTCGAGCTGTGTACGCGCGCCCTGCTCCAGCAGCGCCAGATTGTGCTGCATCTGCTTTTCGTGACGCGTCCAGCTCATGGTGCTTTGGTGGCCCGGATCAAACCAGAACGTGGCGCAAAACACGATAAAAAGTAGCCAGCCGGTAACCAGCGCATGGAGAGGAGCTGCGTGACTTCGCTGCCAGCGCGTCAGTAACAGCGTCAGCCAGGCAATTAAGGTCACCAGCAGCAGCAGGATCTCACGGGAAAACTCCACAACACGCAGCCCGCCCGGCCAGAGTAATAATGCAACGATCAGGCTTTGTGGTACCAGCAGCGCCAGCAGAACCCAGCGCGAGCGGGAATGCCGCCAGCGTAGCAATAACACCAGCGCAGTAATCCCCAGTAATAGTGGAGCAATCATCAACGCCACCAGCAGCAACAGTACAGACCAGCTCACATGCATCTCCATGCCACTGGCCAAATGACCGGGCGGTTATTCCGTTTTGTGGGCGCGATTCTATACAAAGCTGCCGGATAAATAAAAGTAGTCTGAGTAAACCTTATTTTGCCGCTTGCGCCGATACCGCACTCAGGCTAAAGTCGCCCCCTTTTTTCACACTCAGCGGAGGAAACGATGTTTATCGGTTTCGACTACGGTACGGCAAACTGCTCAATTGCCATTATGGAAAACGGCGCACCCAGGCTGCTGCCGTTAGAGCAGGGCTCGCCCTATTTACCCTCAATGCTGTGTGCGCCAACCCGTGATGCAGTAAGCGAATGGCTTTTCCGTCATCATCAGGTTCCAACCCCGCAGGCAGAAAACCAGGCGCTGCTGCGTCGCGCTCTGGCTTTTAATCGCGAAGAAGATATTGAGGTTCTGCCTGCCAGCGTTAAATTTGGTCTCGCCTCACTGGCTCAGTATATGGATGACCCGGAAGATGTGTGGTTTGTAAAATCCCCCAAATCCTTCCTCGGAGCCAGTGGACTGAAGCCACAGCAGGTCGCTTTCTTTGAAGACTTGGTGTGCGCGACCATGCTGCATATTCGTCAGACGGCAGAAAGCAGCCTGAACGACAGCGTAACTCAGGCAGTAATTGGCCGCCCGGTCAACTTCCAGGGGCTGGGCGGCGATGAGGCCAACCAGCAGGCAGAAGGTATTCTGGCACGTGCAGCAAGCCGTGCCGGATTCAAGGATGTGATCTTCCAGTTTGAACCGGTGGCTGCCGGGCTGGATTTTGAATCAACACTTGATAAAGAGACCCGCGTGCTGGTTGTGGATATCGGCGGGGGCACCACCGACTGCTCAATGCTGCTGATGGGGCCACAGTGGCACGATAAAGCCGATCGCGGCGACAGCCTGCTCGGCCACAGCGGCTGCCGCGTTGGCGGTAACGACCTGGATATTATGCTGGCTTTTAAAGAGCTGATGCCGCTGCTGGGGCTTGGTGGTGAAACCGTGAAAGGTACCGGCCTGCCCGCCCTGCCGTGGTGGAATGCGGTGGCGATCAATGACGTTCCGGCACAGAGCGACTTCTACGCAACAGCATCGCGCAAACAGTTGCAGGATCTGATCCGCGATGCCTCCGAGCCGCTTAAAGTGCAGCGTCTGCTGAAAGTATGGCAGCAGCGTTTGAGCTACCGTCTGGTGCGGGCGGCAGAGGAGAGCAAAATCGCTCTCTCCGATCGCGATACGGTGCTGACGGCGATGAACTTTATCGATAACGGGCTGGAAACAGATATCAGCGTGGCTGCATTTCAGGCTGCTATCAGCCAGCCGCTGGAGCGCATCCAGGAGCAGGTCACGCTGGCATTAAACACCAGCGGCACCCGTCCTGACGTGATTTACCTGACCGGCGGCAGCGCACGATCGCCTGTGCTACGTGCCGCGCTGCAACAGCAGTTACCCGATATCCCGCTGACCAGCGGCGATGATTTCGGCTCAGTGACCGCAGGACTGGCGCGCTGGGCGCAGGTTATGTTCCGCTAATCCCCTACATCTTTCGCACTACAGGTGTGTTGACTGCCGCGAGGTCAGGCACGCCTGCCCTTGGCTGCGGTGTTGCCGGGCTGGTAGGGGTCAGGCACGCCTGACCCTTGCTGCGGTGTTGCCGGACTGGTAGGGGTCAGGCACGCCTGCCCTTGCTGCGGTGTTGCCGGACTGGTAGGGGTCAGGCACGCCTGCCCTTGCTGCGGTGTTACCGGACTGGTAGGGGTCAGGCACGCCTGCCCTTGCTGCGGTGTTACCGGGCTGGTAGGGGTCAGGCACGCCTGACCCTTGCTGCGGTGTTGACGGACTGGTAGGGGTCAGGCACGCCTGACCCGCAAACATTAATAGCTGCTCACTTCCGACAGCAGACGCAGATCCTCTTCTTTCAGCTTCAGTACCGCCGCCTTCGCCAGCTCATCAACCTGATCGAGCGAGGTCGCACTGACAATCGGTGCCGTGATCGACGGACGGGCGATCTGCCACGCCAGCGCCACCTGTGCCGGGGAAGCATGATGGGTTTCTGCTACCTGCACCAGCGCGTTAATTATCTTCAGACCGCGGTCGTTCAGATACTTATCGACCACCCCCTGACCACGGGCGCTTTTCGCCGCGTCCGCTTTGCTGCGGTATTTACCGCTGAGGAAGCCGCTGGCAAGCGAATAGTAGTTAATCACTCCAAGACCGTGTTCTTCTGCCACCTGCTCCAGCCCGCTCTCGTAATTTTCACGATCGTAGAGGTTATATTCTGGTTGCAGGGTTTCATAACGTGCCAGGCCATTATCAGCACTGACTTTCAGCGCCTCACGCAGGCGGTCGTCGGAGTAGTTTGAGGCACCGATAGCGCGCACTTTACCCTCTTTGATCAGCGCATCGAAGGCTGCCAGCGTCTCCTGTAAGGGCGTATCTGAGTCATCGCGGTGTGCCTGATACAGATCGATATAATCAGTTTGCAGACGTGTGAGCGAAGCTTCTACCGCCTGACGAATATATTTTGGTGCCAGGCCGGTTTTGCCGTCGCCCAGATCCATACCGACTTTAGTGGCAAGCACAATCTTGTCGCGTTTGCCGCTCTTTTTTAACCAGTTGCCGATTATCACTTCCGATTCGCCGCCAGCGTTGCCCGGCGCCCAGCGCGAATAGACATCTGCGGTATCAATAAAATAGAGTCCTTTTTCCAGCAATGCGTCGAGCAGAGAAAACGAGGTCTTTTCATCGATAGTCCAGCCGAATACATTACCACCAAAGGTCAGCACCGGAACCTGAAGCCCTGAACGGCCCAGCTGGCGATGTTCTAAAGTACTCATAATGATTCTCCTGATTGTAAGTCAATAATGCAGTCGCTATACCCTGAATATAAAGTGTGACGGGTATTAGTCTAACAAAGAACCCTGAGCGCGCTTCGTTCATTTATGGCAATCGATTTGCGTCAGGGAAAAAAAACGTATTTGACCGACGCGACAGCGTATAACTATACAGTTATCCTTAATTCCTTCATTTTTCAGCGGTCAGCATTCGCTATTCTAATAAAATTCGGGACACCTTTTTGTCCTGCCTGGGTATGTACCCGGTTCACTGAGAGCTATTAAACATGAAAACACCGCGTCGTTTCCCTCTTATTCCCCTGGTTATCGCCGTCGCGCTGATAGCGGGAGGCGGATACTGGTGGTACAGCCACAGTAGCGTTTCCCAGCCACAGCCTGCCGCAGGTGCACAGCAATCACCAGGTAAAGGCAAGCAGGGCGGAGGGCGGCGCGGTGGCGCAATGGGCGCGGCCATGGCACCAGTGCAGGCAGCAGAAGCCGTACGCCAGAGCGTTCCGCAGTATCTTTCGGGGCTGGGTACGGTAACGGCGGCTAATACCGTAACGCTGCGCAGCCGGGTTGACGGCTATCTGGTGGCAATACATTTTACTGAAGGGCAGCAGGTGAAAGCCGGACAGCTGCTGGCAGAGATTGACCCGCGCCCTTATCAGGTAGCGCTGTTGCAGGCCGAAGGACAGCTGGCAAAAAGCCAGGCAACCCTCGCCAATGCCCGCCGCGACCTGGCGCGTTTTGAGAAGCTGGCGAAAACCAACCTGGTCTCACAGCAGGAGCTGGACACCCAGCGCTCGCTGGTCAGTGAAACCCTCGGCACCATTAAAGCTGATGAAGCCAATGTGGCCAGCGCCCGTCTGAATCTCACTTACAGCCGTGTCACCTCACCAATTGACGGGCGCGTAGGCCTGAAACAGGTCGATATCGGCAACAATATCAGCAGCGGCGATACCACCGGAATTGTGGTGATTACCCAGACCCATCCTATCGACCTGATCTTCAGCCTGCCGGAAAGTGATATTTCAGCGATCATCAGCGCGCAAAAAACAGGCGCGGTGCCGGTTGAAGCCTGGGATCGCAGTAATAAAACGCTGCTGACAAACGGTACGCTGCTGAGTATGGATAACCAGATTGATACCACCACCGGAACCGTTAAGCTGAAAGCCCGCTTTGATAATCTGGATGACCGCCTGTTCCCCAATCAGTTTGTTAACGCCCGCCTGAAGGTCAGCACCCTACAGGATGCGATTGTCATCCCGGCAGCCGCCCTGCAAATGGGTAACGAAGGCAGCTTTGTCTGGGTGGTGAACAGCGACAATAAAGTGAGTAAGAAAATTGTCACTATCGAATTCCAGGACAGCGAAAAAGTAGTGATCAAAGCCGGGCTGGAAGCCGGTGAAAAAGTGGTGACCGACGGCATCGATCGCCTGACCGAAGGAGCTAAAGTAGAAGTGGTTGCCTCGCAGGCCACACCGCTCACCTCGGGTAAAATTGCTCAACCGGCGAAGGGAGCCAGCGACTGATGCAGGTTATGCCCCCAACGCCAGGCGGCGGCCCGTCCCGCCAGTTTATTCTGCGTCCGGTTGCGACCACGCTGCTGATGATCGCCATTCTGCTGGCGGGGATTATCGGCTATCGTGCCCTGCCGGTTTCAGCGCTGCCGGAAGTCGACTATCCCACTATTCAGGTCGTCACCCTCTATCCCGGGGCCAGCCCGGATGTCGTGACATCAGCCATTACTGCGCCACTGGAGCGCCAGTTTGGCCAGATGTCCGGCCTCAAGCAGATGGCTTCGCAGAGTTCCGGCGGGGCCTCCGTGGTCACCCTCCAGTTCCAGCTCGCGCTGCCGCTGGATGTCGCCGAACAGGAAGTGCAGGCTGCCATTAATGCAGCCACTAATCTGCTGCCCACCGATCTGCCTAACCCGCCGGTCTACAGCAAGGTCAATCCGGCCGATCCGCCGATTATGACTCTGGCTGTCACCACCACCAGCCTGCCGATGACGCAGGTTGCGGATATGGTGGAAACCCGCGTTGCGCAGAAAATATCGCAGGTTTCCGGCGTCGGTCTGGTTACTCTCTCCGGCGGCCAGCGCCCGGCCGTGCGGGTGAAGCTTAACGCCCAGGCGCTGGCGGCGATGAATATCACCAGCGAGACGGTGCGCACCGCTATCAGTAACGCGAACGTTAACTCAGCAAAAGGGAGCCTGGATGGGCCGGAACGGTCAATTACTCTGTCCGCTAATGACCAGATCAAAACCGCCGAAGGCTACCGACAGCTGATTGTCAGCTTCCAGAATGGTGCACCGGTGCGGCTTGGTGATGTCGCCACGGTGGAACAGGGAGCGGAAAACAGCTGGCTCGGTGCCTGGGCTAACCGTCAGCCCGCCATCGTCCTGAATATCCAGCGTCAGCCGGGGGCAAATATCATCGCCACCGCCGACAATATTCGCCGGATGCTGCCTGCCCTCACCGCGTCACTGCCAAAATCCGTTGAAGTGCAGCTGCTGACCGACCGCACAACTAATATTCGCGCCTCGGTAAACGATGTGCAGTTTGAACTGCTGCTGGCTCTGGCGCTGGTAGTGATGATTATCTATCTGTTCCTGCGTAACGTGGCAGCCACGATTATTCCTGCCGTTGCTGTCCCGCTGTCGTTGATCGGCACATTTGCTGCAATGTATTTCTTCGGTTTCTCGGTGAATAACCTGACGCTGATGGCGCTGACCATCGCCACCGGCTTTGTGGTTGACGATGCCATCGTGGTGATCGAAAACATCTCGCGCTATATCGAAAAAGGCGAAAAACCGCTAACGGCGGCGCTGAAAGGTGCGGGCGAAATTGGCTTTACCATTATCTCGTTAACTTTCTCGCTGATAGCGGTACTGATCCCACTGCTGTTTATGGGTGATATTGTCGGCCGCCTGTTCCGCGAATTCGCCGTTACTCTGGCGGTGGCAATTCTTATCTCCGCCTTCGTTTCATTAACCCTGACGCCAATGATGTGCGCGCGCATGTTAAGCGTTGAGTCACTGCGCAGGCAGAACCGCTTTTCACGTGCCAGCGAAGCGCTATTCGAGCGGATAATTGCCCGCTATGGTCGCATGTTGCAGACGGTGCTGAAACATCAGTGGCTGACGCTCGGTGTGGCGTTCGGCACCATGGCGCTTACCGTCGTGCTGTGGATGGTGATCCCGAAGGGCTTCTTCCCCTTGCAGGATAACGGCATTATTCAGGGTTCAATACAGGCACCGCAGTCAGTCTCCTACAGCAATATGGCACAGCGCCAGCAGGCTGTAGCGTCGGTGATAATGAAAGATCCAGCGGTGCAGAGCCTGACTTCGTTTGTCGGCGTTGACGGCACAAACGCGGCGCTGAACAGCGGAAGGCTGCAAATTAATCTTAAGCCGCTGAATGAGCGCGCAGATCGCATCCCGGCGGTGATTGCCCGACTGCAACAGCAGACAGCACAGATCCCCGGAGTTAATCTCTGGCTGCAACCGGTGCAGGATCTGACTATTGATACCCAGGCCAGCCGCACCCAGTATCAGTTTACCTTGCAGGCCGGATCGCTGGACTCTCTCAGTCTTTGGGTACCTAAACTCCAGGCAGAGCTGGTTAAGCGGCCCGAGTTAAAAGAGATCAGCAGCGACTGGCAGGATCAGGGGCTGGAAGCCTATATCCGCGTCGATCGTGACAGCGCCAGCCGCCTCGGCATCTCAATGGCCGATGTGGATAACGCGCTGTATAACGCCTTTGGTCAGCGGCTGATATCAACGATCTATACCCAGGCCAACCAGTATCGCGTCGTGCTGGAGCACGATACCGCAGCCACCCCCGGACTGGCAGCACTGCAATCCATACGCCTGAACAGCACTGATGGTGGCAGCGTACCACTCAGCGCCATTGCCAGCGTTGAGCAGCGCCACGGCGCATTAAGCATTAATCACCTCGACCAGTTCCCGTCGACTACCTTCTCATTTAACGTCAGCGAGGGTTATTCACTGGAGCAGGCGGTAAATGCCATCACTCAGACCGAACAGGATCTGGCGATGCCATCCGAGATTATGACCCAGTTCCAGGGTAGCACCCTCGCCTTCCAGGCCGCACTCTCCAGCACCGTCTGGCTGATTGTTGCTGCGGTGGTGGCGATGTATATCGTGCTGGGCGTGTTGTATGAGAGCTTTATTCACCCGGTGACCATTCTCTCCACGCTGCCTACCGCCGGAGTCGGCGCTCTGCTGGCGCTGCTGTTGAGCGGTAGCGAGCTGGATGTGATTGCCATTATCGGCATCATTCTGCTGATTGGCATTGTGAAAAAGAACGCCATCATGATGATCGACTTTGCGCTGGCCGCCGAACGCGAACAGGGTATGACGCCGTATGAGGCGATCTATCAGGCGTGCCTGCTGCGTTTCCGCCCGATCCTGATGACCACTCTGGCGGCGCTGTTCGGTGCGCTGCCGCTGATGCTGAGTACCGGCGTTGGGGCCGAGCTGCGTCGCCCTCTTGGTACCGCCATGGTGGGGGGACTGATTGTCAGCCAGGTGCTGACGCTGTTCACCACTCCGGTGATCTATCTGCTGTTTGACCGTCTGTCGCGGGCTACCCGCCGCCTGACTCGTCGGGAGGCAGAGTGAAATTTTTCGCCCTGTTTATTCATCGCCCCATCGCCACCACGCTGCTGACCGTGGCGATCCTGCTGGCCGGGATTCTGGGTTTCCGTCTGCTGCCGGTTTCACCGCTGCCGCAGGTGGATTTCCCGGTGATTGTCGTCAGCGCCTCACTGCCAGGGGCCTCGCCGGAAACCATGGCATCCTCGGTTGCCACACCGCTGGAACGCGCTCTGGGACGGGTGGCCGGGATCAGCGAAATGACCTCTACCAGTTCGCTTGGCAGCACACGAATTATCCTTGTGTTTGATTTCGAGCGCGACATTAACGGTGCTGCCCGCGATGTACAGGGGGCGATAAACGCCGCCCAGAGCCTGCTGCCCACCGGCATGCCAAGCCGGCCTACCTATCGTAAAGCTAACCCCTCTGATGCGCCGATTATGATTATGACGCTGACCTCAGACACCTGGTCGCCGGGGCAGCTGTATGACTATGCCTCAACCCAGCTGGCGCAAAAACTGTCGCAAATTGACGGCGTAGGCGATGTCACCGTTGGCGGCAGCTCACTCCCGGCGGTGCGCGTCGATCTTAATCCGCAGGCGCTGTTCAACCAGGGCGTATCGCTGGATGCGGTGCGTACTGCCATTGCCAGTGCTAACGTACGTAAACCTCAGGGAGCCATCGAAGATAACCACCAGCGCTGGTGGCTGAAGACGAACGATGAACTGAAAACCGCCGCCGAATATCAGCCGCTGGTGGTGCATTACAATAACGGCGCAGCCGTGCGCCTGCAGGATGTCGCCACCGTATCTGATTCAGTGGAAGATGTGCGCAACGCCGGGATGTCCAATGCCCGTCCGGCTATTCTGTTGCTGATCCGCAAAGCACCGGAAGCCAATATCATTGATACCGTTGACCGCATTCGAGGAAAAATTCCGGAACTGAGCCAGATTATTCCCGCGTCGATCAAGCTTGAGGTGGCGCAGGATCGTTCCCCGACGATACGTGCATCCCTGCATGAGGTGGAGCAGTCGCTGGCAATATCAGTTGGCCTGGTGATTCTGGTGGTGTTTGCCTTCCTGAGATCTGGCCGTGCAACGCTGATCCCGGCGGTGGCGGTACCCGTATCGCTAATCGGCACCTTTGCCGCCATGTATCTGTGCGGCTTCAGCCTGAATAATCTTTCGCTGATGGCGCTGACCGTGGCAACGGGCTTTGTGGTCGACGATGCGATCGTGGTGCTGGAAAATATCTCCCGCCACGTTGAAGCCGGTGTAAAGCCGCTACAGGCGGCCTTGCAGGGGGTGCGGGAAGTCGGCTTTACCGTGGTATCCATGAGCATTTCACTGATAGCCGTATTTATTCCACTGCTGATGCTCGGCGGCATTATTGGCCGATTCTTCAAGGAGTTTGCCGTCACGCTCTCGGTGGCAATAGCCATCTCCCTGGTGATCTCCGTTACCCTGACGCCAATGATGTGCGCATGGCTGCTGCGCAATAAAGCGCAACATACACAACCACGCATTCGCGGTTTTGGCCGGGTGCTGCTGGCGGTTCAGCAGGGCTATGGCCGCACGCTGCATCGGGTGATGGATCATGCGCGCTGGACGCTACTGGTGTTTCTCGCCACCATTGCGCTGACCGTTTACCTCTATATTTCTATTCCGAAAACCTTTATGCCGGAGCAGGACACCGGGCGGCTGATGGGCTTTATTCAGGCTGACCAGAGCATCTCGTTCCAGTCGATGCGCGGCAAGCTGGAAGATTTTATGCGTATCGTTCATGCGGATCCGGCTGTAGAGAGCGTGGTGGGCTTTACCGGGGGTTCACGTACCAACAGCGGGTCGATGTTTATCTCACTGAAGCCGCTCAGTGAACGTAGCGAAAATGCCCAGCAGGTGATCGCCCGTCTGCGCGGCAAGCTGGCAAAAGAGCCGGGAGCGAATCTGTTCCTGATGGCGGTACAGGATATCCGCGTAGGCGGACGCGAGTCTAACGCCGGATATCAGTACACGCTGCTGTCAGACAACCTGGACGATCTGCGCGAGTGGGAGCCGAAAATACGCCGCGCCTTTGCTGCCCTGCCCGAACTCGCCGACGTTAACTCTGACCAGGAAGATAAAGGCTCGGAAATGGCGCTGACCTACGATCGAGCCAGTATGGCACGCCTTGGCATTGATGTGGCGGATGCTAATAACCTGCTGAATAACGCCTTCGGGCAGCGGCAGATCTCCACCATCTATCAGCCGCTGAACCAGTATAAAGTGGTGATGGAGGTCGACCCGCGCTATACCCAGGATATCAGCGCCCTTAACCAGATGTATGTGATTAACAGCGAGGGGAAATCAATCCCGCTGTCGTCGTTTGCTAAATGGCAGCCGGCCAACTCACCGCTGTCGGTCAACCATCAGGGGCTTTCTGCCGCCTCAACGATTTCATTCAACCTGCCGGAGGGTGTCTCCCTGTCGCAGGCCTCTGCCGCCATTGACCGCAGCATTACCGCTCTGGGCGTACCGTCCAGCGTACGCGGCAGCTTTGCCGGAACAGCTGCGGTATTTGAGCAGACGCAAAGCAGCCAGCTATGGCTAATTGTTGCGGCGATCGCCACGGTATATATCGTGCTGGGGATCCTGTATGAGAGCTATGTTCATCCGCTGACGATCCTCTCTACCCTGCCTTCCGCAGGAGTGGGTGCGCTGCTGGCCCTGGAGCTGTTTAATGCGCCGTTCAGCCTGATTGCGCTAATCGGTATCCTGCTGCTGATCGGCATCGTGAAGAAGAACGCCATTATGATGGTCGACTTCGCCCTCAACGCCCAGCGTATCGGCGGGATGACGGCGCGTGAGGCGATTTTCGAGGCCAGCCTGCTGCGCTTCCGCCCGATCATGATGACCACGCTTGCGGCGTTGTTTGGCGCACTGCCGCTGGTGCTGACCAGCGGTGATGGTGCCGAGCTGCGCCAGCCGCTGGGGATCACCATTGTCGGCGGGCTGGTAATGAGCCAGTTGCTGACGCTCTACACCACACCGGTAGTCTATCTGTATATGGATAAACTGCGACGTAAACCCCGCTTCCACCCTGTGACAGAGGAAAGCTGATGCCATGACCGCCCCTCCCGCCTCCGTGCGCTGGCAGCTGTGGATTGTCGCCTTCGGTTTCTTTATGCAGACGCTGGACACCACCATCGTCAATACCGCCCTGCCCTCAATGGCAGTCAGCCTGCATCAAAGCCCGCTGAATATGCATTCGGTGATTGTTTCCTACGTGCTGACGGTGGCAGTGATGCTACCGATCAGCGGCTGGCTGGCAGACCGCTTCGGGGTGCGCAATGTATTCTTCAGCGCGATTGTGCTGTTCAGCGCAGGTTCGCTCTGCTGTGCGCTCTCCGCCACCCTCGATCAGCTGTTACTGTCGCGGGTGTTGCAGGGCATTGGCGGAGCGATGATGGTTCCCGTGGGCAGGTTAACGGTAATGAAGCTGGTGCCGCGCGCTGAATATATGGCGGCGATGACCTTTGTTACTCTGCCCGGACAAATTGGCCCGCTGCTCGGCCCGGCGCTGGGGGGCGTACTGGTTGAGTACGCCAGCTGGCACTGGATTTTCCTGATCAATATTCCGGTAGGCATTATCGGGGCCATTGCCACGCTGATGCTGATGTCGAACTTTACCCTGCAAACCCGGCGCTTCGATTTTACCGGCTACCTGCTGCTGGCGGCCGGTATGGCCACATTAACCCTGGCGCTTGACGGCCAGCGCGGCTCCGGGATCTCCCCCCTGCTGCTGTGCCTGCTGATTCTGGTGGGTGTGTTCAGCCTGCTGTTTTATCTGCTGCATGCGCGCAACAACGACGCGGCGCTGTTCAGTCTGAAGCTGTTTGATAACCGCATTTACTCTATTGGTTTGATTGGCAGTCTGACGGGGCGGATCGGCAGCGGAATGCTGCCATTTATGACGCCAATTTTTCTGCAAATTGGCATGGGCTACAGCCCGCTGCACGCCGGTTTAATGATGATCCCGATGGTGCTGGGGAATATGGGCATGAAGCGCATCGTGGTACAGATTGTTAACCGTTTTGGTTACCGCCATGTGCTGATGGGATCCACGCTTGGACTGGCGCTGGTAGTGCTGCTGTTCCCCGCCGTTGCGTTTATGGGCTGGCATGCGCTGCTGCCGGTAGTGCTGTTTTTACAGGGGATGCTGAACGCCATCCGCTTCTCGGCAATGAATACCCTCACGCTGAAAGAGCTGCCCGATGATCTTGCCAGCAGCGGCAACAGCCTGCTGTCGATGGTAATGCAGCTGTCGATGAGTATCGGTGTAACCATTGCCGGATTGTTGCTGGGCACCTTCGGGCATCAGGCGATCGGCGGCAGCCCGCAGATCGCCCAGGCGTTTATCTATACCTGGCTGTGTGTGGCGCTGATTATTGCCCTGCCGGTCTTTGTTTTCTGGCGTGTCCCCAAAGAGACTCACCCCAACGCGCTACTGCCGCGCAGGAGAAAGCCTTAATGCTGGCAAAATTACGTATCGGCATCACCGCTAAACTGTTCGCGGCGATTTTTTCCACCTGCATGCTGGTGCTGATCACCATGCACTGGGGGGTCAGACTCAGCTTTGAGCACGGCTTTATTGATTATATTAAGCGCGGCAATGAGCAGCGGCTGATGATGCTGGGCGATGCGCTGGGAGAACAGTACGAGCAGCACGGTAACTGGGACTTTCTGCGCAATAACAATAAGCTGGTGTTCAATATCCTGCGCTCACTGGAGCAGAATCCCGATTCAAATAACCAGCTACCGCCCCACGGCTGGCGCACGCAGTTCTGGATTATCGATCAGCAATACCGGGTGATGATCGGCCCTCGCGCTCCGGTGCCGCAGGATGGTTCCCGCCGTAGTATCACCACCAGCAACGGCAAAGTGGTCGGCTGGGTGATTGGTTCACCGTCTGAACGCCTGACGCGCAGTGCAGATATCAATTTCGATCAGCAACAGAAGCGCACCAGCTGGATGATTGTCGGCCTCACCATGTTACTGGCGGCGGCGGTCACCTGGCTGCTATCACGCGGGCTGCTGGCCCCGGTGAAAAGACTGGTGGAAGGCACCTACCAGCTCGCTACCGGTAACTTTACCAGCCGGGTACAGGCATCCAGCCGTGATGAACTGGGCAGGCTGGCACAGGACTTTAACCGTCTTGCCAGCACACTGGAGAAAAATGAAAAAATGCGCCGCGCTTTTATGGCCGATATTTCCCATGAGCTGCGCACGCCGCTGGCCATCCTGCGCGGTGAGCTGGAGGCAATTCAGGATGGTGTACGCAAACTGACACCAGAATCGATCATGTCCTTGCAGGGCGAAGTAGCCACGCTGACCAAGCTGGTGGACGATGTGCACCAGCTTTCACTGTCGGATGAAGGAGCGCTGGCCTATCGCAAAACCCAGACTGACCTGGTGCCGCTGCTGGAGCTGGTTTCCGGCAACTTCCGCCACCGTTTTGAACAGCACCCGCTGACCCTGACGCTGACGTTGCCCGATCAGGCACCTCAGTTTGGCGATCCCGATCGGCTGATGCAGCTTTTTACCAATCTGATGGAAAACAGCCTGCGTTATACCGATCCCGGCGGCAGCCTGCATATCACCCTGCGTCAGACCGCCAGCGAGAATATCCTGCATTTTGATGACAGCGCCCCCGGCATCAGCGATGAGCAGCGGGAACAAATTTTTGATCGCTTTTACCGTGCAGAAGGCTCACGTAACCGGGCAAGCGGCGGTTCGGGGCTGGGGCTGGCTATCTGTCAGAATATTGTCGAAGCTCATGATGGCACCATTGTTGCGGAGCACTCCGATGCAGGTGGCGTGAGAATTACGGTACACTTGCCTTATAAGACTCACTAATAATGGTTATAAAAAAATGACTCTGGATACCCCCGCTCCGCTAATTTTAATCGTTGAAGACGAACCCAAACTCGGCCAGCTGATGATTGATTACTTACAGGCGGCTAACTTCCGTACTCATCATCTGCTGCGTGGCGATGAAGTGCTGGAGTGGGTAAAAAAGCACTCTCCGGATCTGGTGCTGCTGGATCTGATGCTGCCGGGGCTGGATGGACTGTCGGTGTGCCGGGAACTGCGTAGCTTTTCCGACCTGCCGGTAGTGATGGTCACCGCGAAAATTGAGGAGATTGACCGCCTGCTCGGGCTGGAAATCGGCGCGGATGACTATATCTGTAAACCATTCAGCCCGCGCGAAGTCGTCGCACGCGTGAAAACCATACTGAAACGCTGCCAGCGAACCCCGGAAGAAGCACGGCAGATTTCACTGCTCAAGGTCGATGAAAACCGCTTTCACGCCAGCTGGGATGATAAACCGCTCGACCTGACTCCCGCCGAATTCCGCCTGTTGAAAACGCTGGCCCAGGAGCCGGGTAAAGTGTTCTCACGCGAGCAGCTGCTGAATCATCTGTATGACGACTACCGGGTGGTAACCGACCGAACCATCGACAGTCATATAAAAAATCTGCGCCGTAAGCTGGAAATACTGGACGCTAACCAGCCATTTATCCGTGCGGTGTACGGTATGGGCTATCGCTGGGAAGCAGATATCTGTCGCTTGATGTAGATCAATTTCCTCTCTAATTCACCCCATTACAATCCCCACCGGGTAGATACCGGGCGAGGCATGCCTCGCCCCACGCAAGAGATCAGGGATCCTGACTCCTGCACACCTCGCCTGTAAAACGTAATTATTGCAATTTCTGACCTGACATCAGACTGAGACATCATGAACAAACCGGAACTGCTTTCTCCGGCCGGCACGCTGAAAAACATGCGTTACGCTTTTGCGTATGGCGCAGATGCAGTGTATGCCGGTCAGCCTCGCTACAGCCTGCGCGTACGTAATAACGAATTCAATCATGAGAACCTTGCTACCGGCATCAACGAAGCCCATGCGCTCGGTAAAAAGTTCTATGTGGTAGTTAATATTGCGCCGCATAACGCCAAACTAAAAACCTTTATTCGCGACCTGAAGCCGGTCATTGATATGCAACCGGATGCGCTGATTATGTCCGATCCCGGGCTGATTATGCTGGTGCGCGAAGCCTTCCCGCAGATGGATATTCATCTCTCAGTACAGGCAAACGCCGTTAACTGGGCAACGGTGAAATTCTGGCAACAGATGGGGCTGACACGGGTGATTCTGTCACGGGAGCTGTCGCTGGAAGAGATTAGTGAAATACGCCAGCAGGTGCCGGAAATGGAGCTGGAAATATTCGTCCACGGCGCACTCTGCATGGCCTATTCCGGGCGCTGCCTGCTTTCAGGCTATATCAATAAACGCGACCCGAACCAGGGTACCTGTACTAACGCCTGCCGCTGGGAATATAACGTACAGGAAGGCAAAGAGGATGCGATTGGTAATATCGTGCATCGTCAGGAGCCGATCGCCGTTCATAACGTGGAGCCGACGCTGGGCATCGGACAGCCTACCGACAAAGTCTTTATGATCGAAGAGGCGATGCGTCCTGGCGAATATATGACCGCCTTCGAAGATGAACACGGCACCTATATTATGAATTCAAAGGATCTGCGAGCGGTGGCTCACGTTGAGCGCCTGACGCAGATGGGTGTTCACTCGCTGAAAATTGAAGGGCGCACCAAATCGTTCTACTACTGCGCCCGAACTGCTCAGGTCTATCGTCGTGCTATTGACGATGCAGCCGCCGGTAAACCTTTTGATCCTGCTCTGCTGGAAACGCTGGAAGGCCTGGCTCACCGTGGTTACACCGAAGGCTTCCTGCGCCGTCATACTCATGACAGCTATCAGAGCTATGAAGCAGGCTATTCGGTCTCCGATCGTCAGCAGTTTGTGGGTGAATTTACCGGTCAACGGCGCGGTGCGCTGGCGCAGGTGGATGTCAAAAACAAATTCAGCGTTGGCGACAGTCTGGAACTGATGTCTCCTGCGGGCAATATTAACTTCACCCTGACGCAGATGGAAAACGGCAAAGCCCAGGCGATTGATGTAGCCCCGGGCAACGGTCACCTGGTATGGCTGCCGCTGCCGGAGGAGATGGATTTACAGTATGCCCTGCTGATGCGTAACCTTGCCGGAACCACCACACGTAATCCCCATGCGGTAGAATTAGCGAAAGAAGTTTCATAATGTTACCGATTTTAGAATGCGATCACATTACTACCGGGGATTCCCCAGTATGATGTCCCCGCTCCTAACGAACAAATCCAAATAGCATCTACCCGTCATACTTCAAGCTGCGGATGCGTTGGCTTCACCCATTCACTTCGGTCACATAGTTATCTATGCTGCCGGGGATTTATGGATTGCCACCTTTTCGCAACTCGAATTATTTAGGGTATCACTATAACCGGGAAATTTAGCGTTGCAGGAAAGCGGTAAGTGCACAGATCCCCGGGAGCTTACACCAGTAAGTGACTGGAGCGATTAAACACAGCCAAAATATCTGCGGCATATAAAGAAACGGTTATAGACCACCTCATTCGGCCCGCACGGCTCCCCCGTGCGGGCCATTCTTTTTTTTACCACTTTTTCAGAAAACTCTTCGGTTTTTCGCCCTGCGTTAACCCTCTGTGGCAGGTTATGCTGTATGTTGATGCAAACCCACATGCCTTCAGGGATTAAAAATGGAAGAACATTCACTTACGCTGGCCATCTTAAATGGCAAAAAAGCGGGCAATGAAGCACTGCGCGAGGCTATTGCCACGCTGCGTAAAGAGGGCTTCCCGCTGGAAGTGCGCGTCACCTGGGAGTACGGTGACGGCGAGCGCTATGTTCGTGAAGCGGCAGCATTAAAGGCCAAAACCGTCATTGCCGCTGGCGGCGACGGCACCATCAATGAAGTGGCGACGGCGCTGGCCAGACTATCTCCTGAACATCGTCCGGTGCTGGGTCTGGTACCGCTGGGAACAGCCAATGATTTTGCCACCAGCGCAGGCATTCCCATGGAAATGGAAAATGCTTTACGTCTGGCGATCCTCGGCAAAGCCTTCCCTATCGACCTCGCACGGGTTAATGACGATCGCTACTTTATTAATATGGCTACCGGAGGGTTCGGCACGCGCATCACCGTTGAAACCCCGGAAAAACTTAAATCTGCACTGGGCGGCGTCTCCTACTTTATTCATGGCCTGATGCGCATGGATACGCTAAAAGCCGACAGCTGCACGCTGGAAGGCCCGGATTTTCACTGGCAGGGTGATGCGCTGGTAATCGGCATTGGCAATGGCCGCCAGGCAGGCGGCGGGCAGCGTCTCTGCCCGACAGCGCTGATTAACGATGGCAAACTGGAGCTGAGTATCGCTACCTCGCAGGAGCTGCTCTCTACTCTGGTACATAAACTGACCAGTAATGAAGAGAATCCCAGCCTGATCACCGCTTCACTTTCATGGCTGACTATCCGTGCGCCCAATGAAATGACGTTTAATCTCGACGGTGAACCACTCTCCGGCACGGAGTTTCGTATTGAAGTTATGCCCGATGCACTGGAGTGCCGCCTGCCGCCATCCTGTGAACTGCTGGTGTAATTATTTATCATATATATCGGCATTATTAATCCTGGCATTAACCCGCCAGGATTATTTTTTGCGAGCTGGCTTCAAAAGAATAAATAAACCCGACTGTTTAACTGAAATTATTATGTGGTGTCGTTATTATCTGACGTAACAGATAAGTGACTTAATCTTTATTTCAGATTAATAAGGCGGTAATAGAAATGGAATTCAGACCATTCTATCTTTACTCTAACCGAATTACTTACTTTAATGATTTCACATCAAAAAATGTTGATTACGTGATAACCCTTCAGCAAATCACACATATTGATGATTCAGGAATCTGCTTACATGAAGGCTTTAGGCTGAGTAGACAAGGCGCATATGAAGTTAATTTTGATGCCCGACGCGCTCCCGCCTCTAAGCAGCACTTTGAGAAACCCTTACAGCATCATATTTCAGCCATACACATTATCCGGCATGTAGAAAGAGCACTAATTGCACACTATAAAAAGTATCATGCTGGTATGTATCTATTTCTGGCTAATAATGAAAAGTTATCACGCATATATCAACATATCGCAAAAAAACATTTCGTTTCAGGAAACACCCTGGAATCAGGCTTTCAACCCAACAGGAGGGGATATGTCATACGTACGCCGCAATGCTATTTATGAACAGGAGCAGGAAGCTGCTTTACAGAAAGCACTTGAGAGAAGATCGCAGCAGTTTCGTGAAGCCCTTGAGGCCAGGGATGCGATTCTTGCTGCAAGAGAAAAACAAGCCGCCGCTCAATCTCAATCACCGCTTACGCCGTAATTCCACGGGTTTTCTCCACTCTGTTAAAGCGCCATACGGCGCTTTTTTTCTTCCCCGCCGCCGCTCAATGAAATGTGATCGCTCTCGCGAATCCTGAACTCGCAACTTGTATGGTAGTACGTTATCGGCGTATTTTTTCACCATTGTTGGCATACAAGGCGGTTCAGAATGAAAATTGTTAACGCAGAAGTCTTTGTTACCTGCCCGGGCAGAAACTTTGTCACGGTAAAAATCACCACCGACCAGGGGCTGACCGGTATCGGTGATGCCACACTTAACGGCCGCGAGCTGCCAGTGGCGTCTTATCTGAAAGATCACGTTTGCCCACAGCTGATCGGGCGCGATGCCCACCAGATTGAAGATATCTGGCAGTTTTTCTACAAAGGTGCCTACTGGCGTCGCGGCCCGGTCACGATGTCGGCGATCTCAGCCGTGGATCAGGCGCTGTGGGATATCAAAGGTAAAGCGGCCAATATGCCGGTATATCAACTGCTGGGCGGTGCTTCCCGCACAGGGGTAATGGTTTATTGCCATACCACCGGTCACAGCATTGATGAAGTGATGGACGACTACGCCAAACATAAAGAGCTGGGCTTCAAAGCTATTCGCGCCCAGTGCGGCGTGCCGGGAATGAAAACCACCTACGGCATGGCAAAAGGCAAAGGTGAAGCCTATGAACCAGCTACCAAAGGTGCACGCCCGGAAGAGCAGCTGTGGTCAACCGAGAAGTACCTCGACTTCACCCCAAAACTGTTTGACGCCATTCGCGATAAATTCGGCTTTAACGAGCACCTGCTGCACGATATGCACCATCGCCTGACCCCGATTGAAGCCGCCCGCTTTGGCAAAAGCGTGGAGGATTATCGCCTGTTCTGGATGGAAGATCCTACTCCGGCGGAAAATCAGGAGAGCTTCCGCCTGATACGTCAGCACACCGTTACGCCCATTGCCGTCGGTGAGGTTTTCAACAGCATCTGGGACTGCAAACAGCTGATTGAAGAACAGCTTATCGATTATATCCGCACCACTATTACCCATGCCGGCGGCATAACCGGCATGCGCCGTATCGCGGATTTCGCCTCGTTATACCAGGTTCGTACCGGATCACACGGGCCATCAGACCTTTCACCGATCTGCATGGCAGCGGCGCTGCACTTTGACCTCTGGGTGCCGAACTTTGGCGTACAGGAATATATGGGTTACTCCGCGCAAATGCTGGAAGTGTTCCCTAACAGCTGGAGTTTCGATAACGGCTATATGCACCCTGGCGACAAACCGGGCCTTGGCATTGAGTTCGACGAAAAGCTGGCGGCGAAATATCCCTACGAACCTGCTTATCTTCCCGTCGCCCGTCTTGAAGACGGCACCCTGTGGAACTGGTGAGGAAAACAGTATGAAAAGTGTCGTTATTGAACGCCCAGGCGAGTTACAGCTCCAGGATCGCCCCCTGCCGGAACCGGCAGCAGGAGAAGTACGGATCAAAGTTAAATACGCCAGCATCTGTGGTTCCGATGTTCATATCTGGCATGGACATAATCCATTCGCCCGCTATCCGCGCGTCATCGGCCATGAGTTTTTCGGCCTGATCGATGCAACGGGCAGCGGCGTCGACAGTTCGCGTATTGGTGAGCGCGTGGCAGTTGATCCGGTGGTCAGCTGTGGTCACTGTTATCCGTGCTCCGTAGGCCGGCCCAATGTCTGTAGCGAACTACAGGTGATTGGTGTGCACCTAGATGGCGGATTCAGTGAATATGCGCTGGCCCCGGAGGGCAATGCTTACCCACTGCCGGCCACCATCCCGGACACACTGGCCAGTCTGGTAGAACCGTTTACCATCGCCGCTAATATCAGCGCCTTTCTTAAGCCACAGCCGAATGATGTAGCACTGATTTACGGTGCCGGGCCGATGGGGCTTACCGCCATTCAGGTGCTGAAAGGCGTCTATAAAGTCAAAACTGTGATTGTCGCTGACCGTCTTGAGGAGCGCCTCACCATGGCGCTGGCCAACGGTGCTGACCGGGTACTGAACAACAGCGTCACCCCGCTGGCAGAGCAGCTTAACGGCGTGCAACCTACGCTGATTATTGATGCCGCCTGTCACCCGTCTATTCTCGCCGAAGCAGCTGCCCTTGCCTCACCGGCCGGACGTATCGGCCTGCTGGGCTTCTCCAGTGAACCCTGCTCACTGACGCAGCAAAGCCTCACCAGTAAAGAGCTGTCGCTGTTTACTTCACGATTAAACAGCCATCGCTTCCCTCAGGTTATCGAGTGGATGGAACAGGGGCTGATACAGCCGGAAAAGCTGGTTACCCATACGCTGCCGCTGATCCATATCGAACAGGCTATGACGCTGTTTGAAAAAGATCCGCGCAGCTGCTGCAAAGTGATTATCAGTATGAATTAACGCTCAGAATGCCGGGTAACGCCCGGCTTACCTCTACCCTGGCTGAATAAAAAAGATAATAAGCGGAGAAAGAAAAATGTTTAAAAACCTGCGCTGGACCATAGTACTGCTGCTGTTCCTTGTCTACATGATTAACTACCTTGACCGGGTGGCGCTCTCTCTGACGGTGCCAATGATTGAAAAAGACCTGCTGCTGAATGCAGAAGAGTTTGGCCTGATTTTCGGCAGCTTCTTCTTCGGATATGCCATCTTTAACTTCGTTGGTGGACTGGCAACCGACAAATTCGGCCCGACCATCACCCTCGGGGTTGCCGTCGGAATGTGGTCGCTCTTCTGCGGTTTTACCGCACTGGCTACCGGCTTCTGGTCAATGCTGATCCTGCGTGTGCTGTTCGGCATGGCGGAGGGGCCAATCTGCGCCTCGGCAAATAAAGCGATCAATGGCTGGTTCCCGAAAAAACAGGCTGCTACCGCAATGGGGCTGTTAAGCGCCGGGTCACCTCTGGGTGGCGCTGTCGCAGGCCCGATTATTGGCTACCTCGCACTGGCCTTCGGCTGGCGTCCGGCCTTCGCTATTATCTGCTCAATTGGCATTATCTGGATGGTGGTATGGTTCTTTATTGCTGCCGATAATCCGTTAAAGAGCAAGCTGATCAGCGAACGTGAACGCGCCCTGATTGCACAGCTGAAAGATGAACAACTCAGCCCGGAAGAGGAGCTTTCGCAGTCGCAGCATGGCCTTGGCTACTATCTGCGTCAGCCAATTATCCTGGTCACGGCGTTCGCCTTCTTCTGCTACAACTATATTTTGTTCTTCTTCCTCAGCTGGTTCCCCGCCTATCTGGTGCAGGCACACGCTCTGGATATTAAGGCAATGAGTATCACCACTATGATCCCGTGGATCGTCGGCTTCGTCGGGCTGGCGCTGGGGGGAATTATCTCGGATAAAATCTTCAAAATTACAGGTAAGCTGCTGCTGTCGCGCAAAATTGTGCTGGTGGTCTCGTTAATGGCAGCGGCAATTTGTGTCGCCTTCGCGGGTACGGTAAAAGAGGTCACTTCCGCCGTCGGTCTGATGTCGGTCTCCATCTTCTTCCTCTATATCACCGGGGCGATTTACTGGGCGATTATTCAGGATGTGGTGCATAAAAGTCGCGTTGGCAGCATCAGCGGATTTATTCACCTGATCGGCAGCCTCTCCGGCATTGTTGGCCCGATAGTCACCGGCTATATCGTGCAGCATACCGGCAAGTTCGACAGCGCCTTTGTGCTGGCGGGCGTGGTCGCTGCACTGGGGGCCTGCCTGGTTCTGTTTGTGATTAAACCGCCGAAGAAACTGGATACTCCGGTGTCCGTCTGATCATCGCGGGTGGGATATGCCCACCCGTTTCTCGTTTAAGGATGCGTTATGTTGTCTTTTGATAGACTGCCGCCCGACGTTCAACGCCCACAGTACAACCGCAGTGCGCTGCGTACCCGTATGGTTCATATCGGCTTTGGCGCTTTCCATCGTGCTCACCAGGCGCTCTGTAGCGACCGGCTCGCCGCCGAGCAGGGAAGCGACTGGGGCTACTGCGAAATCAATCTTAACAGCGGTGAACTGATTACTGCACTGCGCCAGCAGCAGCTCTGTTACACGGTGGCTGAAATGGCCGATGACCAGCTTAACCTGCGGGTGGTTGGCGTGGTGACCGCCGCCCTGCACGGTCAGTCTGACGGTATTGAAGCGGTACTGGAGGCGCTGTGCCAGCCCGAGGTGGCGATTGTTTCCATGACGGTAACCGAGAAAGGCTACTGCCACCTTCCGGCCAGCGGTGAACTCAACCTTGAACACCCAGCCATTCTTCACGATCTGGCTAACCCCAACGCCCCGCAGTCGCTACCGGGCATTATTCTCGCCGCTATACGCCGCCGTCGCGAACGCGGACTGGCCCCTTTCAGCGTGATGTCCTGTGATAATATGCCGGAAAATGGTCACGTTACCCGCAACGTTATTACCGCGCTGGCGCGCCAGCAGTCGCCAGAGCTGGCCGAATGGATCCAGCAGCATCTCACCTTCCCCTCAACGATGGTTGACCGCATTGTTCCGGCAATGACAGATGAAACCCATCATGCCTTAAGTGAAAAGCTGGGCTGCGACGATCCGGTCGCGGTAGCCTGTGAACCCTTCTTCCAGTGGGTGATTGAAGATAACTTTGTCAGCGGTCGCCCGGCGTGGGAACTGGCAGGGGCCGAGCTGGTGGCTGACGTATTGCCATTTGAAGAGATGAAGCTGCGCATGCTGAACGGCAGCCATTCGTTTCTGGCGTACCTCGGTAACCTCGCCGGTTATCAGCATATCAGCGACTGTATGACCGATAGCCATTTCAGGCAGGCGGCACGCCAGCTGATGCTGGAGCAGCAGGCCCCAACGCTGCGCACCACGGGCGTTGACCTTACCGCCTACGCTGACTCGCTGCTTACCCGTTACAGTAACCGTGCCATCAAACACCGCACCGCGCAGATTGCCAATGATGGCAGCCAGAAATTGCCGCAGCGCTGGCTCGACAGTATCCGCTGGCACCTCGCCCGTCAGAGCAATTTCGATCTGCTGGCACTGGGCGTTGCAGGCTGGATACGCTATGTCGGCGGCCGCGACGAACAGGGCCAGCCTATTGTTATCAACGATCCGCTGCGCGATGAGCTGGCAAAACGGGTAGCGGAAAGCGCCGAAGGGGAACCGCGCGTCAGCGCGCTGCTGGGGCTGAAACATATATTTGGCGAGGATTTAGCCAACAACGCGCAGTTTGTTCAGCAGGTTAACCATTTTTACCGCCTGCTGTTAAGCCAGGGCGCAAAAGAAACGGTGCATCAGCTGGTTGCCGGTGTTTAACTCTGGCGCGGATGCGCCTGGCTGATTAGACTGAAGGCTTTCACGCCATGTGCAGGCGGGCGGTTGCCCCGCCGTTAAAGGGAAGTTGCCGAATGCCGACCGTTTATACCATCACCGCCAGTGAACCGGTAAATCAGCAGATTTACCGTTTTTTGCGTCAGGATATTGTCACCTGCGCCATCCATCCCGGCTCCCTGCTGTCGGAAAAAGAGGTTTCCACGCGCTTTAACGTCTCACGTCAGCCGGTACGTGAAGCCTTTATTAAACTGGCAGAAGCGGGTCTGGTGCAGGTTCTTCCGCAACGCGGCACATTTGTACGAAAGATTTCCGCCCAGCGCGTGGCAGACGGTCGTTTTATTCGTGAAGCCGTGGAAGTGGCAGTAGTGCGCCGTGCCGCCGCAGAAGCGACCGCTGCCGGACTGGCAGAGCTGGAACATAATCTGCAATTACAAAAGCTGGCAGCCGATCGCCACGACAGTCAGGCATTTCTGCTGCTGGACGATGAATTTCACCGCCTGATTGCACAAAGCATAGGCTGTGAACTGGCGTGGGAGACAGTGGAAAATATTAAAGCAACGATGGATCGCGTCCGCTTTCTGACGCTAAGTAAAGTGTCACCGCCGGAAAGTCTGATTGAACAGCACCGCCAGATTTACCAGGCGCTGTGCGCTAAAGATGCCGATGCCGCAGAGCAGGCGCTGCGCCGCCATTTACAGGAGATGATTTTCTCCATCACGCCGATTGCCGAACAGAACAGCGAGTGGTTTGAAGCGCTGTAAAACCTGTTCTGCGGTAAAATTTGCTCTGTGACCAGAATGGACGCTGCCAGCGCACCGGAACCATCGCGTATATACAGTGCGTGAGGATCGGTGCACGGCAGCGTTCAAAATCGCCAGTTAAATAGCCTGTCAGGCGATAGTAACGTTTTTAGCCAGATAGACATCCTGCACCGAATTAATCAGCGCCACTCCGTCCTTCATCGATTTTTTAAAGGCTTTACGTCCTAAAATCAGCCCCATCCCACCGGCGCGCTTATTGATCACCGCCGTGCGTACAGATTCAGCGATATCGGTATCCCCTGCCGCTGCCCCGCCGGAGTTAATCATCCCGGCCCGGCCCATATAGCAGTTTGCCAGCTGGTAACGCACCAGATCGATAGGATTATCGGTAGTCAGGGTAGAGTAAACACGCTCATCGGTATGGCCGAATTTTACTGCTGTATAACCGCCGTTATTTTCTGCCATCTTCTGCTTCACAATATCGGCACCAATGGTGGCGGCAAGATGGTTTGCCTGCCCGGTAAGATCGGCACTGGCATGATAATCCACACCATCTTTTTTAAAGTCGTTATTACGCAAGTATGCCCACAGCACCGTGACCATGCCCAGCTCATGGGCGCGTTCGAAGGCTGCGGAAATCTCTTCAATCTGACGCCGTGACTGCTCGGAGCCAAAGTAGATGGTCGCGCCAACCGCCACCGCGCCCAGGTTAAACGCCTGCTCAACGCTGGCGTACAGCGTCTGATCATACTGCGTGGGATAACTCAGCGTCTCGTTATGGTTCAGCTTGACCATAAAAGGAATACGATGCGCATAACGGCGCGAGACCGAGGCGAGCACACCATAGGTGGATGCCACGCAGTTACAGCCCGCTTCAATCGCCAGCTCCACAATGTTTTTCGGATCAAAATAGAGCGGATTAGCGGCAAATGAGGCACCAGCCGAGTGCTCGACGCCCTGATCAACGGGAAGGATAGAGAGGTAACCTGTCCCGGCTAAACGTCCGGTGTTATACAGGGTTTGCATATTGCGTAAAACAGCCGGGGGACGGTTATTATCGACCATTACCCGATCCACATAGTCCGCCCCGGGAAGATAGAGGTTGTCCGCTGGAATAGTCATGCAGCGATGTTGCAAAAGAGAGTCTGCTTCTTTGCCCAATAACTGTACGATGTCCGTCATGATAACTCCTGTTAAAATGAGTGAGGATCCTCTTCAGGATCCGCTGGTCAGTTTTCTGACCCTAACAGCGTGGCCCCAAAACAGTGATTAAGGCAAATTGCTAACTCCATTTTTCACAACTAACCGCACGAAAGAGCGCTGCCTCTTACCACCACTGATGAAAATGATGTACCGGCCCGTGTCCGTGCCCTACCTCCAGCGAGTCTGCCTGCTCCAGTGCCCCCTGCAACCAGTGCCTGGCCGCCTGCATCGTACTTACCCAGTCATCATGACGCGGGCGCAGCGCCGCCAGCGCCGCCGATAGCGAACAGCCGGTGCCGTGTGTGTTGCGGGTGTTAATACGTGGAGCGGTAAAGCGCTGCTCCAGCTGCCGGGTAAACAGCCAGTCCGGGCTTTCCGAGTCGCTGAGATGGCCGCCCTTCATCAGCACCGCCTGACAGCCTGATGCCAGCAGCGCCCGCCCCTGCTCTCGCATCTCCTGCTCGTTGCGTGCCGGATCGCAGGCCAGCAGCGCAGCGGCTTCGGGCAGATTGGGCGTAATCAGGGAAGCCAGGGGTAGCAGGCGCTCACGCAGAGTGGTAACAGCCTCGGCAGAGAGCAGCGGATCGCCACTTTTTGCCAGCATAACCGTATCCAGCACCACCCAGGGCACGGAGGTCTGTTTAAGACGATCGGCCACCACCTCGACAATGGCGCTTTCAGCCAGCATACCGATCTTGATGGTATCAATACGCACATCCGACAGCACAGAATCGAGCTGTGCTGCGACAAATTCTGGTTCAATGCGATAGACCGACTGCACGCCGGTGGTATTTTGCGCCACCAGCGCCGTAATAACGCTGGTGCCATAGGCACCCAGCGCGGAGAAGGCTTTGAGGTCGGCCTGGATCCCGGCACCACCGCTTGGATCGGTTCCGGCAATAGTCATGGCGTTAATGCGTTTCATACCAGCCCCTCCGGATGCAGTTGATAGAGAGCATCGAGAAATGCGGGAATAAAGCTGCCCGTCCCCTGTGCCACCGCTGCTGCGCGCTCTCCCGCCAGCGCCACCACGCGGCAGGCACTGGCAATATGAAGCAGCCGATCGCCCGGCAGTGCAGCAAATCCAGCCACCACCGCCGACAGCGCACAACCCGTACCCACCACACGCGTCATTAGCGGTGAACCGCCGTGCACACTGATAATGCGCACGCCGTCGGTCACAAAATCGACTTCACCCGTCACCGCCACCACCGCGCCGGTTTCAGCAGCCAGCAGCAACGCCGCCTGTAATGCCGCTGTCGATGAATGCTGGCTATCCACGCCCCGCCCGCTGACCTCCAGCTTTGCCAGCGCCATAATTTCCGAGGCATTACCGCGTATAGCGGCAGGCTTGAGCGCAAGAGCCTGATGGCAGAAGGTGGTACGGAAATCCAGAGCGCCTGCCGCAACCGGATCCAATGTCCATGGACGTCCGGCTGCGTTAGCAGCCTTAATTGCTGCCAGCATTGCGCCACTGCGATCGCGCGTCAGGGTTCCGACGTTAATCAGCAGCGCATCGGCAATAGCGCTGAACTGCGCAGCTTCTTCCGCATCGATCACCATTGCCGGGGAAGCACCCAGCGCCAGCAGTACGTTGGCAGTAAAGGTCTGAACCACATCGTTGGTCATGCAGTGAATCAGGGGGGATTGTTGTTGATACTGCTTCAGAGAGTGGGCCACATCAGCATGGCTGTGGTGTTGAGGTTGGATCATATTGTCTCCCAACCGGCGATCAAGAAGGCGATGCCGGTCAGGCATCTGACTTCCCTACGCTGGCATTATCCAGTTCAGGTGTTGCGGGTTTTTCTCAGCCGTCGCTTTGGAAAGGAACGGCACCCCGAGTCATTTAGATAGAATCTCTATACTTTTTGCCAGATTAGGGGAAGTCGCTTGTGGATGCAAGCTTGCCAGCCCGGTTAAGACTTTCTCTTTTGGCAATCCCATACATAAACCAGAAGGTGTCTTTAAGTGCCTTCCGTCGAAAAATAAAACCCTTCCTGACGGTCTTCGATATTTCTGTTGTGCGTTGTTCAACATACAGGTAAAAAAATCAACGAAACGTAGATTTATTTAATCCTGATACTTGTTGCTTGTGTGAATATTATTTGTAAAATAATCACAGCTATTATCTACCAAACATGCATAGGGATTTATGCAGCAATATACCTATAAACTATCTTCCGACATGCTGGCAGCATTTGAGAAAAGGAGGCAGTGGCGGGGAATTGTTGCAGATAGTTTTTGAAATAAGGAGATTGACGATGGCATCGGTTAATAGAGGCTGCATCGTTCACGGTAGGAACGTTGGCCTTGATGGTGATAAAACCTCTACGGGTTCTGAATGCTATGCAGGCAGATCAGGCATCACCGTTATGGGTAAATTACAACTGTTTATTGGAGACAAAACGTCCCCCTGCCCTAAATGTGGGGAAATTGGGTTTATTGCTTCCGGTGATTACAGGCAATCAAACGAGGGTGTGGATGCCGCAGTAGATGGTTCCCCTATCGTTTGTAGCTGTCCGAATGGTACAAACTTCCTGATTGCACCAGACACAGTTCAGATCAATGCGCCCCCCAGAACCACATGGGCAACAACACCAACAGATCCGGAGCAGCGCGACCAAACTGCTAAGAAAAAGCGCACGGGTGTAGATGCTGGTTTCTGCCTGATTCCGCAACAATCAACCACTGACTCTTTCGAAAACACTTTGTTTGCAGGTGTTCAACCTGATGGGACGCGAGAACTTTATCGCTTACTTAACGGTACAGGTAAGGAATACAAAGCCGGTTCTATTCTGCTGATTGTTGATCCTGAAAAACAGGACAGCGAACAAATACTCCACATGCAGCAGGCAAAAGCGCGGGTTGATGCGGCCCTTGATCCGCTGACGTATGAAGAAGCTAATTTCCTGCATAAGCATTATGCAACCATTGCCAACTTTTCTAACATTGCTGATAAAGGCATTGGACTTGCAGCCGACCCGGTAGGAAAATATTTTGAGAATATCGAAAAAATTCTCAAAGAGATTCAGACAACATATAAAAATACCTACATAACGCGAGGTGCGTTAATCGGTGAACAATTTTACGTGAAACGCAGCCAGTTGTTTAAAGAGCTTGAATCAGTGCTTAAATTCGGCTTCCTGAATAAGGCTATGAAACTCGGTGAGTATACTAAATTAAAAAATGCACTCGGTTTATCAACCAGTTCGATCACGCATAAATGGAATAAGGCAGGAGTCGGCGATATAGAAGGTTACGCAACACATATCGAGCGTGCTGCTAAATATGTAAAAGCAATGCGTTATACCGGATATATTGGAATAGCGTTCAGTGCAGTTCATTCCATGAATGAAATCAATGAGGCCTGTTCGGTGGGTCGTGAGGCTGAATGTACTAAGAAGAAGTACACAGAAATAGGTAGTTTTGCATTAGGTACTAGCGTTGGTGTTGCTGGAGGAGCTTTAGCTATGCCTCTTTGCGTTGCTATCGGCGCAGGTACTGCTGGTGTTGGCGGGCTTATTTGTATCGTGATAGCCGGCACAAGTTTGGGCTATGCGGGGAGTAGCGCCGGTGGTGTATTTGGCGAATGGAGTGGAGAACAGCTGTATGATACCTTCGGTCATTGATTTTATAGTTATGCACCAAAATGAAATTGGAGTAGTATTGTGTTTATGTCTTATACTTAATGGTGTTATTTCAGTTGTTCACAACAGAGTTACGAAGGATAAGTTCATTACACTCTGCTCGCTATTTGTTGATAAATTTGGAACGGAACCAGCAGAAGTTTTAATTTATAAAAATGGAGGGTCTTTTTTTTCGTTTATGCGTGATGCGTTTTTTATCAAGGCCTTATACTTTAAGGAAAACTCATTCTATACCAGAGAAATGGATAACGAACAAATCCGCTTCATTAAAGAACTTCCCAATCAGTACACCGATTGGTTACGTATAAAAGCACGACTCTCTATTATTGGAATTGTTTTATTATTCATGATGCTATCAGTTTTTTACTTACCACCTTTCATTTAGGCTTAATACAGCATATAGCCAAACATGAAGTTTGGCCATTTACTAACGCCCAATCAATTCCATCGAGACATAATATAATGAAGATAAGACAACGCATGTAAAATAGCATTTAGTGATCCCTCAGATTTTTCGTGGTCTGCTGTAGGTACAAAGGGGTTTTCACCGAACCAGCCATCACAGAAAAAAACTGCTGGCTTGCTCACGTAGATCCGCAAACACTTTGCCTGGCTTAGTCATGTTCGTACCTGCCACTTCTGAAAATCCGCTCTTTCCACTAAATATTAACGTAATTCCCCCCCATCCGATTATCTTCGGATGGATAAAGACCCGTCAGGTAATATTGTGCGTTTTCACCAGCCCTCCCTCGGCTATCAGGAAGTAGTGACGCTGGCTGCCTACATCAGATTTTATCTGTGACTTTTCCAGCTTTTCGAGCTCACCTCTTATGGCTCCTTTATATACCAATAAAAACATTATCCATTTTTACCACTTGTCAGACTGCTTAGTGCATTACGGACGGAAAAAATAGAGTCAACTTCATGAGCAAGGCTTCGCCATAACTATCAGTAAGGAGTGATTTTTTATACATCCTGCCATATGAAAGCCAGACCTGTAGAGAGTAATTACCGTTTGGTTGAAACGTGTATGGAAGAGTTTTGTGCCCCATAAATACACCCTTTTTGTACCTCAAGTGCATTACGTACCGACAAAAAGAGAGTCAATGTCATGATCAGTAGGCCGAATTTCGGCCCCTACGCTGGCATTATCCAGTTCAGATTATGCGGGTTTTTCTCAGCCGTCGCTTTGGAAAGGAACGGCACCCCGAGTCATTAACAACTTAATTTAATGTGCTCAGTCACGCACTCAGAGATGGACAGAATAAGGGAGAAGCAGCGTCCTTGCATACCCGCTACCCCTCTATCCCTGCTCCGACACCAGCAGCGCCAGCGTGTCCGGTTCCAGCGCCTTAAAGATATGTTCGCGGTCGCCGGGATAGCAGATGTAATCTCCAGGCTCCAGAGTTTCCGGGGCATCCTTAAGTCCTACCAGGGCGCGCCCCTGCGTCACGATAATATGCTCCACCGAGCCAACAAGGTGGGGCTGCGACAGACGATCTGCGCCGGGTTGTGCCATCAGCAAATAGATATCGCGCCGCGCTCCGGGCGGGCAGCTGGCCAGTAAGATCGCCTGATAGTTGGCCTCTCCGGCCACCACTTTCATCCCTTCGCCACGCCGTATTACCTGAGTTTGATGACTCACAGGTTCCAGCAGTTTCGCAAACGGAATATTCAGCGCAACGCAGAGCGCCCACAGCGTTTCCAGGCTGGGATTACCATTCCCGGCTTCCAGCTGCGACAGCGTCGATTTCGCAATATTCGCCCTCCTGGCGACTTCGGCCAGCGACAGGCCAGCCAGCGTACGCTCCCGGATTAAACTTTGTGCAATTATCGCAATGGGCTGTGTCATTTCTCACCTTACCGTTCGATAAAACGAACAAAACGTTCGTATTGACCTTATTTTAAACTACGTTCATTATAATGGAAATTTCGTTCGTTATGGTAAAAGCCTTATGTTCAGCGCTCATTTTTCATCGCTTAGTCGGGACACGCGTAAAGCCATTTATCTGATTTGCCTGGCGGTTGGCGTGGTGGGGATCTCCTACGGTTCACTGGCTACCGCCTATGGTTTCCCGCTATGGGTGCCGCTGTTCTCCAGTCTGTTTGTTCTGGCTGGCGCCTCCGAGTTTATGTTTATTGCCATTGTCGCCGGAGGGGGTAACCCGCTGGCCGCTGCGGTGGCCGGACTGCTGGTGAATGCGCGCCACTTCCCCTTTGGTATCGCCGTACGGGATCTGGTCGGTTCACGTCTCTCCGCACTGCTGGGATGCCATATCATGAACGACGAAAGCGTGGTGTTTGGCCTGTCGCAGTCCACGCAGCAGCAGCGCAAGGCTGCCTTCTGGCTGTGTGGCCTCGGCGTAGCCGTTATCTGGCCCGTGGGCGCAGTGCTGGGCAGTGTCATCGGTAAGTTTCTGCCGGACACACAGATGATTGGCCTCGATGCGGTATTTCCCGCCATCATCATGGCGCTGGTGCTTCCCGCGCTGAAATCCCGCGTTACGCTGACGCGAGCTTCCTGCGGCGCGGCGCTGTCGCTGCTGGCCGTGCCCTTTACACCCGTTGGCTTGCCGGTCTTGCTTTCACTGGCGGGTCTGCTGGCGAGGAGAAAATAATGGCTGACAATATGTTGATTATCGGCGGCATCGCACTGCTGGCTGGCGGAACATGGTTGATGCGTTTTGCCGGGGCCACCCTGGGCAACCGGATGCCGCTGTCGGAAAACACACGCAAACTATTGTCCGATGCGGCGACCACGCTGCTGTTCGCGGTGGCGCTTGGCAATATGTTTTACGAAGGTACGCACTTTGCCGGCATGGCGCGGGTAACCGGTGTGGCAGTTGCCATGCTGCTGGCGTGGCGTAAAGTCCCCCTGATTGTGGTAATCATTGCCGCAGCAGCAGTGACCGCCCTGTTGCGCTATATCGGCATCAGCTAAGAGATTGAGATGATGCCTGATGCCTCAGAGCGATCGGAGGTCGAAAGATGCTCTATTTGTACCGGGGATACGGCATAACGCGCTGGCGGAGCTAGACTTACCATCAGTCGTCACCTGCATAAAGAGATGCGAACAAATCTCATCCTTAAGTATTCCCTGTCACCAGAACGCATTATCCATCTCAATGAGGAAAATAGAATGTCTAAGATTTTAGTCCTTTATCACTCAATGTATGGGCATATTGAAACGCTGGCCTACCAGGTGGCCGAAGGCGCGGGTAGCGTCACGGGTGCAGAAGTATTCGTCAAGCGCGTCCCGGAAACGATGAACAGCGAGACGTTTAAACAGTACGGCGGCAAAACCGATCAGAAAGCAGAAGTTGCCAGCCCGACGGAACTTGCCGACTACGATGCGATCATCATTGGCACCCCAACCCGCTTCGGTAATATGTCGGGCCAGATGCGTAACTTCCTTGATCAGACCGGTGGTCTGTGGGCAAAGGGCGCGCTGGTAGGGAAAGTCGCCAGCGTCTTCACCTCTACCGGTACGGGCGGCGGGCAGGAGATGACCATTACCTCCACCTGGACCACCCTGGCGCACCACGGGATGATTATTGTTCCTATCGGTTACAGCACCCCAGAGCTGTTTGATATTTCCGAAGTGCGGGGCGGAACGCCTTATGGTGCCTCAACGCTGGCGGGCGGAGATGGTTCTCGTCAGCCAACTGCACACGAGCTGGCCATCGCAAAGCATCAGGGGAAATATGTGGCTGAAATTGCGCTTAAGATGAAGTAACCGCCTGAAGTAATTATAAAAGAGATGACAGCCTCATCTCTTTTTTTCATCTTGAAAAACAGTTCGCGCTATCTTTACGTTCCAGCTGCGGCGTTTGGCTGTTACCCGTGCGCTTTTGCGATAAACTCTGCGCCATTGCCACCCGGCGTATTTTTTGCAGGAGTTTCACGATGATAATCCGTCCTTTTACTGAAGCTGACCGGCCGTTTCTACGCACGCTGTTTCTTGCCTCACGCAAAGCCAACTGGACATGGCTGGACGACAGCCAGTGGCAGCTGGAAGATTTCGACCAGGTGACGCTGGGCGAGCGGGTGCTGGTGGCCGAGGAAGACGGTCACCGCGTTGGATTCGCCGCCGTGCTGCAAAACGATAACTTCCTGCACAGTCTGTTTATCGATCCGGCCTGGCAGGGCAGCGGCGCAGGCAGCGCGCTCCTTCAGGCAGTGCAGAAAACCTTCACCTCTACCGGTGCCCTTAAGTGCCTTGCCGAAAACGTGCAGGCGCAGAGCTTCTATAAAAAACATGGCTGGCGTGTGGTAGCAGACGGGGAGAGTGAACAGGGCGAGTATTTGCTGATGCATTACGTGCTGTAATTCTGATGACCACACTCTCTGCTCAAGACGATTACGCGTATTAAGGGCTATCTGTAGCCCTTTAAAGATGCGCTGGAAAATCATTTTTCACGCTCACCAGGGTTTGTGACATGTTGAATGTTTTCCATATTGTTGATTTGGTCGGGACGCTGGCCTTTGCCCTAAGCGGTGCCACCGCTGGGGTACGCGAAGATTATGATATTTTCGGTGTATTTGTACTGACAGCGGCAACGGCTGTTGGCGGCGGCGTGATCCGCGATATCTGCATTGCCAGCCTTCCTCCTGCCGGGCTTGTCAGTTCGGCCTATCTGTTGATTATTATTGCAGCGATGATTTGCGTAGCCTTTTTTCAGCGTCTGATCCTCTCTTTCGAGAAAGCCACGCTGTTCTTCGATGCACTTGGTCTGGGCTTTTTCGCCGCCTACGGCGCGAATAAAACCTGGGAGCACACGCAAAATATTGAACTCTCTCTGTTACTTGGCTGTATCAGTGCCGTAGGCGGCGGTAGCCTGCGCGATCTGCTAACCGGTAAACCCCCTGCCATCTTCAGCCAGGATATATACGCCAGCGCAGCGCTGGTAGGTGCCGCAATTCAACTGACAGGATCCGCCGGAATAATCCCGCAATTCTGGAGTGCCTGGTGCGCTATTATCGGCTGTACGCTGCTGCGGCTGATTTCACTAAGATATAAAATCGGCTTGCCCTCGATTAAGCACAACGGCTTATAATACCGTCATACTTTAAGCCTGCACCCCGAGTAATTTCGGGTATAAAATTAAAAGATGGACATATTCGATGACAAGCAGACCCCCTCACGAACAGGCTGGCGTAAGTTTGCGTGCGTACGACATGCTGCAATACCTCAACCGTATCGCCCGTGGCGATCGCGCATTTACCATTCAGGACATCCTGCTTAATCATCGTTGTAACGTCACACCGGATAATGACTTCACGTTGATTAACCAGCTGTTTGACGCCGGTAAAATCGATTTCGACTATTCAATGGTGGATGGGTTTCAACAGCGCCACGTCAGACCGGCGTAATGGCCGCCGCCGGATGGCGGCGGGGTAAATCAGACGGCGCGGAAGGCGATATCTTCCGGAATAACTTCACCCTGCCAGTACAGCTGTGCGGCCACCTGCGTCGCAAGCTGACGGTAAAGCGCGGTGAATTCACTCTCAGGACGACGGATAACCGTCGGCTCGCCATTATCCAGATCTTCACGCAGGCTGATATGCAGCGGCAGCTGGCTCAACAGGCGAGTATGATACTGCTCCGCCAGTTTTTCCGCGCCACCCGTGCCAAAAATAGCTTCATGATGACCACACTGGCTGCAAATATGCATGCTCATATTTTCCACCACGCCCAGCACCGGAACATTCACTTTTTCAAACATCACAATGCCTTTGCGTGCATCAATCAGCGCAATATCCTGCGGCGTGGTCACGACCACCGCTCCGGTAACCGGCACGTTTTGCGCCAGCGTAAGCTGGATATCGCCGGTTCCTGGCGGCATATCCAGCACCAGATAGTCCAGCTCCGGCCATAATGTCTCGTTCAGCAGCTGCATCAGCGCCTTACTCGCCATCGGCCCGCGCCACACCATGGCGTTATCTTCGGTCACCAGATAGCCAATGGAGTTGGTCGCCAGGCCGTGTGCCATAATCGGCGCCATATGGGTACCATCAGGCGAAGTCGGACGCTGATCCTCGGTGCCGAGCATATCGGGGATTGAGGGGCCATAAATATCCGCATCCAGCAGGCCGACCTTCGCTCCTTCAGCCGCGAGCGCCAGCGCCAGATTCACCGCCGTTGTCGATTTGCCCACCCCGCCCTTGCCCGAGCTGACGGCAATAATATTCTTCACGCCGTTAACGCCTGGACGATTCTTCACCCGTTGCAGCGTCGCCACGTTCAGCGTTAAACGCCAGGAGATCGCTACCGCCCCGGTGAGACGCAGCAGTTCAGCACTCACCGCCTCTTTTAACGCCTCAAACGGCCCCTGCCAGACAAACGGCATCGTCAGTTCGATATGCAGGGTATTATCCAGCAACGCACAGTGGCGCAGCGCCTTCAGTGCCGTAAGATTGTGTTGCAGTGTGGGATGTTCAAAGGTGGTCAGCACGCCCATGACGATAGCGCGCAGCGCTTCAGGGGAGTGTGCTCCCTGGGATTGTGAATTCATCTGGTTTCCTTGATACTGTGCTTCTGGATCGATGCAATAAGCATATCAGATCTGCTCATGGCTGACTCAGCTGGTGGGGAAAAACCACTGTGAGTTGAACCCCTTGTTTACGCAGGGTCAGCCAATCGGTTACCATCTAAAGCCCTTTTTTAACAGGTATGAGCTAAGTCTCGCTATGACTCAAGTCGCAAAAAAAATTTTGGTAACGTGCGCACTGCCGTACGCTAACGGTTCCATTCATCTCGGCCACATGCTCGAGCATATCCAGGCAGATATTTGGGTTCGTTACCAACGAATGCGCGGCAACCAGGTTTACTTCATCTGTGCCGATGACGCACACGGCACCCCGATCATGCTGAAAGCACAGCAGATGGGCATCGCGCCGGAGCAGATGATTGCTGATATGAGTCAGGAACATCAGACCGATTTTGCCGGTTTTGATATCAGCTATGACAACTATCACTCGACGCACAGCGAAGAGAACCGCGAGCTGTCGGAGCTGATCTATACCCGTCTGAAAGAGAACGGTTTTATCAAGAACCGCACTATCTCTCAGCTTTACGACCCGGAAAAAGGCATGTTCCTGCCCGATCGCTTCGTTAAAGGCACCTGCCCGAAATGTAAGGCACCGGATCAGTATGGCGATAACTGCGAAGTCTGTTCAGCTACTTACAGCCCAACTGAACTGATTAATCCTAAGTCAGTGGTCTCTGGCGCTACGCCTGTCATGCGTGATTCCGAGCACTTCTTCTTTGATCTGCCGGAATTCAGCGCCATGTTGCAGGCCTGGACGCGCTCAGGTGCGCTGCAGGAGCAGGTGGCGAACAAAATGCAAGAGTGGTTCGAATCCGGCTTGCAGCAGTGGGATATCTCACGCGATGCACCATATTTCGGCTTTGAAATTCCTGGTGCCCCGGGTAAATATTTCTACGTCTGGCTGGATGCACCAATCGGCTATATGGGCTCGTTTAAGAACCTGTGCGACAAACGTGGTGATATCGACTTTGACGCCTTCTGGCAGAAAGATTCCGATGCCGATCTTTATCACTTTATCGGCAAAGATATTGTCTACTTCCACAGCCTGTTCTGGCCGGCGATGCTGGAAGGCAGCAACTTCCGTAAGCCAACTAACCTGTTTGTACATGGTTATGTCACGGTTAACGGTGCGAAAATGTCTAAGTCGCGCGGCACCTTTATCAAGGCCAGCACCTGGCTGCAACATCTGGACGCCGACAGCCTGCGTTACTACTACGCGGCGAAACTCTCTTCGCGTATCGACGATATCGACCTGAATCTGGAAGATTTCGTGCAGCGTGTTAATGCCGACATCGTTAATAAAGTGGTTAACCTGGCCTCGCGTAACGCTGGTTTTATCACTAAACGCTTTAACGGTCAGCTTTCTGCTGAACTGGCAGACCCGGCGCTGTATAAGACCTTTACTGATGCATCTGCCAGCATTGGTGAAGCCTGGGCAAGCCGTGAGTTCAGCCGTGCGGTGCGCGAGATTATGGCACTGGCCGACGTCGCCAACCGCTATGTTGACGAGCAGGCACCGTGGGTGGTGGCGAAGCAGGAAGGCCGTGACGCCGAGCTGCAGGCCATCTGCTCAATGGGTATCAATATGTTCCGCGTACTGATGACCTGGCTGAAGCCGGTACTGCCGTCGCTGACCGCCCGTACTGAAGCCTTCCTCAATCAGGAACTGAGCTGGGATGGCATTCAGCAGCCGCTGCTTAACCACAGTATTTCGCCATTTAAAGCACTATATGGTCGAATTGAGATGGATAAAGTTAACGGCCTGATTGAAGCTTCGAAAGAAGATGCGGCGGCGGCGAAAGCGCCCGCTACTGGCCCACTGGCTGACGATCCGATTCAGGACACCATCAGTTTTGACGATTTCGCCAAAATCGATATGCGTATTGCGCTGATCGAAAATGCGGAGTTTGTTGAGGGTTCCGACAAGCTGCTGCGTCTTTCGCTCGATCTTGGTGGTGAAAAACGTCAGGTGTTCTCAGGCATCCGTGCAGCCTACGCCGATCCGGCGGTGCTGGTAGGCCGCCTGACGGTAATGGTGGCAAACCTTGCCCCACGTAAAATGCGTTTTGGTATTTCAGAAGGCATGGTGATGGCGGCAGGCCCTGGTGGGAAAGATATCTTCCTGCTTAGTCCGGATAGCGGTGCGCAGCCGGGCCAGCAGGTTAAGTAAACTCGCGTAGGGGTCAGACATCTCTGACCCGGGCGGGGACTCCCCCGCCCCTACGTTTTATGGGATCTATCCATGCGCAACGCTCTCCTCATTGTCTGGCAATACCTTCGTGCCTTCGTCATTATTTATCTCTGTCTCTATGCCGGGCGCGGCGTGTCTGCCCTTCTTCCTGTCTCCATTCCCGGCAGTATCCTGGGAATGCTGGCACTGTTTCTCCTGCTCTCATTACGCATCATGCCCGTTGACTGGGTTAAACCGGGCTGTAGTGTGCTGATCCGTTATATGGCGCTGCTGTTTGTGCCGATAAGCGTAGGCGTGATGAACGATGTGGATATTCTCACCGCTCAGTTTGGGCCGATTGTCATCTCCTGCGTGGTCAGTACCCTGATTGTTCTGGTCACTATCGGGCTGCTGTCGCAACACCTTAATAACCGCCATAACCGCCGCACTGGAGTTGAAGATGAGTGATATCTGGTGGTCACTGCCGCTTACCGTGCTGGTATTCCTTGCCGCACGCTGGCTGGCGACGAAAGTTAAACTGTCGATTTTCAACCCGCTGCTGATTGCCATCGTGGTGATCATTCCCATACTGCTGCTGCTGCAAATGCCCTACGCCCGCTACTTCCAGGGCAGCGCCCTGCTTAATGAACTGCTGCAACCGGCGGTGGTGGCGCTGGCCGTGCCGCTGTATGAGCAGCTTCACCAGATTCGCTCGCGCTGGAAGTCGATAATCAGCGTCTGTTTTATCGGGAGCATCACGGCGATGATTTCCGGTACCGCTATTGCGCTATGGCTGGGTGCCACGCCGGAAATTGCCGCCACTTTGCTGCCAAAGTCAGTCACCACGCCGATAGCGATGGCCATATCCGGTACGCTTGGCGGCATCCCGGCCATCAGCGCCATCTGTGTACTGCTGGCAGGTGTACTGGGTGCCGTATTCGGGCATATGCTGCTCAACCTGCTGCGCGTACGCAGTAAATCTGCCCGCGGGCTGGCAATTGGTAACGCATCACATGCCCTCGGTACTGCCCGCGCTGCTGAGGTCGATTATCAGGAAGGCGCGTTCAGCTCGCTGGCGCTGGTGCTGTGCGGGATTATCACCTCGTTAATGGCACCCTTTATATTTCCATTACTGATGGCTCTCTGGGGTTAAAAGTTGCGATAAGTCTCGCATTTTGCTAATCAATTTCATTTATTACATTGATAGCGAGATTTAGATCACATATAACTGGCTGCCGGCCCACTAACATGGGTTGTATCAAGCGAAAGAGGCTCCATCATGCACCCACGTTATTCACTGGCATTTGCCACGCTGCCCACCCTGTTACAGAGCGCCATTCAGCCGATTTTGGCCGCTGACGATTTCGCCGGATTTATTACGGCACCACAGGCCAGCAAAATAAAAAAACATTGCGGATTGACTGACAGCGAGCTGGCATTTGCTCTGCTGCCGCTGGCGGCGGCCTGTGCTGTCGCGCCCCTGTCTGATTTTAAAGTGGGCGCCATCGCCCGCGGCAAAAGCGGAACGCTGTGGTTTGGTGCCAATATGGAGTTTACCGGTACCACGATGCAGCAGACTGTCCACGCGGAACAGAGCGCGGTCACCCATGCCTGGCTCCGGGGCGAGCAGGCACTGGAATGCATCACCGTTAACTACACGCCATGCGGCCACTGCCGACAGTTTATGAATGAGCTGAACAGCGGCAGCGAGTTAACCATTGAGCTGCCAGGCCGTACAGCGGCCACGCTCGGTGATTATCTGCCGGACTCTTTCGGGCCACGCGATCTGGCGATCAGCACCCTGCTGATGGACGATATCGATCACGGTTTCACCCTCTCCGGCGATGCGCTGGAGCAGGCCGCCATCGCCGCTGCCAGCCACAGCCACGCCCCCTACAGTAAAGCGTGGAGTGGCGTAGCGCTGCAAACTACCCAGGGGGCTATTTTTGCCGGGCGCTATGCGGAAAACGCCGCATTTAATCCGAGCCTGCCTCCGCTTCAGGGCGCACTGAATCTGCTCAGTCTTAGTGGATTCAGCCTGAATGATATCCAGCGCGCCGTGCTGGCCGAAGCTCCGGATGCCACGCTGAGTCAGCAAAGTGCCACCTCAGCCACGCTGGCAGCCCTTGGATGTAACCGTTTCACCACGGTTTCTCTGATTAAAGCGTAACAAAGTCTTTGTAGTTAGAGAAAGATCGCAGCTTTTGTTATTGCGTGTTAACAAAAGCTGTACTTTCAGATGAATTATTTTAGGATTGGCCCCACGACCCCCGCTCCTAAAATAGAGTATGAATTGCATGGAACTCGAATACGAAAGTAAACGACCGCTTTACATCCCTTATGCTGGCCCGATTTTGCTGGAATTCCCCCTTCTGAATAAAGGTAGTGCCTTCTCCATTGAAGAACGTAACGACTTCAATCTGAATGGCCTGTTGCCTGAAACTGTCGAAACTATTGAAGAGCAGGCAACACGCGCGTGGCGACAGTTCCAGGACTTCAAAAACAATAACGATAAACACGTCTATCTGCGCAATATTCAGGACACCAACGAAACCCTGTTCTATCGGCTGCTCGACAATCATCTGGAAGAGATGATGCCGATTATCTACACCCCAACGGTGGGTGCCGCCTGTGAGCACTTCTCTGAGATCTATCGTCGCGCTCGCGGCCTGTTTATCTCTTACCCTAATCGCGCCAACATCGAAGATATGTTGCAGAACGCCACCAAGCAGAATGTAAAGGTGATCGTGGTCACCGACGGTGAGCGTATTCTTGGCCTGGGCGACCAGGGCATCGGCGGTATGGGGATCCCCATTGGTAAACTGTCGCTCTACACCGCCTGCGGCGGTATCAGCCCGGCCTATACCCTGCCGGTAGTGCTGGATGTTGGTACCAATAACCAGCAGTTGCTAAATGACCCGCTCTATATGGGCTGGCGTCATCCGCGCATAACCGGCGAAGAGTACAACAGCTTCGTGAATGATTTTATCCACGCGGTGAAGAGTCGCTGGCCAAATGTGCTGTTGCAGTTTGAGGATTTTGCCCAGAAAAATGCGATGCCATTGCTGGAGCGCTACCGCGATGAAGTTTGCTGCTTTAACGATGATATTCAGGGCACTGCGGCGGTAACGCTGGGTACGCTGATTGCTGCCAGTCGCGCGGCAGGCAGCAAGCTGTGTGAACAGAAAGTGGTATTCCTCGGTGCCGGCTCCGCTGGCTGCGGTATCGCCGAGCAGATAATTGCGCAGATGAAATCAGAAGGTCTCAGCGATGAAGAAGCCCGTGGCCGCGTGTTTATGGTTGACCGCTTCGGCCTGCTGACCGATAAGCTGCCAAACCTGCTGAACTTCCAGAGCAAACTGGTGCAGAAAAGTGAGAGTCTGACCAGCTGGGACAGCAGCAGCGACTCACTGTCACTGCTGGATGTAGTGCGTAATGTCCAGCCAAATATTATGATTGGTGTATCCGGCCAGCCGGGTCTGTTCAGCGAAGAGATCGTGCGTGAAATGCATAAACATTGTGCCCGCCCAATCATCATGCCGCTGTCAAACCCAACTTCACGCGTGGAAGCAACTCCGCAGGATATTATGGCGTGGACTGACGGTAACGCACTGGTTGCTACCGGCAGCCCGTTCTCTCCGGTGACCTGGAAAGATAAAACCTACCCTATTGCCCAGTGTAATAACTCCTATATCTTCCCGGGCATTGGCCTTGGCGTTATTGCGTCTGGCGCTACCCGCGTGACGGACAGCATGCTGATGGCTGCCAGCCGGGCGCTGGCTGATTGCTCACCGCTGGTTAACGATGGTGCAGGCCCGGTACTGCCTGAAGTGCAGGATATTCAGGGCGTATCCAAACTGATCGCCATGGCGGTAGGTAAAGCGGCACAGCTGTCTGGCGTCGCGGTTGTGACCTCAGAAGATGTGCTGTCAAAAGCCATCGCGGCCAATTTCTGGCTGCCGCAGTATCGTAATTATCGTCGTACATCTATCTGAGAACGGCCGATCCCCCTTCCTGCCTGGCGTTATCGTGCTTCAGGAAGGGGATTTTTGACTGAAAAACCCCCATCCGGCGCTGTGCGACTTGCTTCACCTCCCCGCCTCAAGTAGCCTTGAATCCACTCTCCACTGCCAACCCGAGCCACGTTCAGCATGTTGAAACGCCTGATTTATGGTCTGATTATCATCATCACCCTGGTGGTTCTGACCGCGCTGGGCCTCGATCGCTGGATGAGCTGGAAAACTGCCCCCTACGTTTATGACGATATGAAAGCACTGCCACATCGCCAGGTTGGTGTGGTGCTGGGTACCGCCAAGTATTACCGTACCGGGGTGATCAATCAGTATTACCTTTATCGTATTCAGGGCGCGATTAATGCTTACAACAGCGGCAAGGTGAACTATCTGCTGTTAAGCGGTGACAATGCGCTGCAAAGTTATAACGAGCCGATGACCATGCGCCGTGACCTGATTGCCGCAGGCGTGCAGCCCGCCGATATTGTGCTGGATTACGCCGGTTTCCGTACCCTTGATTCGATTGTGCGCACCCGCAAGGTATTTGATACCAACGACTTTATTATTATCACCCAGCGTTTCCACTGTGAACGTGCGCTGTTTATTGCGCTGCATATGGGGATTCAGGCGCAGTGTTATGCGGTGCCTTCGCCGAAGAATATGTGGAGTGTGCGCATGCGCGAAGTGGGCGCCCGTCTTGGAGCGCTGGCTGATCTGTATCTGATGAAGCGTGAACCGCGCTTCCTTGGGCCCCTGGTGCCCATCCCCGCCCGGCATGAAGTGCCTGAGGATGCCCAGAGTTACCCGGCGGTGACACCGGAGCAGCTGCTGGATATACAGCGTAAGAAATAGTAAGGGCGAGGTATACCTCGCCCTTTTTAAGATCGGGCGTACCCCGACCTCTGCGTATTCTGAAAAATTACTTCTTACGTGCGTACTTCAGGGAATCCAGCGCTACCGCAAAGATGATAATGCCGCCCTTGATGATGTACTGCCAGTAAGGGTTAACGCCGATATAAGTCAGGCCGTAGTTGATAACCGTAAAGATAATCACCCCGGTCACCACGCCTGCTACCGTACCCACACCGCCCGCAAACGACACCCCGCCGACCACACAGGCGGCAATCGCATCCAGTTCATACATAAAGCCGAGGTTGTTGGTAGCAGAACCGATACGGCCCGCTTCCAGCATCCCGCCAAAGGCATAGAACACACCGGACAGGGCATAAACCAGGATCAGGTTGAACGGAACGTTAACGCCTGACACTCTCGCCGCTTCCGGGTTACCACCGATGGCGAAAATATTTTTACCGAAGCGCGTTTTATTCCACAAGATCCACACCACGAAGATGGCGATAATCGCGTAGAAAGTAATGTACGAGAGTTTGAAATCACCCAGACGCAGGAAGCCCTGAGCAAAGGTGGAGAACTTCTCGTCAAAGCCAGCGACCGGAGAAGCGCCTACATAGTCGTAATACAGTGAGTTAACGCCGTAAACGATGATCATCGTACCCAGCGTGGTGATAAACGGTGTCACCTTCAGGTAAGCAATAATCAGGCCGTTGACCAGACCAATTACCGCGCCAATTGCACAGACAATAGCGATCACCACGGCGATTGGCAGAGTATCCAGGTGCGGAAACACCTTATTGGCATTATCCATCGCCTGTAACAGCGTCGCGGCGACAACCGCCGCCAGCCCCACCTGACGACCTGCTGAGAGGTCAGTACCCTGAGTCACAATCAGACCGGCAACACCCAGCGCAATAATCACACGTACAGACGATTGCGTAAGAATATTACTCAGGTTCATTAAACTTAAGAACGTTGGATCCTGGATAATAATGATGGCCAGTAATACCAGCAGCACCACATAAATCCCACCTTCTTTCAGCCAGGTGAGCAAACTTTTTTTATTCACTGCTTTCATAGTAACAGCCCTTACATCATTAAAGGTGCAACGATGCCAAACGCAATATTTCGTTTTGCGTGGTAGTCTTCGTTTCGACAATGCCTGCGGCCAGGCCATTACTCATTACCAGGATACGATCGGTAATGCCCAATAACTCTGGCATTTCAGAAGAGATAATAATAATGCCCTTACCTTTCTTCGCCAGTTCTGAAATCAACTGATAGATTTCAAATTTCGCCCCAACGTCAATACCACGAGTCGGTTCGTCGAGCATCAATATTTCCGGCTGGGTTAATAACCAGCGCCCAATAATAACCTTCTGCTGGTTACCGCCTGATAATGAGCCAATCGACGTATGGTGCCCCGGTGTTTTTACCCGCATTGAATCAATGACCCACTGCGTATCACTTTTCATCCGGGTATTATCCAGCAGGCCAATGCTGTTTTTATATTTGCTGATATTTGAAATCAGCGAGTTAAAACCAATATCAAGATAAGCGTAGATCCCGGTAGAACGGCGTTCTTCGGTCACCAGCGCAAAACCATGATTAATGGCTTCATTGGCACTGTGGTTATTAATTGTTTTACCGTGCAGCTTGATTGTTCCGCCCGACTTCTCGCGAATACCAAACAGCGTCTCAACGATATCTGTACGCTTCGCCCCCACCAGGCCTGCAATGCCAAGGATTTCGCCCTTGCGCAGATCAAAGGAGATATCACGAATCGACGGTTGACGCAGAGAGGTCAGGTTACGTACTTCAAGGATAGTTTCACCCGGCACGTTGGTTTTATCCGGGAAACGCTGATTCAGCGATCGCCCGACCATCATAGCGATGATCTTATCCATATCCAGCCCTTCCAGCGGCTGAGTAGCGATCCACTGACCGTCGCGCAGGATAGTAATCTCATCACACAGTTGGAAAATCTCTTCCATCTTATGTGAGATATAGATAATGCCGCAGCCGCGATCCTTCAGCTTACGAATAATCGTAAACAGATGGTTCACTTCTTTTTCCGTCAATGATGAGGTTGGCTCATCCATAATGACGATTTTCGCGTTGTAGGAAAACGCTTTAGCAATTTCGATCATCTGCATTTGCGAAACAGACAACGAAATAACTTTATCCCGTGGATCAATATCAATATCAAGCTCGTCGAAAATCGCTTTAGTATCGCGATACATTTTATCCTGATCGACGAAAAAGCCCTTCTTAGGATAACGACCAAGCCACATGTTATCCATTACGGTACGTTGCAGAACCAGGTTTAATTCCTGATGCACCATCGACACGCCATTTTCCAGCGCCTCTTTAGAGCTCTTGTAATTAATTTCCTCGCCCTGAAAAAGAATGCTCCCTGTATCTTTACTGTAAATACCAAAAAGGCATTTTAAAAGTGTTGACTTACCGGCACCATTCTCGCCCATTAAGGCGTGAATTGAGTGTGGACGGACTTTTAAATTTACATTATCGAGCGCTTTAACCCCGGGGAATGACTTACTGACGTCAGTCATCTCCAGTAGAAATTCGCGCTGTGTTTGCACGTTATCGCTGCCCATATATCTACCCGGCTGAAAGAGTATCTACCCTTCATTCTTCAAGCGACAGATGCGTTGGACGCAGCTTGAATTATTACAGGTATTAATTAACATCTTAAAACGGGTGCTTAATATACGCACCCGTTATCAGATAGAACTTATTTAGGCAGATCTGCCAGGTTGTCTTTGTCTACCGGTACATAGGCAACGCGAACCACTTTGCCATCCAGTTTGTAGTCTGTGCCTTCAGTGGCAGGTTTACCCGCCGCCAGGTTGATTGCCATATCAATGGTCGCTTTCGCCTGGTTTTTCGCATCGTTCAGCACGGTACCGGCCATTGCGCCCGATTTAACCATCGCCAGCGCTTCTGGCAGGGCATCCACACCAAATACCGGTACAGATGACTTGTTATGCGCTTTCAGTGCTTCCACTGCGCCCATTGCCATTGCATCGTTGTTAGCGATAACCACTTCAATTTTGTTGCCGTTCGGACCAGATAACCACGCATCCATCTTATCTTTCGCCTGTGCGGTATCCCACATAGCGGTATCCAGATGCAGCTGCTGGGTTTTCACACCATCTTTATTCAGCGTGTCGATCACGTATTTAGTACGGGCTTCCGCATCCGGGTGACCTGGTTCGCCTTTCAGCAGCACGAACTGAATCTGACCATCTTTATTCAGATCCCAGTTAGCATTGGCTTTCCAGTGTTTCTCAATCAGCTCGCCCTGCTTAACGCCAGACTCTTTAGAGTCAGTACCGACGTAGTAAGCTTTGTCGTAGCTGGCCAGCGCTTTTGCCGTTGGCTCTTTGTTGAAGAACACCACAGGAATGTCGTTAGCTTTTGCTTTGCTGATCACTACCGCAGCAGCGGCCGGGTCAACCAGGTTAATTGCCAGGGCTTTAACACCTTTGGCAACCAGTACGTCTACCTGGTCGTTCTGAGTAGACTGGCTGTTCTGCGAGTCATTCATTAACAGCTGAATACCCGGGTTGCTCTTGGCTTCTTTCTCAATATCCTTGCGCACTACCGACATAAAGTTGTCGTCATACTTATAAATTGTTACACCAATACGGGTATCTGCTGCCTGAGCAGTTGCGCCAAACAGCATGCTGGCAACCAGGGCGCTGAGAGTGAAAACCTTCTTATTCATGGTATCTCCGGTTTTTGTAGGGTAGTACTCAACGCCGCGTGCTCTTCAGTGAGGAAGCACGGGGCGATCAGTTTATTAACGGTGACGCAAAATGTTAAATCTATGATCAGCGGCACCGATGATAGCTAACATCAAACCCGACTTCCCTGTACGGAACGCTTCCTGAATGCTGTGTGTGAAACTGTTTCGCAGGGAGGGCAAAAGGCCGTGATAAGGGGCCGTTGCGCCGTTACATAATGTTTCAAACCCTGCATACGCTGCCATCATAGAGAAGGCGTTGTTAATTAACTGTGAATTTACTCACAGATTGGAAACGGTTACATCTGAGATTCGCCTGAGTTAGTGACGGCCGCCACATTTTGTCGCATTGCCACCGAATGGCGTCTGACCAGAGTCGGCATAAAGCAGTGCCTGGCGCTGCTGTCCAGTTCCCCGGCGGCTCCTTTTAGTGCCAGTTCAGTGGCCAGTTTTGCCATAGAAACAATCGGGTAACGCACGGTACTCAACTGCGGATCGGTATAGCGCGAAATAGGAATATCATCGAAGCCCACCACTGAGAGCTGCTGTGGCACTGCAATACCGTTATCTTTCAACGCTGCCAGCGCGCCGGCCGCCATGCTGTCGTTATAGGCAAATACCGCAGTAAGATGCAGGTTGCGGCCGAGCAGTTCCACCATCGCTGCTTCGCCCCCCTGTAAATCAGGTTCACCACTGGCACACCAGCTTTCAACCGGAGTAATCCCCTGCTCGCTTAACGCCTGCGCCCACCCTTCACGACGCTGGTCGTTATCTTCAATCGGATGGACAGAACCCAGGTAACCGATACGCTGATGGCCGTGCTGTTGCAGCATACGCATCGCCATTAGCGCCCCGCTGACATTGTCGAGGCAGACACAGCGATGGGCAAAACCCGGCACAATACGGTTGACCAGCACCATCCCCGGCACTTGCTGCATCAGCCCGGCCAGCTCCTGATCTGATAACGCTTTTGCATGAACAATCAGGGCGTTACAGCGCTGACGAATCAGCACTTCAATCGCATGGCGCTCTTTATCCGCCTGATGATAGGAGTTGTTGATTAACACATGTTTTTGCAGGCGCTGGGCCACGGTGTCTACCGCTTTTACCAGCGCACCAAAGAAGGGATCGGACACGTCCATTACCACCACACCGATGGTATCGCTGACCTGAGTCGCCAGCGCCTGCGCATTCGCATTCGGGCGATAGCCGAGGCGTGCAACCGTTTTCAGCACCGTCTCGCGGGTCTCTTCGGTCACTGCGGCACTGTTATTCAGTACCCGCGAGACCGTAGCAACAGACACACCTGCCTCACGAGCGACATCACGTATGGTAATCATAGGGGATTACCACCGAAGTATAATTTTTGCATAGCCCTTCCTACCCAGACGCATTCTGGCGTCTATTCTGTCAGGCGGAAGCGGCGTGCTACGTGAATTCCGTCACAGGCTTGAAAACGGTTACATACAATTTTTTAACCTTTGTGATGAACATCATCTTCCGCTGGTTTTTTACCCTGAGACGATATTCCGGCGCTGGTGAGCTGACGCCATAACCATTCAACCGGTCCCTGAGGGTAAATGCGTAACCAGTAGTGGGAAAACAGCAGGTTAACCACCCAGACCAGCGGCACAATCAGCAGTAATTGCAAGCGGTCGAGCTGATTAAATAACGCAAAGTGATTGAACAGCGTGGTGCAAATCAGAGTCTGTAACAGATAGTTTGAGAGCGCCATGCGGCCAACGGCGCTCACCGTTTGGGTGAGGCGAAAACGCTGTAGCTGAGGCCACCAGCCAAAGCAGAGCGCGGCATAGCCCAGCGCCTGTAGCGGCGCACTGATTTCACGCGGCACCTGGAGGAAGAATCCCGCCCAGCGGAACTCCCATTTGACGTGCCATTGTAACGCGACAGAGACCATCTCAATCAGCATGCCAAGGCTCACCAGCAGCAGGCCGCTACGGCGATAGTGTTGCAGGCTCCAGGTACCACGCAGCCAGCCGCTGCGCATCAGTGCTGCTCCCAGCATCATCAGACCTGCCAGCTGCCAGCCATACTGCGCCGCCAGCGCCATAAGTGCCGAACCAAGCATATCCAGACGGTTGAACATCGCCTCCCAGCCGCCGTGAGTGCGCCAGAAGGTCTCATACTGCACCTCAGCCGCCCCTGGCAGCCACGAACTGTTCGGATTCGGCCCGGAGGCCATTCCCAGCACGACCAGCACTGCGCTACCGATGAGATACAGCATCACCCCGGTATTGAACAGCTGCCGGGTGCCGGACACATCGCGGATCATGCGCCAGGCCACCAGCCCGGTGAGACCGTAGGCCAGCAAAATATCCCCTTCCCAGAGCAGCAACGCATGCAGAAAACCGAAAATCACCAGCCATGAGAGACGTGACTGTATCCAGCGTTTACCGCGCGGCAACAGCAATTGCAGCCCGGCACCAAACAGGATAGCAAAGAGGGTAAGAAATTTAGCCTGAGCGAAAAGATCCATCGCCGCCCACACCAGAAAATCACTGAGTGAGGGCAGCCCTTGCCAGGCAGGATTAAGATAGGCCGCCTTCGGCAGGCCAAAAGCAGTGATATTCAGCAGGAGAATGCCGAGGATCGCCAGACCCCGAATAAAATCGAGCGGGAGAATACGGGACATTGAGGCATTCCTGTAGGGGCCAGGCAGTATGCCTGACCCTGCAAAATCTATCAGCGATGACGTACCGAGCGCAGAAACTCCTGGCGCGTATTCTGGCTGGACTTAAACAGCCCGCCAAGCGAGGTGGTAGTGGTGGCGCTGGTAGCATCGCGAATGCCACGCGCTTTCACACAGTAGTGCACCGCATCAATAGAGACGGCAACATTGCTGGTACCCAGCAGCGTTTGCAGTGCGACGAGAATCTGCTGAGTTAAGCGCTCCTGCACCTGCGGACGCGAGGAGAAGAACTGCACAATACGGTTGATCTTCGACAGGCCAATCACCTTCTCTTTCGGGATATAGGCCACGGTCGCCTGACCGTCGATAATCACAAAGTGATGCTCGCAGGTACTGGTCAGGGTGATATCGCGTACTGTCACCATTTCATCAACCTTCATCTTATTTTCAATGACGGTAATTTTTGGGAAGTTTGCGTAATCCAGGCCGGAAAAGACCTCATTAACATACATTTTTGCAATACGCTGCGGCGTCTCAGCCAGACTGTCATCTTCCAGATCCAGATTGAGCAGCTGCATGATTTCGGTCATATGGCCCGCAATTAGCTTTTTACGGGTGTCATCGTCCATATCACGCACGGGTGAACGCAGCGGGGTTTCCAGGCCACGAGCAACCAGCGCCTCATGAACCAGTGTGGCTTCCTGACTTAACGTCGCCATGTGTTTCTTTTCTCCAGCAGGTGTCTGACCAAAATCCAATCCCCAATGGATTTTATAATAAAGGGGATTTCTGAGACGCTATTTTGAAACACAATCGGTGTCCGATCCAGTGAATCAATTTAAATGTCGATGAAACACTTTCATTTAGCCGCTGCTTCGCGCTGCCACACCAGCGCCCCGGCCACCAGCAGTGCCCCCCCGGCAACGTACAGCGCAGGCTCCAGACGGTGAGTCAGCGCAGTCGAGAGGGCCGACAGCAGCGGGCCAACCAGCTGACCTACTGCATAGCCGGTGGTCAGTAGTCCGGCTAAATAGCGCGTATGCAGCGGAGCAAGCTCGCGGGCATATTGCAGAGAGAGCTGCACTACGCAGAGGAAGCCACCGCCGATCAATGCCGAACCCAGCGCCAGACCACCCAGCCCGGGGATCAAATCTGAAGCGAAAACTCCCAACGCCTGCACCCCAAGTACCAGCGCAAGGCGGCGATTGCTGTTACCCAGATGGCGGGTCAGAATGCCGATAGCGATCCCTGCCACCGCCGCCCCGCCAAACACCGGCCAGACAAACTGGCTGATCAGCCCGGGGAAGCGCGTGGTCGCCATCTGCGACAGAAAAGTGGCGGGCAGAATATAGCCAAATCCGGCAAGGCTGTAGCTCCAGACCAGCCGTTTCAGACCAGGCGTCAGACGCAGCGGCTCCGGGGCGGTTTCCGGGCGGTGCAGCTCTCCTGTGCGCGGCAGAGTGCGGGCGATAAACGCCACCAGAATCAGCGCCAGCACCCCGTAAGCCCCCCACGCCCAGGCAGCGCTGACCTGCTGGCTATGCAGCCACACCGCCAGCATTCCGCTGATAAAGATCCCGGTTCCTGGTCCGGCGAACACAGCGGCACTCAGCCCGGGGCGCTGATGGCGGTGCAGCTGTTCATTGCTCCAGGCAGCAATCAGCACCATTGCCCAGCCGCTGGCCCAGCCAATCAGGAAACGCACCACGCCATGCTGCCACGGGCCGGAAACCCAGGCTGACAGCAGCGTCAGCGCAACGGCCCCCCAGACTCCGGCCTGTAAGCGCCACTCAACGCGCCGGGTTGCGCGCATCGCATCAAACGAGCCGCACAGGTAACCAAGGTAGTTAAACGCTGCTACCACGGCGGCGCTGGTCAGCGACAGCTGATGTTCACCTATCATTAAGGGTACCTGCGGCGTAAAGGCAAAACGCCCGATGCCCATTGCCACTACCAACGTCAGAAAAGCACACAACGCGACACGTACCGCCATTTTGACTCCAGAGTCGATTTTCAGTTGCCATCAGCATGAGTGATGGTTAGAATCACGAAAAGTGAATAATACTAACGAAGTTGCTCACGATAAGAGAACACATGGATCTGACTCAACTTAAAATGTTTTGCGCAGTGGCCGACAGTGGTTCCGTTGTGCGGGCGGCAGAGCAGTTACATCGGGTGCCCTCAAACCTCACCACGCGCCTGCGTCAGCTGGAAGAGGAGCTGGGCACCGATCTGTTTATCCGCGAAAAGCAGCGTCTGCGCCTGTCACCGATGGGCCACAATTTTCTCTGTTATGCCCAGCGGATCCTCGCCCTGAGCGAAGAAGCGCTTAATATGGCGCACGGCGGTAAACCCGCAGGCAACTTTGCTCTTGGTTCAATGGAGAGCACCGCCGCCACACGCCTGCCTTCGTTGCTCGCGGAGTTTCATCAGCGTTATCCGGCGGTCAATTTTGCGCTGAGTACCGGTACCTCTTCGGAGATTATCGAAAAAGTCCGCGCCGGAACGCTGGCCGCCGCGCTGGCGGATGGGCCGGTTAATGCCGATGAACTCAACAGCTGCGTCGCTTTTCCCGAGCAGATGGTGCTGATTTCCAGTCTGGAACATGCCGATATCGTGACAGCGGCCGATGCCGCTGGCAGCACGCTGTTTGCTTTTCGTCCGGGCTGTTCCTACCGCATTCGTTTTGAGAACTGGTTCCGCAATGCGGGCGTTCAGCCGGGCAATGTGATGGAGATACAGTCCTATCACTCTATGCTGGCCTGCGTTGCCTGCGGAGGCGGACTGGCGCTACTGCCCGCAGCGGTGCTGGCACAGATGCCGGGCCATGAGCGCGTACGCCAGCATCCGCTGCCGCCAGAGATACGCGATACCGCCACTCTGCTGGTATGGCGACGCGACGCTTTCACGCCCAATGTTGAGGCGCTGAAGTATCTGATTATTGAACAATTTGATGAGAAGTCCAGCGATTAGCCGCTGTTTCCGTCAAGCCTGGTTACGCTTATAACTTAAACACTTCGCCCCCCTCAGGGGCAGCTATTGATTTTAACTGGCGTGTTTTGCGCCGCAGATACGCTGGTCATATCTGTCTATATCTCTATCCCGAATCACAGGAGCAACACATGCAGATGATTAAAACACGCGCCGCCGTAGCATGGGCCCCCGGCGAACCGCTGAAAATTGAAGAACTTGACCTGATGCCACCGCAGAAAGGTGAAGTGCTGGTACGTATCGTCGCAACCGGCGTATGTCACACCGATGCTTACACCCTGTCAGGTAAAGATCCTGAAGGCGTATTCCCGGCGGTACTCGGCCATGAAGGCGGCGGCGTAGTGGAAGCCGTTGGCGAAGGCGTTACCAGCGTGGCAGTGGGCGACCATGTTATCCCGCTGTACACCCCGGAGTGCGGTAAATGTAAGTTCTGTCTGTCAGGTAAAACCAACCTGTGCCAGGCGATCCGTACCACCCAGGGTAAAGGTTTAATGCCAGACGGCACCACCCGCTTCTTTAAAGATGGTCAGCCTATTTTCCACTATATGGGTACGTCGACTTTCTCTGAATACACTGTTATTCCGGAAATCTCGCTGGCTAAAATCAGCAAAGAAGCACCGCTGGAAGAGGTCTGTTTGCTGGGCTGCGGTGTTACCACCGGTATGGGCGCAGTCACCAATACCGCGAAAGTGAAAGAAGGCGATACCGTAGCGATCTTCGGCCTTGGCGGCATTGGCCTGTCGGCGATTATCGGTGCGAAAATGGCCAAAGCAGGCCGTATCATCGGTATTGATATCAATACCAGCAAGTACGATCTGGCGCGCAAACTGGGTGCCACGGATCTGATCAACCCGAAAGATTTTGATAAGCCGATTCAGGACGTTATCGTTGAGATGACCGATGGCGGCGTCGACTACTCGTTCGAATGTATCGGTAACGTCAACGTAATGCGTTCTGCCCTTGAGTGCTGCCACAAAGGCTGGGGCGAATCAGTGATTATTGGCGTGGCCGGTGCGGGTGAAGAGATCTCAACCCGTCCATTCCAGCTGGTCACCGGGCGCGTATGGCGCGGCTCCGCCTTTGGTGGAGTGAAAGGCCGTTCACAGCTGCCGGGCATTGTTGAGCGCTATATGAACGGTGAGTTCCAGCTGAATGACTTTATTACCCATACCATGCCGCTGGAAGAGATTAACGACGCGTTCGACCTGATGCATGAAGGGAAGTCGATTCGTTCCGTGGTGCATTTCGCTAAAAAATAAGAGAGGAAAGGATGCCATCGACCCTGGAACTTCTGGAAGAGCATCGTCTGTTTGGCGGCTGGCAGCAGCGCTATCGCCACCAGTCAACAAGCCTGAACTGCGCGATGACTTTCAGTATCTTTTTACCCGGGCCTAAGAGCAGTACGCCGCCGCCGGTGGTGTACTTCCTGGCAGGGCTGACCTGCAGTGACGAAAACTTCAGCGTAAAGTCCGGCGCACAGCGCGTGGCGGCGGAGCTTGGGCTGGTGCTGGTGATGCCGGATACCAGTCCGCGTGGCGAAGAGGTTGCCAACGATGAAGGTTACGATCTCGGTCAGGGTGCCGGATTCTATCTGAATGCTACCGAAGCGCCCTGGGCGACGCATTTTCGCATGTACGATTACATCAACACCGAGCTGCCTGCACTGATTGCCGGTAATTTCAGCGTCAGCGATCGTCAGGCGATAATGGGGCACTCAATGGGTGGTCACGGCGCGCTGATGATTGCGCTGCGTAATCCGGGTAGGTTTAGTTCAGTGTCGGCGTTTGCGCCAATCGTCAATCCGCTGGAAGTGGCATGGGGGCAGAAAGCATTCCGGGCCTATCTGGGTGCTGATGTCAGTACGTGGCAGCAGTATGACAGCTGCTGGCTGATGCGTAACGGCGGTGCCGTGCTGCCGATGCTGGTCGATCAGGGGGACAGCGATCAGTTCCTTGCCGACCAGCTCAGGCCGCAGCGGCTGGAGGAGATTGCTGAAGATCTCGGCTATCCGCTTACCGTGCGTATTCAGCCGGGTTACGATCATAGTTACTTCTTTATCGCCAGTTTTGTGGAAGATCATTTGCGCTTTCACGCGAAACATCTGTTGGTGTAAATCGCGCACGGGTGGCAACTCTGACTCAGGGCGAGGCATGCCTCGCCCCTACCAAATACCACCGAACCACAGGAGTCGGGTACGCCCGCCCCTGCCAATACCACCGCATCGCCCAGGAATGTAAGGGTTATACCCGCGCTAGCTGATAGCCTCTGCCACTAACCCGTCAATCAGCACCTGTGGTACCCCCTGCGAACAGCGCTCAATGCGCCCTTTCACCCCGTAGACCCGTGCCAGACTATCCGGCGTAATCACCTCTTCCGGTAAACCATCCGCCATCAGTTCGCCGTTCTGTAACATCAGCACGTGCTCGCTATGGCGCAGCGCGATATTGATATCATGCACCACCACTACGGTCACAATATTGCGCAGCCGGGTTTCACGCCGAACCAGATCCATTACGTGAAACTGGTAGTTCAGATCGAGTGCACTTAATGGCTCGTCAAGCAGCAGCAGCTCCGGGCGGCGGATCAGCGACTGCGCCAGGCCGACTAACTGCTTCTGCCCGCCGGAAAGTTGATCAAGATAACTGAGCGCAAGATGGGCAATACCCAGCTGCTCCAGCAGCGTCATCACTTCGGCTTCGCTGGCGGCATTGCTGCGGCCGCCGCTGGCGCGCTGCGCCACGATAATCGACTCCAGCACGTGCAGGTGTACCCCGGCAGGCAGCGACTGCGGCAGATAGACCACCCGTGAGGCGCGGCGGGCAAACGGCAGCGCCATCAGATCTTCACCGTTAAGCCACAGTTCACCTTTGGCACGATTAAGCCCGGCGAGCGATCGTAACAGCGTTGATTTACCGCAGCCGTTCGGCCCCAGCAGCACAGTGATTTTGCCACGCGGCAGCAGCGGTACATTAAGGTTGCTGATCACCTGACGTTTTGGATAACCGGCATCAAAGCCGCTAATTTTCAGCCCCTGCATCAGACACTCCCCCGATGGCGCAGAATAATACTCAGGAAGAACGGAACACCCACCAGCGAGGTGACAATGCCCACCGGAATAATCACGCCGGGGATCAGGTTCTTCGACACCACCGACGCCATCGACAGCACCAGCGCCCCGGTCAGCGCACTGGCAGGCAGATAGAAGCGGTGATCTTCACCAAACACCATACGCGCAATATGCGGAGCAACCAGGCCAATAAAGCCAATCGGCCCGACAAAGGCCACCGCAAGGGCAGAAATAACACTGATGCGCAGCAGCGTAACCAGACGCAGACGACGCACATCAATGCCAAAACTTACCGCCCGATCTTCACCCAGACGCAGCGCCGTCAGCTTCCATGCGCTTAACATCGAGAACGGTACCAGAATCAGCAAAGCGATACAGAGAACCCCCAGTTTTTCCCACGAAGCACGCGCCAGGCTGCCCATTGTCCAGAAAACCAGCCCCTGTAAGGTGTCTTCGCTGGCGATAAACTGCATCATTGAAACCAGCGCGTTAAAAGTGAATACCAGCGCAATACCAAACAGCACCACGCCGGAGGTGGAAACCTGCGTCCAGCGCGTCACCGCATCCAGCATCAGCGCGGCAATCAGCGCAAAGACAAAAGCATTAGCAGAGATAAACCACTGGTCGGGAATACCGGGAATACCAATACCCAGAACGATTGCCAGCGCTGCGCCAAAGGCCGCCGCCGAAGAGACACCAAGGGTAAACGGACTGGCCAGCGGGTTATTAAGGATGGTTTGCATTTCTGCCCCGGCCAGCCCCAGCCCCAGGCCAACCACTACCGCCATCAGCGCATACGGCAGGCGAATATCCCAGACAATCACCCGGGTTCCGGCATCAACCGTGTCCGGCGACAGCAGCGTTTGCCACAGCACCTGTAACGAAAGGCCGGACGGGCCTAAGGTAAAATCCAGTACCAGTGAAGCTAAAATAGCCAAGACCAGCACAGCCATAATCATTAACCGGTGGCGTAACAGTTGATGGTAGCGCCCCATCACACCTTCGGGCACCACTTTCCCCGCATGCTGTACGGGCTCCTGGGTCAAGCTCATTCTGAATACCTGCTTTAACATGTTAATGGCGGTTAAAATAAAGCAAATGATAATACTTATCAGTAATATTTTGAGTCTGATTTTATATCATAAAAAAAGGCGCGGAATCCGCGCCTTTCATCTGTTACGTCTGTTACGTCGTTCGGGTTATTTTTCGAACTTCGGGAATTCCATCTCGCTGTACTTCACAAAGCGCGTTTTCCGCGTCAGTTTAAAGCCAAACCAGATGATCAGGAACAACGGAATACCGATGTAGGTGGCCGCCACTCCGCCCCAGTCAATGGTATCCGAAAGGAACGCCTGATAGTTCTGACCAAGGGTAATGACCAGACACAGCACAAAGGCGAAGATCGGCCCCAGCGGGAAGAACCCGGAACGGTACGGCAGGTCAGCCAGATCGTGACCCTGCGCCATATAACCCCTGCGGAAACGGTAATGGCTGATGGCAATTCCCAGCCAGGCAATAAACCCGGTCATCCCTGAGGTATTCAGCAGCCACAGATAAACCGTCTGATTGCCAAACATCGAGGTCAGGAAGCACAGCCCGGCCACAATGGTGGTGGCATACAGCGCGTTACGCGGCACGCCGCCTTTCGACAGTTTCGCAAAGATGCGCGGCGCTTTACCTTCCGATGCCAGCATGTAAAGCATACGGGTAGACGCATACATACCGGAGTTACCCGCCGACAGCACCGCCGTCAGGATAACCGCATTCATCACCGCCGCCGCTGAGAGCAGGCCGGCATGCTGGAACACCAGCGTAAACGGGCTGACGCTGATATCTTTGACATCGTTACGCAGCAGGCTTGGGTCGGTGTAAGGGATAATCAGGCTGATCACCAGAATCGCGAACACATAGAACAGCAGGATACGCCAGAACACCTGGCGAACCGCACGCGGAATGTTCTTCGCCGGATCTTCTGATTCACCGGCCGCGATACCGATCAATTCCGTTCCCTGGAATGAGAAACCAACAATCATCGCCACGCCGATCATGGCGGCAAAGCCACCGGAGAACGGTGCATCGCCAATCTGCCAGTTGTGCCAGCCCGCGCTTTCACCGCCGCGCATGATACCGACGATCATCGCCACGCCAACAATAATAAAGATGATCACGGTCGCGACTTTGATCAGTGAGAACCAGTATTCCGCTTCACCAAACCCCTTCACAGAGATGTAGTTCAGCAGGAAGATCAGCCCAAGGAACAGTGCGCTCCAGATCCAGCCCGGGGTATCCGGGAACCACCAGGTCATCACCAGCTGCGATGCCACCAGGTCAACAGCGATAGTCACCGCCCAGTTGTACCAGTAGTTCCAGCCCAGCGCGAAGCCGAAGCCCTCTTCGACATATTTAGCGCCGTAGGTGGAGAAAGAACCCGAAACCGGCATAAATGCTGCCAGCTCGCCGAGGCTGGTCATCAGGAAGTACACCATCAGGCCGATCAGCATATAGGAGAGCAATGCTCCGCCGGGGCCAGCCTGTGAAATGGTCGCACCTGAAGCGACGAATAAGCCCGTACCAATCGATCCGCCAATGGCGATCATGGTTAAGTGGCGTGCTTTCAGTACACGCCTTAGTCCAGGGGGTTGTGTTGTTTTTGTGTCATGATCCATGTTTAAACGCTGCGCCTTGCAAAAAATAAGCCGCGATTATAGCAACCTACCTGAGGTCGTATAGCGATTACACCACGTTATAAGTTAGCTTCATGATCCACCGGGAATTATTAGCACAGCGCGGGTGAAAACTGGTTAAAAACCAACCACACAGAGCATATCGTGGCGGCAGCCGGGCATCTCCTGCACAGCATTATTCGGTGCAGTAACTCAGAAAACGACTCAACGCCTTGGATATATGCTTCTGACGATGGTGAATACGATATAGCGTACGTTTGAGTTTTGGCAGAGGGATCGCCACCTCAACCAGTGTGCCCATCTCAAGCTGTTCAGCAATTACCCGCCGCGACAGGCAGCTGATCCCCATACCGTGACGTACCGCATTTTTGATCGCTTCTGAATTACCCAGCTCCAGCGCCAGATCGAACTGCGGCAGATGTGACAGCAGCAGATAATCGACAATCTCGCGGGTGCCTGAACCGTGTTCGCGCAGGATCCACGGCGCAGCCGCCAGACTTTGTAGCGATACCGGCCTGCTGAGAATATCGGCTCCCGGCGCAGCAAACACCACCAGTTCATCCTCCAGCCACGGCTCCGTGACCAGCTCACTCATATGACATGGCCCCTCAATCAGACCGATATCAACACGAAAATCGGCAACGGCGGTGATCACATCCTGACTGTTGCCGACGCTCAGTTCCAGCGGCAGCATGGGGAAATCTCGACGATAGCAGGCGATCATTCCCGGCAGCAGGTAGTTACCGATGGTGCTGCTGGCAGAAACTCGTAGCGCTCCGTTGTCTTCACGGAACAGCAGTTCAATTTCCAGCGCCTGCTCCAGCAGCCCCACAGCGCGCGGGTAGAGCAGGCGACCATGCTCATTAATCACTAACCGTTTACCTACACGATCAAATAACTGCACACCAAGCTGACCTTCAAGATCAGCCAGCGCAGCACTCACTGCTGACTGCGAGAGCGCCAGCACCTGTGAGGCCTGGGTGGTCGAGCCACTCTTCAGGACTTCGGTAAAAACCTCAAGCTGGCGTAATGTAATGTGCATGGCTCATCCTCAGTCAAACCCGTCATACTTCAGGCCGCAGGATCGTTGGCTCTCCTCGCGCACCCCGGTCACTTACTGATGTAAGCTCCCGGGGATTTGCTGCGTGGCCGCCTGCCTGCAACCCGAATTATTTAGGGTTATAGATACAGTCATACTTCAGGCCGCAGGAGCGTTAGCTCTCCTCGCGCACCCCGGTCACTTACTGATGTAAGCTCCCGGGGATTTGCTGCGTGGCCGCCTGCCTGCAACCCGAATTTTTCAGGGTTATAGATACAGTCATACTTCAGGCCGCAGGATCGTTAGCTCTCCTCGCGCACCCCGGTCACTTACTGATGTAAGCTCCCGGGGATTTGCTGCGTGGCCGCCTGCCTGCAACCCGAATTTTTCAGGGTTATAGATACAGTCATACTTCAGGCCGCAGGATCGTTAGCTCTCCTCGCGCACCCCGGCCACTTACTGATGTAAGCTCCCGGGGATTTGCTGCGTGGCCGCCTGCCTGCAACCCGAATTATTTAGGGTTATAGATACAGTCATACTTCAGGCCGCAGGAGCGTTAGCTCTCCTGGTTATTCGCTGCGTAGCCACCTGCCTGCAACCCGAATTTTTCAGGATATAAAGCGATCACTCCGGCCAGCAGTGGCAGCTGCCTCTTAACACTTATAGTGGTTAATTATAAATATATAATCAATTTCTCTTTTAAGCCAGCACCACACATTATAAGGACATTGCACGAGGAGGACTATCATGGCTGAACTGACAATAACCCATCATCACCCGCATCCTGCACGCCATGCCGCCGGCGTGCTGCTGGCGCTGCTTATCGCCTCCGCAGCTATCTGGTTGGGCAATCAACCGCAGGTGACAGCTCTGGGGCTCGGTTCACTGACGCTGGCGATTATTGGCGGTATTCTGGTGGGTAATACCGTTTACTCTCGCCTGTCGCCGCACTGCGACAGCGGTGTGCTGCTGGCAAAACAGCGTCTGCTGCGTGCCGGGATTGTACTCTACGGCTTCCGGCTGACCCTGCAACAGCTTACCGATGTAGGATTGAGTGGTGTGATTATCGATGCGATGACACTGACCACGACCTTTATCTGCGCCTGCTGGCTGGGCCAGCGCGTACTGGGATTGGATCGCGATACCAGCTGGCTGATTGGTGCGGGCAGCAGCATTTGTGGCGCAGCGGCGGTGCTGGCGACTGAGCCGGTAATCAAGGCGGACAACGCCAAAGTCGCGGTAGCAATTGCCACCGTGGTGATTTTCGGTACGCTGGCAATCTTTATCTACCCGCTGATGTGGCCGCTGGTTCAAACTTATCTGCCACAGGTGAGCGCCTCAGACTTTGGCATTTATACCGGTTCGACAATGCATGAAGTGGCTCAGGTGGTGGCAGCAGGTCACGCTATCGGCCCTGAGACAGAAAATGCTGCGGTAATCGCTAAACTGCTGCGCATTATGATGCTGGCTCCCTTCCTGCTGCTGCTGGCAGCAAAAGTACGCCGTAGCGAAGGGGCAGATCACAGCGGCCCGATTACTTTCCCGTGGTTCGCGCTGATGTTTATCGGGGTCACGCTGTTCAACTCGCTGCACCTGCTGCCGGATGCGTGGATAACTCATATTAATCAATTTGATAATCTGCTGCTGGCTACTGCGATGGCCGCCCTTGGGCTGACCACCCAGGTGAGCGCACTGAAGCGAGCAGGCTTCAAACCGCTGCTGCTGGGGCTGATGTTGTTTGTCTGGCTGATCATCGGCGGCGGTGCGATCAACCTGCTGGTGAAGCATTTGATGGCATAACTTCCATCCTTTTCCGGTTATGATGGCCTGCCTGCCATTAAGCAGGCCATCAACAGGAGAACGGCATGAAATATATCGGTGCCCACGTCAGCGCAGCTGGCGGTGTGGATCAGGCGGTACTACGCGCATACGAACTGGAAGCAACGGCTTTCGCGCTCTTTACGAAAAACCAGCGCCAGTGGCGCGCAGCCCCGCTGACTGATGAAGTGATTTCAGCCTTTCGCACGGCCTGTGAAAAGTATCACTACACGCCAGGTCAAATCCTGCCCCATGACAGCTACCTGATTAATCTTGGTCACCCGGTAACTGAAGCGCTGGAAAAATCGCGTGAAGCTTTTCATGACGAAGTCACCCGCTGCCAGCAGCTGGGGCTGACGCTGCTGAACTTCCACCCCGGCAGTCACCTGCATCAGATCGCTGAAGACGACTGCCTGAAACGCATCGCTGAGTCGATCAATATCGTGCTGGATAAAACCGAGGGAGTCACTGCGGTGATCGAAAATACCGCCGGACAGGGCAGTAATCTCGGTTTCCGTTTTGAGCATCTGGCGGCCATCATTGATGGCGTGGAAGATAAAACCCGCGTCGGCGTCTGTATTGATACCTGCCACGCTTTCGCCGGAGGCTATGACCTGCGGACGGAAGAGGAGTGCGTGAAGACCTTTGCTGATTTCGAGCGTATCGTCGGTTTTAAATATCTGCGCGGGATGCATCTGAACGATGCCAAAAGTGAGTTTAACAGTCGCGTCGATCGCCACCACAGTCTGGGTGAAGGCAACATTGGTAAAACCGTGTTCAGCTGGCTGATGAAAGATGCGCGTTTTGACGGGATTCCGATGATTCTGGAGACGGTGAATCCGGATATCTGGAAAGATGAAATTGCGTGGCTGAAGTCAGAGCAAATTTAAAACCCGCAGGGGTCAGGTACGCCTGACCCGGGTTAACGGGCGAGGAAACCTCGCCCCTGCGGGGATACGTCTTATATTTTAACAGCTTCTGCTTCCGGGCGTTTCAGCACCGCGTAAGAGAGGCCAGCTACCAGCGTACCGACAATAATCGCCGCCAGGTAACCCACTACCGGAGTGATTGCGCCTGGGATCAGCAGTACAAACAGGCCGCCGTGTGGCGCCATCAGTTTCGCACCAATCGCCATCGACATGGCACCTGTTACCGCACCGCCGATGATGCAGCAAGGCAGAACGCGCATCGGATCACGGGCCGCGAAAGGAATTGCCCCTTCAGAGATAAAGCACAGACCCAGAACCAGCGCCGCTTTGCCCCCTTCCTGCTGACCTTTGTTGAACTTCTTACGTGCAACCAGCGTTGCCAGGCCCATCGCCAGCGGTGGCACCATACCGGCCGCCATAATCGCTGCCATTGGTGCATAGGTCTGCGAACTCAGCAGGCCAACACCAAAGGCGTAGGCAACTTTGTTCACCGGACCGCCCATATCAGTACACATCATGCCACCAAGGATTGCACCCAGCACCACGGCGTTAGCAGTACCCATATTGGCCAGCCAGGCGGTGAGGCCAGACATGATTTCGGCAACCGGTTTGCCCACCACGTAGATCATCAGCAGGCCGGTAATCAGGCTCGCCACCAGAGGAATGATCAGAATCGGCTTCAGCGCTTCCATACTGCTCGGGAGTTTGACCTTCGAGCTGAGGAACTTCGCCGCATAACCCGCAATGAAACCGGCGATGATACCGCCAAGGAACCCGGCATTAATGCTGGTAGCCAGCATACCGCCAATCAGACCTGGAGTCAGACCAGGACGGTCGGCAATCGAGAAGGCAATAAAGCCTGCCAGCACCGGCACCATCAGGGCAAATGCACTGCTGCCACCAATCTGCATCAATGCCGCCGCCAGCGTACCCTGTTCTTTAAACGCGGTGATACCAAAGGCAAATGACAGAGCAATGCTCAGACCACCCGCCACCACCATCGGCAGCATATAAGAGACGCCGGTTAACAGGTGACGATAGGCGCCAGCTTTCTCTTTTTTCTCTTCCTGTGCAGAAGTGTTACCACCCTGAGGCTGATAAACACGGGCTTCTGCCACGGCTTTATCCAGCTCCTGAGCGGTTTTCTTCAGCGCCAGACCCGTTGATGTACGGTACATCGGCTTACCGGCAAACTTCGCCAGATCCACTTCGATATCTGCCGCCACAATAACCAGATCGGCTGCTGCCACTTCTTCAGGGGTAATGGCATTGCCAGCACCCACTGAGCCACGGGTTTCCACCTTCACCCACCAGCCGCGTTTTTTCGCTTCGGTGTCGATGGCTTCCGCCGCCATAAAGGTATGTGCCACGCCGGTCGGACAGGCAGTAATTGCCACCACCCGTTTTGGCCCGGTGCTCACCGCAGCAGCAGGCGTTGCCGCCGCCGAGGCTGCCGGTGCCTGGTATGGACGAGCATCCGTCTGCGCCTTTGCCAGCACTTCCGCTGGCTGGCGCAGCAGCTGTTCGATGTCGGCCAGATAGATGGCTTTACCGTTCAGCGAGCTGTCTGCCGGAATATTTTTGCCAGCAACAATCACCTGATCTGCTTCTGCCGGATTATCCGTCAGAGTCACACCGGCGTTTGCTGCCGCTGCAGTTGCTATGTTTTTTGCCAGATGGCCCGTTGCCAGCCCCAGCGAAGAATCGATTATCAGCAGCGTTTTCATTATGCGTCTCCTGCTGTTAGTTAATGAAAGGTTGTAGGTCGACACGCGCCATCATTGCGGCCAACTGGGTACGATCGGTAACGCCCACGTTGCTCTGGCTGACGGCCATAGCCGCCACTGCCGTTGCAAGACGCAGTGTGTGCTCGCTGGATTCACGCATCAGCAGGCCATAAATCAGCCCGCCAACCATTGAATCGCCAGCACCCACGGTGCTTACAACTTCACAGGCAGGTGGTTTTGCAATCCATTCGCCTGAAGCATTCACCCACAGCGCCCCTTCGGCACCAAGAGAGATAACCACGTGTGCGATGCCCTGCTCACGTAATGCATGTGCTGCTTCAATCACATCTTGTAATGTCGGTAATTTGCGGCCTGCCCAGATTTCCAGCTCACGGCGGTTGGGTTTAACCAGCCACGGTGCGGCTTTCAGGCCCGCAACCAGCGCCTCACGGCTGCTGTCAAAAATAATGCATGGGCAGTGGGTACGCAGCTGCGTCATCCATTCGGTAAAAGCATCGGGATCGACGCCTGACGGCAGACTGCCGCTGACGCAGACCATATCGAACTGGCCCAGCCAGGTGAGTGAATCTGCGGTAAAGCGATCCCAGTCCTGACCAGTAACTTCAAAGCCGGAGAAGTTCAGATCGGTCACATCACCGTCTTTCTCAGTCAGCTTAACGTTAATGCGGGTGCGGCCTTCTACCACCTGGAAGCGGTTAGCAATGCCCAGCTCGCTGAACAGGTGCTGGAAGCCGTCCTGATTCTCTTTCCCCAGGAAACCGCCTACGGTGACGTCAATACCCAGATCTTTCAGCACCTTGGCTACATTGATGCCCTTACCTGCTGCATGCAGCCCGGTGGTTTTCACCAGGTTCACTTCGCCGCGCTCAATTTCCGGAACGTAACCGACCAGATCGTAAGCAGGGTTCAGGGTAATGGTGGCTACACGTCTGCTCATGCTGCCCCCTCGCCAAGACCGGCTGCAATGGCTTCACCAATAGCATCCAGCGCCGCACGGGCATCTTCACCGCTGGCGGTAAAGCGCAGGCGGTGGCCTTTCTTCACTCCCAGGGCGACAACTTTCATCAGGCTGCGACCGTTGGCCGGTTTACCGCTGCCGTCAAGGTTGGTCACGGTCACATCACAGTTAAACTGTTTGATCACGCTGACCAGCGCCGTGCCCGGACGAGCGTGCAGGCCATGTTCGTTACGAATGGTGAACTCTTCGGTCAGCACATCTTCCTGCTCGGAGACTTCGCTGGTCAGCAGTGCCAGAATTCCGGCAGCGTCAGCACTCAGCAGACGATCTGCTTTTTGCTTAATCAGCAGATCGCTTAAGTAGTTCAGCACATTCAGCGGCTGGTCGTCAGTCACGGCAACGGTAATCAGCATTGAGGCTGTTTCTCCGTTTACGCTGAACGGTGCAGCAGCACGGCTGATAGCGACAGCGCTGGCAAGGTTGCCGTTGGGGCTGTCACTGAGCCAGATGCCCTGCCCCAGGTTCAGTGGCTTACCGGCGATCACGCAGCTGACGAAGGAAGCATCAACCGCGCCCGCCTGTTGCAGACGTCCGGCGTTCAGCGCCTGTAAGGTCATCAGATCGCTGGCGGCCACGTCGGTAGCAATCAGCGAGGTATCGAATTTGAATTCTGCTGCCAGTTTTTCACCCATTAAAATACTGCGCAGGGTTTCAGCAGAGTCAGTAGTGCGTAACTGTTCAGCTACGCTGTCATCACTCAGCACGTGTGTCAGCTGACGCAGCAGCGCCAGGTGTTCATCTGATTTCGCCGCAATACCAATGACCACGTAAGCAGTCTGATCTTCACCCCAGGCGATGCCCTGCGGGAACTGAAACACCTGTACGCCGGTTTTCAATACCAGATCGCGGGTATCTGTGGTGCCGTGAGGAATGGCAATACCATTACCAAGGTAGGTGGAGGTCTGTTGCTCGCGCGCCAGCATACCGTTGACATAGCCTTCGCCAACGTTTCCGGCAGCGGTCAACGCTGCGGCTACCTGACGGATAGCATCTTGTTTGTCGCCTGCCTGGGCGCCGGGCTTAATGGCATTGAGTTCTAACTGGAACATGGTTCTCCTCGCTGCTGAATTTGAATCGTTTCAGCTAATTTGAGAAAAAAAGCGCCATCCCTCTACTAACAAGCTGATGAGACAACGCTGAAACGTTTCAATTAGTTTGGTACTGATAGTGGATCCGTTGCAAGTTTTACCGTGAACGACGTAGTAGATTTTTGACGCCCCGCACATTTCATCAATCATTTTAGGAAAAACACCCGTTACAGAGTGTAAAAGCTGAAGCCATGCTGACGATCCTGTCCGCTGCTGAATTGTGCAAAAAGTGCTTAAAATGACAGCGTATTCACCATAGTTTGAAAAAGGTTTCCCGACTTTTGCATAACGGCGTAAAATCGCGCCGTTTTTCATCACCGGGCTTACTGAACTCATGTCGCTTCCTGCTGCCCCCGCGCGCACCCTGCCAGACAGCAAATCACTGGCATTTCTGATTGTGGCTTTTATTTCCGGTCTGGCCGGTGCACTGCAAACCCCGACTCTCAGCCTGTTTCTGAGTACGGAAGTCCATGTACGGCCGTTTATGGTAGGACTGTTCTTCACCCTCAGTGCGGTAATTGGCATCGTTGTCAGCCAGCTTCTGGCGCGCTACTCCGACCGTAAGGGCGATCGAAAAACCCTCATCCTCTACTGCTGCCTGCTGGGAGCGCTGGCTTCACTGCTGTTCGCCTGGAACCGTAACTATTTTATTTTACTGTTTGTTGGCGTGCTGCTCTCCAGCTTCGGCACCAGCGCCACTTCGCAGATGTTTGCACTGGCGCGTGAGCACTCTGATAAAACCGGGCGGGAAAATGTGATGTTCAGCTCGGTGATGCGCGCCCAGATCTCGCTGGCCTGGATGATTGGCCCGCCGCTGGCCTTCGCTCTTGCGCTCGGCTACGGTTTCCGCACCATGTATCTGACCGCCGCCGTGGCATTTGTGCTCTGCGCCGTGATCGTGCGTTACCTGCTGCCCTCAATGCGCAAAACTACCGTGGTGATGAGTCAGCCGGTGCAGGCACCGCGTCGCCATCGTCGCGCCACGTTGATGCTGTTTATTGCCTGCACGCTGATGTGGTCAAGCAACGGCCTGTATCTGATTACCATGCCGCTGTATGTGGTGAATGAGCTGCATCTGCCGGAGAAACTGGCCGGGCTGATGATGGGTCTTGCCGCCGGGCTGGAGATCCCGGTGATGCTGCTGGCGGGCTATTATGCCCGGCGCTGCGGTAAGCGCCGCCTGATGCGCGTGGCGGCCTTTTCCGGACTGCTGTTCTACAGCGGAACGCTGCTGTTTGACGGTGAATTTTCCATGCTGCTGTTACAGGGGCTCAATGCGATATTTATCGGCGTAGTGGCCGCGATTGGAATGATTTACTTCCAGGATATGATGCCGGGCCAGGCAGGAGCTGCCACCACGCTGTTTACCAACACCACCCGCATGGGTTGGATTATCGGCGGCTCGCTGGCTGGAATGGTGGCAGAAGTATGGAGTTTTCATGCGGTATTCTGGTTTGCCGTAGTCATGATGGCCGCTTCACTGCTCTGCCTGCTGCGGGTGCCTGAGCCGCAGGCCATGGAGATATCAGCAGAGCCGCCCGCACCGTGATTCAGGGCGCTGTCTCTATTTCCAGATGCAACAGATAGACCATCGCATGCTGACGGCTGAGGCCGCACATTTCAGCCTCAGGCTGTAAACTGCCGCAGACTTTAGGCCGCTCAGGCGAATCAAAAATTTTGCAGCGCATCTGCTCATCAAGCTGAACACAGGGCGTATTGGCGGGTTTTCCGTGCGGATGACCCGGGATAGGCGATGAAATTGACAGTGCCGTACAACAGGCACCACAGGCGGCGCGACACTCCATCACTAATCCTCCATAACAAAGCGCGACAATAGCAGTCCTCTCAGGCGAATACTATTAATACCCGTCATGCTTCACGTTCGGCAGGCGACAGCCCGGAAGATGCTGAAGATCATATTTTCTACGATGGACGCAGGCAGATCTTGCCTGGCGACGCGGGCGCGAGTAACGTGTCGCGATAAATTTTCCCACCACCTTCTACACGAGACCTGTTTTATGCCAAGAGCCAATGAAATCAAAAAAGGCATGGCCGTCAGCGTTGACGGCAAGCTGTTGTTAGTGAAGGATATTGATGTACAAAGCCCGAGCGCGCGCGGTGCATCCACGCTGTACAAAATGCGCTTCACTGACATCCGCACAGGGATGAAAGTGGAAGAGCGTTTCAAGGGCGATGATATTATCGACACCATTTCCCTCAGCCGTCGCCAGGTCACCTTCTCGTATATTGATGGTGATGAATATGTCTTTATGGATGATGAAGACTACACCCCTTACAACTTCAAACAGGAGCAGATCGAAGATGAGCTGCTGTTCCTGCCGGAAGGGGGAATTCCGGGTATTCAGGTGCTGACAATGGATGGCCAGATCCTGGCGCTGGAACTGCCGCAGACGGTGGATATGGAAATTGTCGAAACCACGCCTGGCATTAAAGGCGCATCCGCCAGCGCCCGCACCAAGCCTGCTAAAATGAGCACCGGCCTGATCGTACAGGTGCCGGAATACCTCAGTAATGGCGATAAAATCCGCATTCATATCCCTGAGCGTCGCTATATGAGCCGCGCTGACTAGTTTCTGAGAAACATGGCGCGGTCAGATGACAGCGCCACAAATGTTATGTTATAACAAAATCATTCAGAGATATTCGACGGTGAGGATCCCCAGCTTCTGCTTAACATCAACCCAGCGAAACTGGCTACTGCCGAGATTATAGGGTAATGGCTGCGAATCAGGGGTATTAAGTCTTTGGTGTGCGGCACTGGTTGCGCCGTTGCGGCTGCATGAGATTTGCAGTTTTTGCTTTTTAAATTCCGGGGTACAGGGAGATTCAACAATTTCTCCAGAAAACTGAATTCTTCCAGAACTGCCTGCTGACTGATTCTCTTCTGCTAAAACATTGCTCGTCCATGAGGCGAAAAGCATAACGACTGATGCCGTAGCAATGCTATTCATATCGACCTCTTTGTTTACTTATTCACGCTGACTTTAGTCAATAACTCAGGAGAGCGTGATGAAAACAAATAAGGTTTAAGAGTAAAAAAAATCATTAAAGTTATTTAAGGAGTGCACATGACCCGCGTCAATCTGATCACCGGTTTTCTCGGTAGTGGAAAAACCACCACGCTGCGCCATCTCCTCGCCGGTAAGCCTGCGGGAGAGAACTGGGCTGTGCTGGTAAATGAATTTGGTGAGATTGGTATTGACGGTGCCCTGCTGGCGGAGAGCGGAGCGGTGTTAAAAGAAATTCCCGGTGGCTGCATGTGCTGTGTGAACGGATTGCCGATGCAGGTCGGGCTAAATATGCTGCTGAAGCAGGCTAAACCTGACCGCCTGCTGATTGAACCCACCGGGCTTGGTCATCCGAAACAGATCCTCGATATGCTGTCAGCCGCCGTGTATCAGCCATGGATTGACCTGCGCGCTACGCTATGCCTGCTCGACCCGCGCCAGCTCGCCGATCGGCGCGTGGTGGAAAATGAAAACTTCCGCGACCAGCTGGCTGCCGCCGATATTATTATCGCTAATAAGCAGGATCGCTGGGAAGAGGCGGATCAGAGAGCGCTGCAACTGTGGCATCAGGCGACAGCCCCTTCGCGTCCGCTGCTCCTGACCTCTCACGGCCAGATCGACGCTGAACTGCTCGACCAGCCGCGCACTAATCTGCAAACGCTGCCAAAACCTGCACACCATTCTCATCAGTCGCAGTCTGGTCTCGCGGCGCTGAAGCTGGATGACAATGCGCGCTGGCGTCGGGCACTTAACCAGGGGCAGGGTTACCAGGCCTGCGGCTGGATTTTCGACAGCGAAACAGTATTCGACACTATTGGCCTGCTGGAGTGGGCCAGGCTGGCACCCGTTACCCGCGTTAAAGGCGTGTTACGTATTGCGGAAGGGCTGGTAAGTATTAACCGCCAGGGCGCAGACTTCCATATAGAAACGCGCCAGATACCCCCCCCGGACAGCCGTATAGAGCTGATTCACGAAGACCCGGTTAACTGGAATCTTTTGCAAACTAATTTGTTGAGTCTTCGTTTATAATATAAGGAATATCCTATGTGCCGCGTCTTTTCTTAAAAAAGCCTTAATTTCAACATGACTACTAAACGATTATTACTTATCCTGCTGCTGAATATACTCGGCCTGGCGCTGTTTTTCTCATGGTATCTTCCGGCCGGCCACGGCCTGTGGTTTACCATTGATAAAAATATTTTCTACTGGTTTAACCAACGACTGGTTACCAGTCAGGCGCTGCTATGGCTGGTTGCCATCACCAATTACCGCGCCTTTGACGGTGTGTCGCTGCTGGCAATGGGAGGGCTGTATCTTCATTTATGGCGTCGTGAAAACCCGGAAGGACGCCGCCGTATGTTTGCCATCGGCATTACCATGCTGATTTCCGCAGTTGGCCTTAACCAGCTCGGCCACCTGATCCCGGTATCTCATGTCAGTCCGACAAAATTCTTCCCGGACGTCAATCATGTCACCAAACTCACCGGCATCCCGACCAAAGACTCCTCAGCCGATAGTTTCCCCGGCGACCACGGCATGATGCTGATTATTTTTGCCTGCTTTATGCTGCGCTATTTCAGCCGCCGCGCCTTTGCCGTCGGAGTGGCAATTGTGCTGATCTTTGCTCTGCCGCGAGTGATGATTGGTGCACACTGGTTTACCGATATTGCGGTGGGTTCTCTCTCGATCGTGCTGGTAGGTATGAGCTGGTGGTTGCTGACTCCGGCAAGTGATTATCTGGTGAACTGGTTGTATCGTAATTTGCCGGGTAAATATAAGCCGGCGAAGTAATTCCCTCATTGTGCGGGCGCGAATGTTCTCTTTTTCGCCCGCTCTGCATCTCAGACAAACAAATAATCCGACCTCAAATCATCGACTAATCAATATCATCGTGATCCCCGACAAAGTAGTTGAAACCCCTAAGACTTATGATTGTCCATCCAGATTGTTCTGATTTTTACTTGACCTCTGGCGGTTCGCATTAAAATTGCACTTAAGGAGATCCTGTTCATCTGCTTATTGGTGATAATCTGAACAAATCGTTACTTAATGATTTGACAAGTCAAAAACCTTTGAAAAAGTACTTAAAAGCCCTCGCCATGCGGCTTGTAATCGGTTAATCTCATTTTCAATTAGGCGAAATGGCTAAAGTATTTCGGTAAGTTACATTTTAATTTGTGCTCAATAACACATTTTAACCTTTTCCGAATTGTCTTATCCCTCAGTACTAATTAATCTCGTTTCGTTTCGCAATTTTGCTAACGACTTAGTCGTTAAGGACTTCAAGGGATCACAAACACAATGGTCAAGTCTCAACCTATTCTGAGATATATCTTGCGGGCACTCCCCGCTGTCGCGTTAGCGACGCTGTTGTCAGCATGTAGTTCGAACAGCGGACACAATGTACAAACTGATACTCATGCAGTTAAAGATCAAAATGGTTTTTTACTGCAAGCGTCTCAGGATGAATTCGAACAGATGGTTCAAAACGTGGATATTAAATCACGTCTGATGGATCAGTATGCGGGCTGGAAAGGTGTGCGCTATCGTCTTGGCGGCACCAGCAAACGCGGTATCGATTGCTCTGCGTTTGTTCAGACCACATTCCGTGAACAGTTTGGCCTGGATCTACCGCGCTCAACCTATGAGCAGGAAGATACCGGAAAAAGTATTCAGCGCACAAAACTGCGCCCCGGTGATTTAGTGCTGTTCCGTGCAGGCTCCACGGGTCGTCATGTCGGTATATATATCGGTAATGACAACTTCGTGCATGCTTCCACCAGCAGCGGTGTGATGATTTCGAATCTGAATGAGTCCTACTGGAAAAACCGTTACCGCGACGCACGCAGAGTACTGAGCCGAACGCAGAGCTGATTTCATTCCCTTGAAGTCTGCGAACACGAGATAATAACGCTGCCCCGGCAGCGTTTTTTTTGTTCCCTTCCCCGGTAAAACTCCCCCCTAATCCGACCAGCTGAACCCCATTTTTGCCTGATAAGAGATAAAGTCGTCATGAAGCGATTTTTTAGTCAATGTGTCTGTCTGAGCGGCGTAAAAGGTCTTGATTATCATCAATAAGATAGAGACAGAATGCCCCCTCCGTTATATCCTCACTGCTTGACACCAGAAGAAAGTTGATGTTGCCCAATAATAATAAAATCGGCGAAAACGGGAGAGATCACCGAATGCCACTATCGACCACCGTCAGGCGGCAGGTGACACAGCCGCGCAAGATAGTATTGCTCAGTGCATCTATAGGTTTATTCTTTTTTCTACTGTTTGTGGTCATTATGCTGACTGTGACCTCAAACCGTCGTTCCGCAGCGCACGACCGTCTTGCCAGCTACACCCAACGCTACGTTGCTAATGTTTTTGGCGATCTGAATACAACGCTGCAACCCCTTCAGAGTGCGACTGAGCAAAGCTGTGAACTCATTCGCAATGACCTCACCCAGCGTTCGGCCTTTGCGTCAAATGTTCGCGCTATTCTGCTGGTAAAAGATCACAGTGCTTTTTGCTCCTCAGCCACCGGCCCGATGCAGCTGGATATCAGTAAAATCTCTCCGTTTACCGATGTCCGCAATACGAAAGATATTCGTTTGATCTCCGGTACACCAATGGTGCGCGGTCAGCCGGCTATTGTACTGTGGCTGAAGAACCCTACCCATCCCGACAGCGGCATATTTACCACCCTCAATATCAATCTGACGCCATACTTACTGCTGGCCTCACGCGAGCAGCAGATCAGCGGAATGGCGATGGTTGCCGGAGACAGTGCAATAACCACCTGGAATACACAGGTGATAAATAGCAGCCTGCTACCGAAACAGCCGCTGCGCAGCATTACAATCCCCGGCTATCCGCTGACGCTCAATATGTATGGCGAAACGCTGCCCCGCCGTGATATCACCGTCATTCTGCTGGCCGGACTGCTGATGGGGGTGATGATTACCTGCGGATGTTTCCTGATGTTCACGCTGCGACTGCGCCCGGGCAAAGAAATATTGCTGGGCATCAAGCGCGGGGAGTTTCACGTTGAGTATCAGCCGGTTATTGAAGCTCATAATGGAAAGCCCTGCGGGTTCGAAGCTCTGTTACGCTGGACGCACCCGATTGAGGGCCGCATCCCGCCCGACTCTTTTATCAGCTATGCCGAAGGTCAAAACCTGATCGCCCCGCTCACCCGGCATCTGTTTACCCTGGTGGCACAGGACGCACAGCGGCTGTGCAAAGTTGTGCCCGCAGGCGCCCGGCTGGGGATTAACTTATCTCCCAATCATCTTGTTGATCCCAGTTTTCGCCAGGATGTGCTGGACTGGCTGGAAATGATGCCGGCAGGCCATTTCGAATATATCTTTGAAATTACCGAACGTGCGATGGTAAGCGATCATAACGCCGATGCCATATTCGACTGGATCCGGAATCAGAATATCAGAATTGCCATTGATGACTTTGGAACCGGCCACAGCGCCTTAATCTATCTGGAAAAATTCCAGTTTGATTATCTGAAGATCGATCGCGGTTTTGTCCAGAGTATCGGCATGGAGACGGTCAACTCCCCGGTGCTTGATACCGTGCTGACGCTGGCGAAAAAGCTTCATCTCAACACGGTGGCCGAAGGCGTGGAAACCGCAGAACAGGCATTATGGCTGATTAATCGCGGCGTAAGCCATCTGCAAGGCTATCTTTTCAGCCGCCCGCTTGCCGTTCCACAGCTTATCAATTTCTATCTCGAACAGTTTCCCGCCGGTTCAGCATGCACTCCAGGGAATAACATGAGTGTCAAATCAGGTAAAAACCTTTAATATCATTGTGTCACCATGGTTTTACTGCCAGGCTGGCAAAATCACTGTTTCGTTTCCGGTAGGAGCCTGTTGAAGCCATGATTGTGCGCCTTATTGCACTGACATTACTCAGCCTGTTTGCGGTCAGCGCACAGGCAGAAAAAATCTATGAGAGCTACAGTTTTGCCCAGCTGGGCACTGCGAAGTATGCCGCTGATTTTAATCACTTTGACTATACCAATCCGGCTGCGCCCAAAGGCGGCAATATCACCCTTTCCGCCATCGGCACTTACGACAATTTCAATCGTGCAGCGATGCGCGGCAATCCTGCCATCGGAACAGACGACATGTACGACCGCCTGTTCACCTCCTCTGAGGATGAAACCGGCAGCCTTTATCCATTAGTTGCTGAATTTGCCCGTTACCCGGACGATTACCGCTGGGTGGAAGTGACGATCAATCCCCTGGCGCGTTTCCATAACGGCACGCCCATTACCGCCGAGGATGTGGCCTTTACTTTCAATATGTTTATGACGCAGGGGGTGCCACAGTACCGCGTGGTATTCAAAGGCGTAACCGCAAAAGCCATTTCTCGTCTCACCGTCCGTTTTGACCTGCCAAAACCCGATCGCGACCAGATGCTGTCGCTGCTCTCTTCAACGGTCTATCCAAAATACTTCTGGAAAGACCATAACCTCGGCGATCCGCTTCCTTCGCCGCCGCCGGGAAGCGGGCCATATCGTATCAGCGCCTATAAAGTAGGCCAGTCTGTCACCTGGTCCCGGGTAAAGGATTACTGGGCGGCAAACCTTCCGGTGAACCGGGGCCGCTTTAACTTTGATTCCATCCGCTACGACTACTATCTGGACGATAACGTCGCCTTTGAGGCGTTTAAAGCCGGGGCATTTGATTTCCGCAGCGAAGGTTCAGCCAAAAAATGGGCCACCCAGTACACAGGCAATAACTTCTCTCGCGGCTATATCATCAAAGATGAAGTTCCCAATACCGTTGCCACCGACACCCAGTGGCTGGCGTTTAATATTCAGAAACCCCAGTTTGCCGATCGCCGGGTGCGTGAGGCAATTTCTCTGCTGTTTGATTTTGAATGGATGAACAAGGCGCTGTTTTACAACTCCTATAAGCGCGTGGACAGCTATTTCCAGAATACCGAATATGCAGCGCAGAATTATCCGGATGCCAAAGAGCTGGAGATTTTAGCGCCACTTAAAGGCCAGTATCCTGAAGAAGTTATTGATAAAGTTTACCATCCGCCGAAATCTGACGGCTCCGGCTATGACCGTGAAAAACTGTTACAGGCGCTGGACTTACTGAAGCAGGCAGGCTGGGAACTGAAAAATCAGCGGCTGGTCAATGTGAAAACCGGTCAGCCCTTCGCTTTTGAACTGCTGTTGCGCAGCGGCGGCAACGATCAGTGGGTGCTGCCCTTCCAGCACAACCTGGCTCGCATCGGTATTACTCTGAACCTGCGTCAGGTGGACAGTTCCCAGTATCTGGCCCGACTGCGCAAACGTGATTTTGATATGCTGCCCTCGCGCTATCTGGCGTTTGCTACGCCGGATACCAATCTGCAAATTGTCTGGGCATCGGCTTATATTAACTCTTCGTGGAATACGCCGGGTGTTACCAGCCCGCTGGTGGATAACCTGATTGAACAGATAAATCAGCATCAGGGCGATAAAGATGCCCTGCTACCGCTGGGTCGCGTACTGGACAGAGTGCTGCTGTGGAATTATTACATGATCCCGATGTGGTATACCGCTAACGATCGTTATGCGTACTGGAACAAATTTTCCATGCCCGCCACGCGTCCAACCTACGCGCTGGGTTTTGATAGCTGGTGGTTTGATGTCAATAAAGCCGCACAGTTGCCGGCGCAGCGTCGCTAAGGAGACTGACTGTGGGTGCTTATTTACTTCGTCGTTTACTGCTGATTATCCCCACGCTGTGGGCGATTATCACAATCAACTTTTTCATTGTACAGATCGCGCCGGGTGGCCCGGTGGATCAGGCGATTGCTAATATTGAGTTTGGTCAGACTACCGGGCTGGCTGGGGCGGATGGCGGAGGGTCTGCCCACGGACGCAGCTCGCTTAACGCCTCACCGGGTGATGGAAATTATCGCGGTTCGCGCGGGCTGGATCCGGAAGTGATTGCCGAAATCACCAAACGTTACGGCTTCGACAAACCCTTGCATGAACGTTACTTCACCATGCTGTGGAACTACGTACGATTTGATTTTGGTGACAGTCTGTTCCGCAGCAGTTCGGTGATCAAGCTGATCAAAGAGAGTTTGCCGGTTTCAGTCACGCTGGGGCTGTGGAGCACCCTGATTATTTATCTGGTATCCATACCGCTGGGGATTAAAAAGGCGGTGCGCAACGGCAGCGCCTTCGATATCTGGAGCAGTACGCTGATTATCGTCGGCTACGCTATCCCCTCCTTCCTGTTCGGTATCATGCTGATTGTGCTGTTTGCCGGAGGAAGTTACCTCGACTGGTTCCCGCTGCGCGGTCTGGTCTCTCCGCAGTTCGATACTCTGCCATGGTATGGCAAAGTTACCGACTATCTCTGGCATATTTGCCTGCCGGTGCTGGCAACGGTGATTGGGGGCTTTGCCACGCTCACCATGCTGACGAAAAACTCGTTTATGGATGAGATCCGCAAACAGTATGTGGTTACCGCTCGCGCCAAAGGCCTGGATGAGGAAAAAATCCTCTATCGCCACGTTTTCCGCAACGCCATGCTGCTGGTGATTGCCGGGTTCCCCGCCACCTTTATCAGCATGTTTTTCACTGGTTCGTTGCTTATCGAAGTGATGTTCTCACTCAACGGGCTGGGCCTGCTGGGTTACGACGCTACCATTCAGCGCGATTATCCGGTGATGTTCGGAACACTGTATATCTTCACCCTGATTGGCCTGCTGCTGAATATCCTCAGCGATATCACCTATACGCTGGTCGATCCTCGCATTGATTTTGAGGGCCGATAATGAGCCGTTTAAATCCAATTAATCAGGCGCGCTGGGCGCGATTCCGGCATAACCGCCGTGGCTACTGGTCGCTGTGGATATTCGCCGTATTATTTATCCTCTGCCTCTGCGCAGAGCTGCTGGCGAATGATAAACCACTGGTGGTGCATTACCAGGATCGTACTTACTATCCGCTGCTGGTGAACTATCAGGAGAGTGATTTCGGCGGCCCGCTGGAAACTCCGGCGGATTATCAGGATCCCTGGCTAAAATCCCGCCTGGCCAACAATGGCTGGGCTATCTGGGCACCGATTCGCTTTGATGATGACACCATCAATTTTGCCAGCACCGTGCCTTTCCCCTCCCCTCCTTCCGCACAAAACTGGCTCGGAACTGATGCTAACGGCGGGGATGTGCTGGCGCGTATTCTGTACGGCACACGTATTTCTTTGCTGTTTGGTCTGATGCTGACCGTTGCCTCCAGCGTCATCGGCATTTTTGCCGGAGCGGTGCAGGGCTATTTTGGCGGTCGCGTTGATCTGTGGGGTCAGCGCTTTATTGAAGTCTGGTCGGGAATGCCGACCCTGTTTCTGATTATCCTGCTTTCCAGCGTGATCCAGCCAGGTTTCTGGTGGCTGCTGGGTATTACCGTGCTGTTTGGCTGGATGGGGCTGGTGGGCGTGGTGCGGGCTGAGTTTCTGCGCACCCGTAACTTTGATTATATCCGTGCCGCACAGGCGATGGGCGTCAGCGACTGGCGCATAATGTCGCGCCATATGCTGCCGAATGCAATGGTCGCCACCCTGACCTTCCTGCCGTTTATTCTCTGCGGCTCGATAACCACCCTGACGTCGCTTGATTTTCTCGGCTTTGGTCTGCCGATCGGCTCGCCTTCACTGGGCGAGCTGCTGCTGCAGGGCAAGAATAATTTACAGGCACCGTGGCTTGGCCTTACCGCCTTCTTCTCACTGGCGATCCTGCTGTCGCTGTTGATCTTTATTGGTGAAGCCGTACGCGACGCCTTCGACCCCAGCAAGGTATATTGATATGGCGCTCCTTACAATTCAGGATCTCAGCATCGCTTTCCGTCAGGGAAATACCGAACGCAAGGTGGTAGAGGGGCTTTCGCTCTCCGTTGATGCGGGTGAAACCCTGGCGCTGGTGGGCGAGTCCGGTTCAGGTAAGAGCGTGACCGCCCTGTCAGTGATGCGGCTGCTGCCAACGCCTCCGGTGGTCTATCCGCAGGGCGATATTCTGTTTGACGGGCAGAGCATGCTGCACGCAGACGAGCGTACACTGCGTGGCCTGCGCGGCAACCGCATCGCGATGATCTTCCAGGAACCGATGGTGTCGCTAAACCCGTTGCACAATATTGAAAAGCAGCTGTATGAGGTACTGTCGCTGCATCGCGGGATGCGTCGTGAAGCCGCCCGGGCAGAAATGCTGACCTGCCTGGATCGGGTGGGCATCCGTCAGGCAGCCAGCCGTCTCAACGATTTTCCGCACCAGCTCTCCGGCGGTGAGCGCCAGCGCGTGATGATTGCCATGGCGCTGCTGACCCAGCCCGAGCTGCTGATTGCCGATGAACCGACTACCGCTCTGGATGTTACCGTGCAGGCGCAGATCCTCACGCTGCTCAAAGAGCTGAAACAAGAGCTGAATATGGGGCTGTTGTTTATCACCCATAACCTGAATATTGTGCAGCGGCTGGCAGACAACGTTACCGTGATGCGCAACGGCCGTGGGGTTGAGCATAACAGCACCCGACAGCTGTTCAGTGCCCCTCAGCACGCCTACACCCAACAGCTGCTTAACGCAGAGCCTGAGGGCCAACCCGACCCCGCCGATGAGCAGGCAGAACCTCTGCTGCGCGTGGAAAATCTTGCGGTTGCTTTCCCGATTAAACAGGGATTGATGAAGCGCACCGTCGGCTATCATCATGCGCTTAAATCACTAAGCTTTACGCTGCGTCCGGGAGAAAGCCTGGGGCTGGTGGGAGAGTCAGGTTCCGGTAAAAGTACCACCGGGCTGGCGCTGCTGCGACTTATCCGCTCGCAGGGCGAGATTTGGTTTAACCAGCAGCCACTGCACCTGTGGGATCGCAAGAAAATGCTGCCGGTGCGCCGCCAGATTCAGGTGGTATTCCAGGATCCGAACTCGTCACTAAATCCGCGCCTGAACGTATTGCAGATTATCGCGGAAGGTTTACAGGTACACCATCCTGAGCTGAATGAGGCCGAACGCGAAGCGCGGGTGATTACGGCGATGCAGGAAGTCGGGCTTGATCCTGAAACACGCCAGCGCTATCCGGCTGAGTTTTCCGGCGGGCAACGCCAGCGAGTGGCAATTGCACGGGCGCTGATCCTGCAACCGCAGCTGATCATCCTCGACGAACCTACCTCTTCTCTGGATCGTTCAGTACAAAAGCAGATTCTGGCACTGCTGAAAACTCTTCAGCAACAGCACCGCCTGGCCTATATTTTTATCAGCCATGATTTGCGCGTTGTACGTTCTCTGTGTCATCAGGTAGTGGTACTGCGTCAGGGGGAAGTGGTGGAGCAGGGAGAGTGTGAACGGGTATTTAATGCCCCGAAGCAGAGCTATACACAGCAATTACTGGCGCTGGCCTGATCGCTGGGTAGCGTTCAGGCACGGCGATCGCGAAGAAAGGGTTCGGCAATGCCCACGCCGAAGCTTTTCAGCCGGCAGGTTGCAGCGCACTCATCATCACGGTGAACAAACAGGCAAGGCTCTCCTTCCCACTCCACCACAGAGCAAACCAGCTGAATTTCCGCCAGTGCAGATTCAATTTTCTGCATGATTTCCCAGGCAGACTCGCCGCTATGGCTCAACAGGCGCAGCCCGATAAGATCATCTTCGCTGTTCAGCCCGCTAACCGCCTGTGCCTCAATAACCTGCCCGACCGCGCTGGCGCACCAGTGATAGCGTTGCGGCAGACGATGTACCACTGAATGTTGTAGCGTATTCACCAGGATTCCCCAGAACGATTTTCAAACAATATTTTCACAAATAATTCACAAGGTAAATCATCAATTCACGGTAATAAGTTAACTTGTTAATAAATGTGACTATTTACCTTTAGTGCGCAGCGCAGATCACGCTAATACAACACACTTCCGGTTATTTTTTGCGAGATGCCTCTCATTTATTCGTTATATTTACCGCGTTCATCAGGGGATAACAATCATTTTCGCTGCAATCTTGTTACTTTTTCACGAAATTACATTCACAAAAATCCAACATACAGATGCAATTCTTGACTTTAAAGGGGGCAACGGAAGGACAGAGAAGGGAAAACCGCTTGCGGGGCAACAATCAATGTCGCCCCGGGGTACTGAATCAGACCGCTGCCGCAGCGTTGCGCGGGCGTGAAGCGTAAATAAATAGCAGGATTGAGGTTGTGGCGCAGATAAAGATGGCGATGACCATTGGCCAGGCGCTGGTAAAAGTCACGGTGGAGAGCAAGGCTCCCGCCAGCGCACCCACACCGAAGCGCAGCGTACCGGCCAGCGACGATGCCGTCCCTGCCATATGCGGAAACTCTTCCAGAATCACTGCCATCGCATTAGAAGAAACCATCGCCACACAGCCAATAAACATCGCGACGCCAAACACCAGCGGGATAAAGCCCAGATTCAGTGCGCTCACCACCACCAGCCAGACGCCCATGGTGAACTGTATCAACAGGCCAAAGCGGAACATTACCAACGGGCCAAAGCGGCGTACACAGCGGCTGTTCAGCAGCGTCATCAGGAAAAGAAATACAATATTCAGCGCAAAGTAGTAACCGAAATCCTGCGGCGAAATATGATTCAGCTCGATATACACAAACGGCCCGACATTGAGGAACGAGAACAACCCGGCGAACGAAAAGCCGCTTGCCAGCATATAGCTGAACACTCGCTTATGGCGAAACAGTGAAAGGAAGTTACGCAGCGTGGTACGCAGGCTGAACTGCTGCCGCTTCTCCTTCGGCAGCGTCTCTTTGATCTGCGTAACCACCAGCAGCGTCGTAACCACTGCCGCACCTGAAATAGTCCAGAAGATCGCATGCCAGCTCCAGATCAGCAGCATCCAGCCGCCAACGATGGGGGCCAGCAGCGGCGCAATCGTCGTCACCAGCATGACAAAAGACATCATGCGTGAAAACTCCTCTTTCGAGTAGGTGTCACGCATCAGGGCGCTGATCACCACACTGCCTGCCGCAGCAGAAAGGCCGTGCAGAAAACGTAGCATTATCAGCTGATCGATGGTTTGTGCCAGCGCACAGGCGCCGGCCGCGATAGCGAAAATCAGCGTTCCTGCGGCAATGACCGGTTTACGGCCAAAGCTGTCGGCCAGTGGGCCATAAATCAGCTGACCCAAAGCAAAACCGAGAATATACATGTTCAGCGTCATCTGGACGCTGCCCGCTGATACGCTAAATTCACGCGCAATCTGCGGTAAGGCAGGAAGATACATATCGATCGACAGCGGCATCAGCATCGCCAGCAGCCCGAGGATCACCACCAGCCCCATGGAGGAATTTTTATCTTTTGCCACTCACCTGCCCCTTTAATGGACAAAAATTAACTAACGCGTCAGTCCGATACTGGCTACTTCTTCTTCAGTTAACGGACGGTATTCCCCTGGCTCCATCTCTGCATCCAGTTCAATGGCACCGATACGTTCACGATGCAGGCCCACCACGTGATTACCTACGGCAGCAAACATACGTTTCACCTGGTGATATCGCCCTTCGCTAATCGTCAGGCGCACCTGATGCGGATCAATCACTTCCAGCGTAGCGGGTTTAGTCAGTGTTTTCTCATTATGCAGCTGTACCCCATCAGCAAACTGCTGTGCGGTATCGTCACTGAGCGGCGATTCCAGCGTGACCAGATAGGTCTTCTCGCAATGATGGCGCGGTGAGGTGATGCGGTGTGACCACTGACCATCGTCGGTCAGCAGCACCAGGCCCGTAGTATCAATGTCCAGGCGCCCGGCAGCATGAAGTTTATAAGCCAGAGGCTCGTCCATAAAGAACAGTACCGTCGGGTGATCGGGATCTTCCGTCGAGCAGACATAGCCTGCCGGCTTGTTCAGCATAAAGTAGCGCGGCCCATGCTGCTGTTGCAGCGGGTTGCCATCATATTCCACCGAGCTGTCCGGGCTTAATTTAAACGCCCCTTCGCGCACCACTTCACCGTCAACGGTGACTTTTCTTGCACGCAGCTCACGCGCGGCAATCGCACGGCTGACTTCCAGTTGCTGGGATATAAATTTATCAAGTCGCATTAACTCTGCACTGCCTGTTATTGGTTTGGAATGAAAACTGACGAAAATCGTCTTGTGATGTGGCGCAGAACGCTCATCCGGAATGGAATGAAGAGTATAGCGTCTGAAGGCGCTCAGGCACAGAGGGTATTTGGGATATATCCCCGTCATACCTCAAGCCGCAGGTTCGCTGGCTTCTCTCACTACCCGGCCCACGCATTTACTGCGGTAAGCCACTGAGGATTCACTGCGTTGCCGCCTGCCCGCACCCCGAATTATTTAGGGTATAATAGCTTCCTGTCCATCGGTTATGAGTTGTCATGTCGTTTACCCTTCGCCCCTATCAGCAGGAAGCCGTTGATGCCACCATCAGCTATTTCCGCCACTCTTCACAGCCCGCTGTCATTGTACTTCCCACCGGGGCGGGTAAAAGCCTGGTGATCGCCGAGCTGGCAAGGGTGGCACGCGGGCGTGTGCTGGTGCTGGCTCATGTGAAAGAGCTGGTGGCGCAAAACCACGCTAAATATCAGGCTTACGGGCTGGAAGCGGATATCTTCGCCGCCGGATTGCAGCGTAAAGAGAGCCGCGCCAAAGTAGTATTTGGCAGCGTTCAGTCGGTGGCGCGTAATCTCGATCAGTTCAGCGCGGAGTTTTCCCTGCTGATCATTGATGAGTGCCACCGCATCAGCGACGCCGCCGACAGCCAGTATCAGCAAATTATCAACCAGCTGCGCCTGCATAATCCGCAGCTGCGGCTGCTGGGCCTCACCGCCACACCCTACCGCCTGGGAAAAGGCTGGATTTATCAGTTTCACTATCACGGCATGGTCAGGGGTGATGAGCGCGCTTTCTTCCGCGACTGCATTTATGAACTGCCGCTGCGTTATATGATCAAACACGGCTTTCTGGTTCCACCGGAGCGGCTGGATATGCCGGTAGTGCAGTATGATTTCAGCCGTTTGCAGGCGCAGGAAAATGGGCTGTTCAGCGAGGCGGATCTTAACCGCGAACTGAAACAGCAGCAGCGCATTACTCCTCATATTATTCAGCAGATTGTTGAGTTCGCCCAGCAGCGGGCCGGGGTGATGATCTTCGCCGCTACCGTCGAACACGCGCGTGAAGTACTCGGGCTGCTTCCGGGCAGCAAAGCGCTGATCAGCGCCGGAACTCCTGCCACCGAACGCGATGCGCTGATCGCCGCATTTAAAGCGCGCGAGCTGCTGTATATGGTTAACGTGGCGGTACTGACTACCGGGTTTGATGCGCCACATGTCGATCTGATCGCCATCCTGCGCCCCACCGAATCGGTCAGTTTGTATCAGCAGATCGTCGGGCGTGGCCTGCGGCTCAGTCCGGGGAAAAGCGACTGCCTGATCCTCGACTACGCCGGTAATCCGCACGATTTATTCACCCCGGAAGTGGGCGCGCCTAAAGGCAAGAGTGACAACCAGCCGGTGCAGGTTTTCTGTCCCGGCTGTGGCTTCGCCAATACGTTCTGGGGTAAAGCCACCGAAGATGGCACCATTATCGAGCATTTCGGCCGCCGCTGTCAGGGGGTTCTGGAAGATGATGAGGGGCAGCGCGAACAGTGTGACTATCGCTTCCGCTTTAAGAACTGCCCGAACTGCCATGCGGAAAATGATATTGCCGCTCGCCGCTGCCGGGAGTGCGACGCCATCCTCGTTGACCCTGACGATATGCTGAAAGCCGCGCTGAAACTGAAAGATGCGCTGGTTCTGCGCTGCGCGGCTATGGTGCTGGAAAGCGGCAATGACCAGCACGGTGAATGGCTGAAGGTGCGTTACTACGATGAGGATGCTACCGAAGTCAGCGAACGCTTTCGTTTAAAAAGTCCGGCACAGCGAACTGCTTTTGAGCAACTGTTTCTGCGCCCGCACCAGCGTGCACCCGGCGTACCGCTGGGCTGGAAAAGCGCGGCCGATATCATTGCGCTCCAGCCCCTGCTACGCCATCCCGATTTCGTGGTAGCACGTAAACAGCGTAATTTCTGGGTAGTGCGCGAGAAAGTGTTTGATTACCAGGGACGCTTTCGCCGTGCCAATGAATTAGGCTAAAACAGGTGTGCTGTGCTTCCCGGCCAACTGCCTGAGTTAATTCATTGCCTGAAAAGAGAAACCCGGGTATAATTCCGCCCGCTTTTGCCTGGCTCTGCCCGGTGAAAGCTGAACACTCCACCTGTTGCTGGGTCGCCTGTAGCAGGAATAAAACTTGAAGAGACTTAAAAATGTTCACTATTAATGTTGAAGCTCGTAAAGAGCAGGGCAAGGGTGCGAGCCGCCGCCTGCGTTTAGCTAACAAATTCCCAGCCATCATCTATGGCGGAAAAGAAGCTGCTATTGCTATCGAACTGGATCACGACCCTGTTCTGAACCTTCAGTCTAAACCTGGGTTCTACGACGAAGTTCTGACTCTGGTTGTTGATGGTAAAGAAACTAAAGTAAAAGTGCAGGCTGTTCAGCGTCACCCGTTCAAGCCAAAACTGCACCACATCGACTTCGTACGCGTATAATTACCCGTTCGTAGATGTGAAAGAAACGCCGCTTAATGTGGCGTTTTTTTTCGTCTGTAGCAGGTGTATTGAATTGATGACGGGCTGGCCGGAGAAAACCGGGCCAGCCCTTTTTTACCGTTACTTACCGCTGGTGCGGCGCTGTAACTGATCGCGCAGGTTTGGCGGAGTACCTTTGATGGTCAGGGTATCTGTGGCCGGATCCCAGAAAATGCGTTCACCCAGCAGCATGGCATCAAAGTTAATCGTCAGCCCGCCGCCGCTACCGGCAAATTTGGTCAGCTGACGCAGGGTGCTGCGATCTGCCGGGAAGCTCTCTTCCAGCTCGTAACCCTGTTCCTGAGTAAAGGCCTGAAAGGTTTTATCGCCCAGCGGAGCCAGCTCATTCGACAACCCTTCCAGTTCAATCTCTTCACCGGATTTAAGCTGTTCGTTGCAGTAGGTGGACACCTGCTGGCGGTAGTTCTGCCGCTCATTTTTATCCAGGCTGGCCTCTGCGCAGTAATCATCCACGGCCTGAAGCAGGCCACGGTTTTGCGCCTTGGTATCCAGACCAACGCTGGCACCGAGGAAGTCCATAAAGAAGTCAGCCACTTTACGCCCTACCCGCCCGCGCAGGAAGGTCAGGTAGCGGGTCGACTCCGGGTTGGTTTCCCACTCGGTCAGATCGATACGCGCGACGATATCGGCATGATTGATATCCAGATAGTGAGTGCTGCTGATATCCAGCTCTTCGTTAACACGCATGCTGTTCTGGCTGTTCAGCACCGCAATCAGCAGATACTCCACCGCCAGATAGCGATAGTGACCAAACAAGACCACGCCGCCTTCTGCGAACGGGTATTTACCCAGCTCATCGCGCAGGCGCGCACTGGCTGCACGGCTGAAAGCAAGGAAGTCATTTTCACCTTTGCGGCAGTTACGTAATGCCTCGGCGAGTTCGCTCTCTTCATTGAAGAGGCCATAAGCTTTGCTCTTGGCGCTGTAAACGCGATGCAGCTCTTCCATCATTGCCGTCACGGTCGCGTTGGTCGGTAACAGTGAATCACGCAAAACCAGTTCCAGCGTCTGTTCGTCACGCTTGATCATCTGGTGAAGGGCAATCTGGGTAATATCCAGACTCATGGTAAACTCTCCTTTAGGCACAGGCGCGTATTCAATCACTGTGTGCCCTTACGATCAACTGTCAGAATGGTGGGTTGTTCATTCGCGCTTCATTGCGATAAAAATGCAGAAAAAAGTGCATTCTTACGGTAAGATAGCGCTTTTTAAACCTCAATAATAAAATAGACGTTATGGCACAATCATCCCGCTACAGCAACGAGCGCGTGGAGAAAATCCTCGCAGAAATGGTTCAGGTACTGGAATCAAACCAGACCCCAACCGACCTTTCCCTGATGGTTTTGGGAAATATGGTCACTAATTTACTGAATACCAGCGTGGCACCGGCGCAGCGCCAGGTAATGGCACGTTCGTTTGCCGATGCCCTTCAGGCTTCGGTACGCGATGATAAAGCCCACTGATGAGATAATCCTGATTCCAATATGGTAACAAATCGACAGCGCTACCGTGAAAAAGTCTCCCAGATGATTAGCTGGGGGCATTGGTTCGCCCTGTTTAACATCATTTTTGCCTTCATTCTGGGTAGTCGTTACCTGTTTGTTTCTGACTGGCCAGCCTCGCTGGCCGGGCGCATCTATTCATTCAGCAGCTGGATTGGGCACTTTAGCTTTATTGTATTTGCCGCCTATCTGCTGATTATTTTCCCGCTAACCTTTGTGGTGATGTCGCAGCGCCTGCTGCGTTTTCTCTCGGCGATTATCGCCACCGCCGGGCTGACGCTGATACTGGTCGATAGTGCGGTATTTGCCCGCTTCCACCTGCATCTTAATCCGGTGGTCTGGGAGCTGGTGGTCAATCCCGATCAGAGTGAAATGGCACGTGACTGGCAGCTGATGTTTATCAGCGTACCGGCCATTTTCCTGGTTGAGATGCTGTTTGCCACCTGGAGCTGGCAGAAGCTACGCAGCCTGAATCGGCGCAGCTTTGGTAAACCCCTGGCCGGGCTGTTTATCAGTGCTTTCTTCGCCAGTCATCTGATGTATATCTGGGCGGATGCTAATTTCTATCGCCCGATTACCATGCAGCGCTCTAATTTGCCGCTCTCCTATCCGATGACCGCGCGACGCTTCCTCGAGAAGCACGGCCTGCTGGATGCGCAGGAGTATCAGCGCCGTCTGGTTCAGCAGGGGAATCCTGAAGCGGTCTCCGTGGCTTATCCCCTTAGCGATATCACCTTCCGCGATCAGGGCACCCGTAATAATCTGCTGGTGATCACCGTCGATGGCCTGAATGAAGCATCAATGGCGAAAGCCCTGCCTAATTTGACGCATTTTGCTGAAAGTAACGTGCGCTTCAGCCAGCATTTCAGTTCGGGAACCACTGAAGATAGCGGGCTGTTTGGGCTGTTCTACGGCATATCACCCAGCTATATGGATGGTGTGCTCTCTTCGCGCATCCCTTCTACGCTGATTAATGCGCTTGGCCAGCAGGGCTACCAGTTTGGCCTGTTTGCCAGCGACGGCTTCAACTCGCCGCTCTATCGTCAGGCCCTGCTGACCGATTTCTCTTTACCGGCATCGAAGAATCAGTCAAATGCTGATACAACCAGTCAGTGGCAACGCTGGCTGGACGGGCATAAGAGCGCGGGTACGCCGTGGTTCTCATATCTTTCGTTCTCCACTTCTGACAGCGGCGATAGTGCTGACAGGCAGACTGCCCGCCACTATAATCGCGCCGCCTCTGGCGTTGATCAGCAGATTCAGAACGTGCTGACCACGCTTGAGCAGAAAGGATTACTGGCAAATACCGTGGTGGTGATCACCGCACAGCACGGTGTTGCCCTGGAGGGGGAACCCGCTCAGGGAAATCGCGAGATTTTACAGGTACCGCTGGTGGTTCACTGGCCGGAAACACCTGCACAAACCGTGAATAAGCTAACTAACCATCAGGATATTATGACCACCCTGATGCAGCGCCTGCTGCATGTCAGCACCCCGGCAAGCGATTATTCGCAGGGTGAGGATCTGTTTGCTGCACAGCGCCGTCACAACTGGGTAGCCAGCAGCACTAATCATCAACTGTTGATCACGACCCCGCAGGTGACGCTTGCACTGGATAATAATGGTTCTTATACCGCCTGGAATGTCAACGGAGAGCGGATAAAACACCATAAGTTACAGCTGGCATTACTGTTACAGGTTCTGACTGACGAAAAACGATTTATCGCAAATTAATTGTATAATTCTAGAGCAGTCAACGTGTTAGCAGCTTGCAATAACAGTACGGTTGAGTAAGATAGATTCATCTGTCGGCGCGTAGCGCAGCCTGGTAGCGCACCGTCATGGGGTGGCGGGGGTCGAGAGTTCGAATCTCTCCGTGCCGACCAAATTACTCCGATAGTTTAAGGGGCTAACCGCAAGGTTAGCCCCTTTGCTTTATATGGATTTTGTACACATCAAGTGTTTCAGCACATACTCTCCTCTGCCTTCTCCCTGCCCATAAAATAAATAATTTCGCATAAAATATAATGCTCTGTTTGCTATCATGCTTTCGTTATACACAGTAACGGACAAGTAAGGCCTTCGCAATATCAGTGGCAAGGAGGTAGCCATGCCAGAAGCAAGAAAAGTAGCAAATAGAATCTTAGAGGTATTAAAAGGAAGAAGAAAACAATCAGTTTACATTAGATATACCAGTAAAGTTGGCGAAGTTGTATTAGACTTTTCAAACGATTTATCAGCGCTACTTTGGGGCTATTTTGATGTTGATAATAGACATAGAAACCAAATTGACACACTGAGACTAATGCATAGGTTAAAAAGAGGAGTCAGTAACTCCGACATGTCAAATATATTAAACATGGTGTTAAAGAGATTTTTAAACGACATAAAGGAAAACAAAGAAAAACACACCACAGAAAACATAGGAAAAACCACAGGGAAATTATTCTTAAACGCGGCTCTAATAAATGATTTATCCTCCATATTTTCAAAAAAATTCGTTGGTAAAATGAGTGTTAGCTTTTTAATATCAACCATTTTTTCTATAGGTGGCTCTGCATCAAGAGCGGTTTATGCTTCAGAAAAACTCAAACACACCAACTACGACCTCTACATTAATCTACGAAATGCAGGTGATCTTGATCTATTTTACTTTCTTGTTGACGCCTATGCAGGACCATTTATAGATGCAATGGTATTAAAACAAAAAAAACCAGATGTTTGGGACGAGATTTTATTAATATTATCAGAAAGTTTAACAAAAAAATAAGCCTGTCATTTACTAAACTTACGAATTATTTTGATGGAAAAGAAAAAACAACCCAATGCAAAAAAAATCATCAAAAGATGCCCGGTTACCTCACCGTAGTTGAGTGGCGACAAACCGCCAACAGAATAAACATATAAAAGCGTGGTAACAAAGGAGTAAATAGCAAAAATAATGAAACAAAAAATAAGCAGTGAGAGAAAAATAAAAAAATAACACAACGCTTTCATATTAAACATTTCCATCCATTGAAGTGATTTAACAGAATTAGTCAGAGAAAATCACGTAAAACTCTTCGTTAAGAGCGTAACTAAATCTCAACAGATTTAACAGCCTTATCAGAATCATTTAAGACGAATACTATAAAATGGTACCATCAATGAAAAACCGGCCCTAAGTGGTGAGTAAAAGCCGTGCCACCTGGCGACCTGCCGTAACTTATACAGTGAGTAATAACAGATCGCCCGATCTGCTACTGCACGACGCACTTATTACCAAACAACTTGCCCCCGGCCTGCTGGCACTGAAGAGATGGAAGCATACTACCGAAGGCGCTATCCCGGTTATTCTTAGTGGCACAGGCATCCGCATCACCACCAGAACAGCGTTCCTGTAATTCATCCACGGAAAGACAACCGCTCAGGCTTAGTGAAGCGGCTGTTATTAACAGAACCATTAATTTATTACTCATCGGAAGTGAGAACTATTAATATCTTATTCATTTTATAACCATCCGATCTCGTTGCTCCAGGCGGAAAAACTCACCCGGAAGCCGATATTTTTTAATCACAGTGCGTAGCGAGCCACTCTTTACCTGCGGGTGTCGCATGCGCTGGCAACGGCTTATCACATCTCACTTTGACGCCATCAATAACAGCCGACTTTGCCTTTACGGCATCGGGCGTTGTCGCATTAGCGGCCTTCTGATTCTGCGCCTTAGTTTTATTGATATCACAGCCCTGTAGTTCACTCACCTGCGTGCAGCCGCTGCGCTCTAACTTGGCGCGGTAACTCTGACTGATGGCAAAAGCAGGGCCTGACATCAGAGCCGAGATCACCATTGCTACGATTAGTTTCTTCATTTAATTCAACTCTTAATAGGTTTAAGCAGGAGATAAAACCACGCTGGCGCCTATTCTTTAATTGCCGGCAGCGCGGGCGAAATTCTAAATAACAGAGCAGCCTGTCTTGTTGACATAACGCAAATTTTAACTGAAATTTTTGTACTGTTGAAAACTATAATACAAACTTTTCAACATCGCCTGCCGGGTGCCAGCCGCCGTCACTGCCCTTCTTCCTTAGAAATAGCGCTCTGCAACCGTCATGGTAAAGATCAGTTTGCTGTCGCCTGCGTTAGTATAGTGGTGAGGAACATCGGTTCTGGCAACGGCAGAACAGCCCGTGTTGATTCTCAGTTCTGCATTCTCCACCTGAAGCGTCAAAGTGCCCTCCTCGATATGAAACAGCTCGAAGGTTCCCGCCGGATGGCCGGAGGAGGAAAACAACTCGCCGGGATACATTTCCCAGCGCCACAGCTCGACCATATCCGGGCCACTGGTGCCGGCCAGCAGACGCGCCGTGCCGCCCTTTTCACCTATCCAGAGAACCGGAATATCTTCCTGCTCAATAAGATGAACTGCCGGTTTACCTGCAACATTGACAATATCCGCCACCGACAGCCCCATGGCGGCAGAAATCTTACACAGAATCGCAATGCTGGGATTAGCGGCCCCTTTCTCAATTTCCACCAGCATTCCCTTGCTGACGCTGGCACGGCGCGAAAGCTCATCCAGTGTCAGTTTTTTCTGCTTACGAAAATCTTTAATTCTCTCCGCAACGGCCAGACTGACCGAGTTCACATCAGCGCCTGATTCAGTCAATATATTGACTTTTTGCGTCATTAGTCATTACCATGCAATAAAATAGTCATTAAAGGATTATCTGATGCTTACCGTTCGCCCGTCAATCGATCCCGCTATTACCGCTATTGCCCCCCAATTCAGGGCGCTGAGTATTGTGGTTGAAGCCGCGCCAATAGCTAACGCCGCCATCGGTCAGGAGGCGCTGAGAGCCGCCTGTCTGGCCGTGTCTCCTGAAACCCCCGCCTGGGCTGAGGCGCATCTTGCTGCGTGGTCAGAGGTGTTTAAATCTTTTGGTGCCAAACCTAAGCGCACTCCCTGCTCGGCTGAAGCATTACGCAAACGCGTACTGCGCGACGGTACAATGCCCGCTATCGATCCGGTAGTGGATCTGTATAACGCGATCAGCATTAAGTATGCCATTCCGGTGGGGGGCGAAAACATCGCCGCCTATAAAGGAGAGCCGAGGCTGACTGTTGCCGAGGGTACGGAGCTTTTTGACACGGTGAAAGAGGGTGAGGTGGTAGATGAATCCGTTGATCCCGGTGAGGTCATCTGGCGCGACGATAAAGGAGTCACCTGTCGCCGCTGGAACTGGCGCCAGGGAGTGAGAACGCGTTTAGACTCCACTGCCAGCCAGATGTGGTTTATCCTGGAAAGCCTGCCCGCCATGCCCGAAGAGGCGCTGTATGCTGCGGGTGATGAACTGATTGAAGGTTTGCAACGCATGATGCCTGGCGCGAAAATTGAGAAGCAGCTGCTGAGTATTGCCTGACCTTTGCCGGTGTAAAACGTGGCGAAACTCTCAATCTTGCCGGCTGCAACAAAACTGTCACACTATTATCATAGGCTGTCGTTACACTTTAACCGCATTGTGTAGACAGGGATAACTCAGATGGGAATTATCAAAGCAAAGAACTTTAAAGACGCAGACGAACTGCTTCATTCAGGTATCAGTAAAGTGGAACTGGCCTATGATATTGGTAGCGACGATTTCTTCCGTCTTGCCAGCCAGTGGTGCGATCGCGGAGCTAAAATCTCTAAAGGCCACGACCACTTTGTTGTCTCTTTGAAAAGTTTCGCTATACCGCCGAATCACTGATATCGATAGCGATCTTTTGATATCCGGCCACTAACCTGTTTAAATAATTCATCTTATTTGCACAGGTCAGTGGCTATGTCTGTCCTTAATATCACATCCTGCCCCCCTTTTATCACCCACTGCGCCCTGCAACCGCTGGCTGACTATCCTGATGTTTATCTGCTTGATGCCCGCTATGACGCCGCGTATTTTACCGAATCCCTGTTTTCCACACTGAAGATCCCCGCACCTGCACACTTGCAGCGGGCGGTAAAGAAACGCCGGGCGGAATACCTCGTCAGTCGCTATTGCCTGCAACAGGCGCTGGCAACCTGGGGCCTGGCCTCATTTGTACTGCATAACGGCGAGGATCGCGCTCCTGTCTGGCCTCAAGGCATCAGCGGTTCACTGTCACATACCCGTCAGCGCGTCTGCGCACTGCTGACGCGTCGCCAGGATCTGCTGCTGGGCGTTGATTGTGAGAGGATAATGACAGCGCAGGTCGCCAGTGATACCCACAGTATGCTGATCGCCCCCTCAGAGAAAATCCTGCTGGAACAGTGTGATGTTCCCTTCACCACCGCGCTGACGGTCGTTTTTTCACTGAAAGAGAGTCTGTATAAGGCGCTTTATCCGCAGGTGAAACAGTTTATGGATTTCAGTGCCGCCGAAGTGATTGAGTGTCATACCAGGTTGCAGCATATCAGCCTGCGCCTGACGCAGAGTTTCTCAGAGGAGATGAAAGAAGGGAGAGTATTTACAGGAAAAGCTGAACTGCAACCCGATCAGGTGCTCACCTGGATTGTCGGGCCGCAGCAGCGCAAAGATTAACGGGATTCATCCGGGTGACGTTGTTGCGCCGGGTGCAGATCGGGTAAATCCACACCGTAAAGTTCGACCATCGGCATCATTGCCTCAATCACCCTGCAGCTGTCCAGCGTTGCCATACCAGAGGGTGCCTGAAAAAATCGCGTGAAGTGCAGCCAGATACCATTCATCGTTGATTCCTCTGTTAAGTGAAGCCTTATTAAACCTGACTCTTCCCACCAGGCAAAATACTCATTTTGCACAGCCTTTGCCGTTTCCCGGCATAAGTTTGCTATCCCATTTAACAACTGATTTAAGCCGGATTTGTTGTTTTACAGCCGTCCATCCTGCCTCCAATAATTGCCCGTAACTGATACCGTTCAAGGATGCATTATGGCTTACCGACTGAGCTTACTGGATAAAAGCCCGCTGGCTGAAGGTGAAACCGCCGCCGCCGCGCTGGCACGAACCCTGACCCTGGCACAGCGGGCAGAAGAGCTGGGATATCACCGCTTCTGGCTGGCAGAGCACCATAACACTGCGGCGCTGGCCAGTCCGTCTCCGGAGGTGCTGATCGCCTGGATTCTGGCGCATACGCGGCATATTCGCGTTGGCTCAGGTGGCGTGATGTTGCAGCACTACAGTCCGTATAAAGTCGCGGAAAACTTTAATCTGCTGGCTTCGCTGGCTCCTGGCCGTGTCGATCTGGGCGTCGGTAAAGCGCCGGGGGGCCTGCCTCTCTCCACCAGGGCGTTACAGCAGGGTATCAATGCCGCAGAAAAAGGGGATTTTGCCACTCAGCTACGCGCACTTGATGGCTGGCTGAACCCCACCCCTGACGCTGAAGGCGAAGATCGGCTGCTTGCCACCCCGCTACCGCCGCGTCCGGCCATCCGCTTTCTGCTTGGAGCCAGCGAAGCAAGTGCACAGCTGGCCGCCGAGCTTAACTGGCAGTTTGTGTTTGCTGCTCACCTCAATGGCGATAAACAGGAGCTGGAACGCGCCCTGACCGCCTATCGCACCCACAGTAAAGGCAAATCAGCCCTGCTGGCCGTGCAGGTAATTGTTGCCGATACTTCCGCCGAAGCCGATCTGCTGGCGGCGGATTTACAGCACTTCCGCGTTCATGTGGATAACGGTCAAAGCGTCACGGTGGGCAATCTCGCCCAGGCAGAAGCCTTTATTCGCCAGTCCGGCGCAACGCAGCATCGCATAGAACCGCGCGAATCCGCCGTGCTGAAAGGCACCGCTGCGCAGGTTCATACCCGGCTTAATGAACTTCATCAGCGTTTTGGCGTGGAAGAATTCATTATTGATACACCAATCACTGCGGGTGCGCCGCGCCTGAAATCACTGCAACTGCTGGCGAGTCACCAGCTGGTTGCCGCCTGAGGAGACACACAATGAGCCAGTCCCTTGCACAGCAGCTCGTCGCCTGGCGCCGTGAGCTGCATCAGTACCCGGAACTGTCGAATGAAGAATTCGCCACAACCGAACGCATCACCGGCTGGCTGAAAGAGGCTGAAATTACCATCCTCCCTTTCGATCTTGCTACCGGCGTGGTGGCAGAAATCGGTCAGGGCGAACCGCTGATTGCCCTGCGTGCTGATATCGATGCCTTGCCGATTGAAGAGATCGTTCCGGTGGCGTTTCGATCGCAGCATCCAGGCGTGATGCATGCCTGTGGCCATGACGTGCACACCTCAGTGATTCTGGGTGCAGCAAAACTGCTTAAAGAGCGTGAGCAGAGCCTGCCCGGGCGTGTTCGTCTGCTGTTTCAACCTGCTGAGGAGCGTTTTGGCGGCGCAAAAACGCTGATTAATGCGGGGGCGTTACAGGATGTGGCGGCCATTTTCGGTATGCATAATGCGCCCGAGCTGCCGGTGGGCATCTTTGCCACCCGGGGCGGCCCGTTTTACGCCAACGTCGACCGTTTTGATATCGAAATTCATGGCAAAGGTGCCCACGCGGCACGGCCGCAGGAGGGCGTGGATGCCATTGTTATCGCCAGCCAAATAGTCAGCGCCTTGCAGACGCTGGTCAGCCGCAGCTACAGCCCGCTGGAGTCGGTGGTGGTGAGCGTAACGCGCATTGAAGGCGGCAATACCTGGAATGTTTTACCGCAGAAAGTCGTTCTGGAAGGAACTGTACGCACCCATAACTCCGCGATCCGCAGTGAGCTTCCGCAGCGGCTGAGACAGCTTATCGAGGGTATTGCCGGGGGATTTGGTGCCCGTGCCGAGCTGAACTGGCATCCCGGGCCGCCAGCCCTGATTAATACCGAACGCTGGGCAGAGTTCAGCAAACAGGTAGCCGCACGCCAGGGTTATGAGGTGCAGCACGCCGATCTGCAAATGGGCGGCGAAGACTTTGCCTTCTACCTGCATAACACGCCGGGCACCTTTGTCAGCATCGGCAGCAACAGCGAATTTGGTCTGCATCATCCCGGCTTTAATCCGGATGAAGCCCTGCTCTATCCCGCCGCAAACTATTTCAGCCAGCTGGCTGAAGCGGCACTGAAGGACATCGCTTAACGGGCAGCAATCTGCTCATTTTCATCTGCATTTTCACCATAATAAGAGTCAGAGATCATGAAAAAAACATCCGTATTACTGGGTCTGCTCAGTGCTTCTTTATGGCTTGGCACCACGGCAAAGGCAGAAACTGTCAAAATTAACGGCACGGGTATCAGCGTTGAGGCCAATGCAGCCCCTGTCCATGCTCCGCTCAATCCGCAGGCTGTAGCACTGCTGCCGAAAGATTTAAAGCTGGCCGTGCCGGGTAAATTCACCGTCGCCGTTGCCGCGCTGAACTCGCCGCCGCTGACGCTATTTTCCGATGACAATAAAACCCTGCAAGGCAGCGAAGTGGATATCGCCCGCCTGGTGGCAGATAGCCTCGGACTGGAGCTTAACGTAGTGCCAACCTCATGGGAGGACTGGCCGCTGGGCGTCAGCTCCGGTAAATACGATGCCGCTATCACCAACGTTACCGTCACTAAAGCGCGCAAAGAGAAGTTCGATTTCGCCACCTATCGCAAAGACTCCCTCGGCTTCTACGTCAAATCAGACAGCAAAATCACCTCCCTGACCAAAGCAGAAGATATTGCCGGACTGCGCATTATTGTCGGTTCCGGTACCAATCAGGAAGCGATCCTGCTGGCCTGGGATGCCGAAAACCAGAAGAAAGGCCTGAAGCCTTTTACACCAAACTATGTAAAAGATGATGCCGCGCAGACGCTGGCATTGCAGTCCGGACGCGCCGATGCCTATTTCGGCCCGAACGTGATTGGCGCGTGGAAAGCAGCGCTGACCGGGAAAACTAAACTGGTTGGCAGCGTGGATGGCGGCTGGCCGAAAGCGGCGCATATTGCCGTTACGCTGAAGAAAGGTAATGGCCTGGTTACTGCCGTTAACGCCGCGCTAAACGGCGTGATCAAGAGCGGCGAGTACGACAAAGTGCTGAACCGCTGGGGCGAAGGCGTTGAGCGCCTCGATCATTCTGAAATCAACCCTGAAGGCCTGGGCGACTAACGGAGGTCAGTATGAGTCATGAACAGTTCCGCCAGCTGTCGCCGGAGGCTCCCGAACTGGAGCCGATTATCGACGGGTTATTTGGTGAGTACAGTGCACGTTATGGCGACTTTTTTGCACGCGATGCCGAAGTTGAGCTGACGGAGTGGTATCTGTCGCCCCGGGGGATGTTTGTGGTGCTGGAGCGCGACGGAGAGATTATTGCCATGGGCGCTTATAAAGCGCTTGATGCCGACACCGCCGAGCTGAAACGCATCTGGACGCGCAGCGATCTGCGCCGTCAGGGGCTGGCGCTGAAAGTGCTGGTGGAACTGGAGCGCCGCGCCCTGCTGGCCGGGTATCGCCAGGTCTATCTCACCACCGGTTTCCGCCAGCCTGAAGCGGTGCGTCTCTATCTCTCCCACGGCTACCAGCCGCAGTTTGATACCCGACGCGATCCGGAGGAGTACAGCCTGCCGCCCTACGATGGCCGCCTGCGCTTTACTAAAGCGCTGTACCAAAATGCTGAAGCAGGAGCCGCCAATGAAACCTGATGAAACCCTGCGCGTGGTGCCTGCGCGCTATCCACTGCGGCTGGTGGGTGCAGCTATTGCGTTGTTTATTTTGGCAGTGGTGATCCAGTCGGTGGCGTTTAATCCGCGCTGGGAGTGGGGAGTGTTTGCTCAATGGTTCTTTGCTCCCGCAATTCTGAGCGGCCTTGGCCAGACGCTACTGTTGACACTGATTGCCAGTCTGTTGAGCATCCTGCTGGGGGTCGGACTGGCGCTGGCGCGTCTCTCTCCTTCGTGGCTGCTTTCCGGGCTGGCATTCGGCTATATCTGGCTGTTTCGCTCACTGCCGCTGATTGTGGTGCTGATCATCCTCTACAACTTCTCCTATCTTTACGACACCCTGTCGCTGGGCATCCCATTTACCCCGCTTACGCTGGTTGAATATAAAACCATTGATGTGCTTGGACAGTTCAGCACTGCGGTGATCGGGCTGACGCTGGTGCAGGCCGCCTATACCGCTGAGATTATTCGCGGGGGGATTTCAGGCGTCGATCAAGGCCAGTTTGAAGCCGCTGCGGCTCTCGGGCTGCCGTCATCGCGCCGTACGCTGCGCATCATTCTACCGCAGGCGCTGCGCTCCATCATTCCCACCGGGTTTAATGAAATCATCAGCCTCGCCAAAGGCACTGCCATGGTTTACGTACTGGCAATGCCGGAGCTGTTTTACACCATCCAGATGGTTTACAACCGCACGCAGCAGGTGATCCCGTTGCTGATGGTGGCCGCCGTCTGGTATCTGCTGATCACCACCGTACTGTCGGTCTTCCAGCACTATGTTGAGCGCTGGCTGGCACGGGGTACCACGCGTGAATCAGTCACTCGTCTTTCATCCCAGCGGCTGCGCGCCGCCGTCACGCCCGTCAGGAGCTAATCATGTCTGAAGCTATCGATCTGCGCAGCGACGTCACTCTCGGACATATTTCAATTGCCGGAGTAAGTAAAAGCTATGGCCGTTTCAAAGCGCTGGACGACGTATCGCTGGAGCTGCCGCCGGGTTCCGTCACAGTGATCCTTGGCCCCTCCGGTTCGGGCAAATCTACCCTGCTGCGCGCGATTAACCATCTGGAGCGCGTGGATGAGGGGTTTATCCGCATTGACGGCGACTATATTGGCTATCGTCGCAAAGGTAACAGGCTGTATGAGCTGAAAGAGAAAGCGATTCTCAAGCAGCGTATCGGCGTGGGTTATGTGTTCCAGAATTTCAATCTGTTCCCTCACCTTACGGTGCTGGAAAACATTATTGAGGCACCGCTGGCGCATAAACAGCTGTCGCGTACTGATGCCGAACGGCGCGCTTTGCAGCTGCTGGAAACCGTAGGATTACGCCACAAAGCCGATGCCTGGCCACGCCATCTCTCCGGCGGCCAGCAGCAACGCGTGGCTATTGCCCGTGCGCTGGCCCTGAACCCTAAAGTAATTCTGTTTGATGAGCCGACCTCGGCGCTCGACCCTGAACTGGTCGGTGAGGTGCTGGATACTATCAAACAGCTGGCACGCTCCGGCACCACCCTGGTGGTGGTGACTCATGAAATTGGTTTTGCACGAGAAGTGGCAGATAACGTGGTGTTTATGGTAGAGGGGAAAATTGTCGAGCAAGGAAGCGCCGGGCAGGTGTTGAATCAGCCCCAGCATCCACGCACACGGCGTTTTCTTGCCAAAGTGTTATAAGGAAAGTAGCGCTCCCTGTATTTGTAGCGGCTGAAGTATGACCTCTATTTGTAGGGGCGAGGCATGCCTCGCCCACAGTCATCTCGTTCTGACCGTCACCATCTTCCACTTACGTAGCGACAGTGCAGCAGCCTCTCTTTCACCACCGCCCCCAGTCGCTTACGGGTCAGCTCCCGCACCGTGCCGTCCGGACGAACCTCGCGCATCAGCCCGTCCAGCGCGCTGTAAGCAAACCGGAAGGGCTCGCCCTTCTCATTGTACAGCGCGCTCAGGCGGCCAAAATTATCATACTCAAAGCGCACCCGCTTTCCGTCCTCCCGCCGCTCCGTCACCTGTCCCCGCGCGTTATAGCGGTAGCGCACCCGGGTTTCCCCGTCCCCGCTGATGCACTCCGGCAAACCGCTGCGTCAGCCGCCGCCCCGCGGGGGAAAACGTCAGGCGCTCCGTCTGGTGCAGGGCGTTCTGGATAAGGCTGAGTTGCCCGCAGGTCTAAGCGCTGGGATTTTATGCCGGACTTCCGGTCACCGTTATTTTTAAAGACGGGCAACTGATTATTAAACCTGAGTTGAAGTGTTAAACAGCCACCACGCAGTTATCACTTTACGATTTATGCCAATAAATTCGAGGTTCTTTCTATCAAGATTGCCATTACCCATTTAAAAAATATTAATTTAACCCACGCCGACGCAATCGCATAAGCCCGGCTGGTCAAACGCCCGAACCGGTCTGAAATGCGCGCCTGTGCCATCAGTGACGATGAAGCCTGTGAGATTAAATACGCCGTGCATAAGCTCCAGAACGCACTGACTGAGGCAGGGTTTGCGCCACGATAGCAGATAAAAAACCGGAAGGATCGAGGGATCTTTCCGGCTTTATTATAATTATAAATCAAGAAAATCATCATTCGCAGAGTAATAATTTAGTGCTTCCACAAAATCATCAAGTGATGCCGATGGTTTTTGCTCAAGAACTGAATCAACAACATCTGCAAACTGTTGACCTGAATATAAATAATTTAATTTTTTTGAAACTACTATTTTCGGATATATCTCTTTATCATCATCATTCACATCAGGATAATCTGCCACATAATAACTCCCGTCTACTCTCAACTGTTCATCAGTCTCACCATACAAACAAAAGTCATCGTTTCGTGAGTCTGCTTTTTTCATGGCAGAAATGATATCTACTAAACTATATTGATCATTTTTATTCAACATATGTCACCTATTTAAATTATGCTAATAATTAACAAGCTTTCCCTGTAGCTCCATCTAGTTTCCCTTTCCGTCCGGGATCACCTCCACCCCAAATATCTCGCCCACCATTTCCTGTCGGGTGATATAAAGCATGATTAGATTTATGATCAAGTCTATCGACCAAAACCAATCTATCCAGATCCTCATGATGGTGCCATGTGAAGCCTGCCGGACTGCTACTCTTACTGCCATTTTTCATCCAATTACTTAACTCAGGATGACGGTTGAACATATCTCGTCGGAATGCTGCGTCTGTATTTAGACGTTTAATCAAAGCATCATTTGCTCTTTTAAATTGAACAGCATCACTTGAATACCTATTGGATGCATTGACTGTATGTTCAAAGAATATTTTATATATCCCATTATTAGGCCTATTAGCCAAGCCCAGCGGATCGATCCAAGTAAGCGGATTAGGTGCATAACTATATAAGTTAATGCCCCCCGCCAGCCCTATCGGATCCGGCTGCGTGAAGCTCCCGCTCCCCGGGTCGTAGTACCTCAGCGTATTATAATGCAGCCCCGTCTCTTCGTCATAATACTGTCCCGCAAAACGCAGGTTCTGCCTCGCCGCGTACGGCGACAGCCGGCTCTCCTCCCTTCTGATGACCCCGAACAGCCCCGTATGCAGCGGACGCCACACCGTGTTCCCCTCCCTGTCACTCAGCGCCTGCGGCATCCCGTTCACTTCCGCATGTACGTACCGCATCCCGCCCTCGCCGCTGTCATACCGCGCCAGCGGCGTGTGGCTCTCTCCGTGATAAAAGTGGAAGGTCAGCGCCTCGTGCGTCCCCTGCTCTGCGCTCAGGCGCATCCCCTGCCAGTAAAAATCCGTCCGCTTATCCGGCTCGTACGGGCTCACATGCTTCACCGTTTTGGCCGTCCGCCGCCCCAGGCCGTCGTAGTCATAGCACACCTCCCGGTAGCGGGGATGCCCGCTGAACGTCACCGACGTCACGCGCCCGTCGCCGTCGTAGTGAAGGTGCTGCACCGCGCTGTCCTTCACGCTGATGCGCCGCGCCAGCCGCCCGAACTCGTCCCACTCGTGGCGGTAATCACCCGCCCGGCTCACCTGGTCGTTCCACGCCACCGCCCCGCCGTTCAGCAGGTTACCCGACGCGTCCCAGCGGAAGGCCTCCTCCCGCCCCTCCGCGTACCGGGCCAGCACCCGGTCAGCCCCGTCATACTCCCAGCGCGTGTCCTGCCTCACCCCGTATCCGCCCGCCTCCTGTCCGGTCGTCAGCGTCATCTTCACCATCCGGTGGCGGCGGTCATACTGCCAGCGCCGCGCCAGCACCGGGCGGAAGGGCCGGCCTGCCGCCTGCCGTCCGGCAGTTTTCGCCGTGATGCGCCCCGCAGCATCGTACTCCGTCCGCTCCGTCAGCGCCCCCAGGGTTCGCTCCGTCTCACGGTGCAGCCGGTCGCGCGCGTATTCCGCCAGCGTGTGCCGCTCCCCCCCGTGCAGGAACTCACTCTGGAGCAGGTGCCCGCTGCCGTAACGGCAGTAAAGATCTGACGGCTGTATTGTGCTGGTTCTGGAGAGTGAAGAAGTGGAAGATCTGAAACGTGAGCAGGAAGCCCTGCGCCAGCAAATGCGGCAGATTAAGCAGGCTAACCGGGATATGCGGTGCTATGGGAATAAGGGTTTAGCAGATAGAATGGATAAAATAGCGGGAAAGATCGAGATACCTCTCCCACTTATTATCAACAAAACATATCAACCCTCAGAATTTAAACACACACAATAACTGTGAAAATAAAAAACTCAGCATCTATTTCCAACGTTGATCTAAATATGGCTCAATTGAGTCAATAACAATCAATTCGGCAGCGCATGAAAAATGAAATTTATCTTCATTATCAATGGAAAATATTATTTCATCATCTATTTTTTCTATTACTGGTGAACATATAAAACCCAAACGTTCACCTTGCACATTTAACTTATTTACCCCCACAAGTATTAACGTTATAGATAAGCTATTAAATGCCACCTCTCTCCATTTTTCTGGCGTTTTGTTCGGTATATTCTTTGTGTTAAAACATATTCTTATTTTTGAAAGATCATAAAATAGAAAATTCTCAAATTCACAACCATCAAGATATAACTCATTGTTAAACATGAAGTTAATCTTCTCTTTCCCATGAGCAAAGTCAAACCACATAATTATAATCCTCTAGGAAAATCATAGTGATCATATGAACCATTAATTGAACCATTTCTTGAACCGTTCCCGGTGTTAGGGTCAAATGGTCTTGGGTTAAAATGTGGCCCTTGATTGCCTGGAGTACCTGGAGGACCATACGTGTGTCCGGCTGAATGTTCCTGTATAACAACCCTGGAACCGTCTGACCGTGTATAATGATATTCCCTCGACTCTAATATATTAAAATTACTGTCTTTTATTACATGTCCTTCTCTGTCAGTGAGCTGAACTTTTTTCACTGCTATCGGATGCTGGTTCATGGGTATCCCCGCATCTCGTTTCGCCGCTCTGAAAGCTTCTTTCCTTGAACCAAATTGAGCATTACAACCAGCAAGCCCCAGCGGATCAATCCACCCCAGCGGATTATGCACATACCCGTACGGGTTTATCCCCCCCGCCAGCCCTATTGGATCCGGACTGATATACTGCGCCGTATCCGGGTCATAATACCTGAACCGGTTGTAGTGTAAACCCGACTCATCGTCTTCGTACTGCCCGGGAAAACGCCACTGACACCCCGCACGCACCTCATCGTTTGCCGCAAATCCCCAGAGCCGGCTGCGGCCCCACGTCGTGCTGCGCGCAAACCATACCGCCTTGCCCTCCTCGCTTAACAGCTCCCGCACGCTTCCCAGGTGGTCGCTCACCACGTAGTGCAGCCTTCCCCTTTCGTAGCGCGCAAACGGGCTCACCGCCCCGGGCTGATACAGCCACCGGATGCGCCCGTCATCCGCCGGCGTGCCGTCCGCATACAGCGGGGTCTCCTCCACCATCTGTTCGCCGCACCAGAAGTAATCGTAACCGGCCGTTCGCCGCCCCTCCCCCCGGGCCACCTCCGCATCCTCACCCGCGTGCGGCCTCAGCGGGAGACGCCGTTCATCAGCGCCGCCGCCGGGAATAACCTCAAACTTCCGGATGCGCCGGCCAAACGCATCATACTCATAGCGCCAGCGCCGCCGCTCCGGCGTCAGCAGCTCCGCCAGCTGCCCCTGCCCGTTCCAGCGGTATTTCCACACCCGCGGCCTGAAACCCGCCGCCAGCTCCCTTTTCTCACTCAGCTGCCCCTGCTCATTATACCGGTAGCGGCACCGCCCCGACGCGCTGACCCGCCCTTTCTCCTGGCGCTGCATCCGCACGATCTCCCCCTCCGCGGCGAACGCCGCCCTGCGGGTGCGCCCCAGCGTCAGGTTCAGGTTCGCGTCGTAGTCAAAGCGCGCACTCTCCCGGTGGATCCCCTGCAACTCAGCCTCAGTGACCTGGTCGTTAACGTCGTGCCGGTAGCGCATATCGCCCCACTTACCGTCACTTATCCGGGTAACGTTGTGCGCCCTGTCGTACTCATACCGGCGGTTCACCGCGCTGCCGGCCAGGGCCGCCTGCGGATGAGCCAGCCCCGGCTGACAGTTAAACAGCGTCGAGTCCCTTCCCGCCGCCTGGCTGAACAGCAGACCGTTTGCCGTGTAGTTATGCGCGAGCACAAACCCGCCGGCGCTGCGGCGTACGCTCTCCCGGCCAAGGGGATCGTATTCAAAGCTCAGGGGATGGTGGTGGTTTAACTGCGTTTTTTCCAGCCGTCCGGACGCCGCGTCATAGTGCAGGCTGAGCCGGAGGGTATCCAGGGACTGGTTAATCACCCGCCCCGTTTTCGCATCGCGCTGATACGTGACGGCCCGGCCGTTAATCCGTTCGCCGGTCAGTCCGCCCCGTTCGTCATAATTAAACTCCACGGTGGCGCTGCCGTTGACCGCCGTCGTCAGCCGCCCCTCCCGGTCGTAGGTAAAATCAACCTGCTCCTGCAGCGTGGAGACGTTCTCTTCCTCCAGCCAGTACAGCTCCTGCGCCAGCCGGTCGCCGGGCGTGTAGCGGTAAGTGACCGTCTGCCGGCCGCACCGCTTTCTCACCAGCCGCCCCGCGGCATCGTAAGCATAGCGCTGCCGGCGTCCGGTGAAATCCCGCTCCTCAACAACCTGTCCCTTTGCGTCGCGGATCAGGTAATAAGATTCGCCGCCGGCGTTCGTCAGGCCCGTCAGCCGCGTCAGACGATCGTAATGATACGAGACGGTTTGTCCGTCCGGCCGCCGCCGGGACAGCAGCAGGTCGAAAGCCCCGTACTGACAGCGGCTTTCCCTGCCCTCGCCGTCGGTCTGCTTCCGGATGCGCCCCTCGCTGTCATAACGGATCTGCTGCCGGGATCCGTCCGGGTACGTCACCCCGGTCACGCTCTGCCCCGGCCTGGCGTGCGCAGCGCTGTGTGAATAGCGCGTTTTCTGCCCGTGGGCGTCGGTGAACCACAGCCGCCCGAGCACATCAACGTGACAGCGCGTGGTAATATTACCCGGCGCGGTTATTGCCGACAGCTGGCCGTATGCATCATATCTGTAACGCCACTCCAGGCCGGAGGAGTGCTGCTCCGTAACGATATTTCCGCAGGCATCATAACGCCAGTCAATGGCCAGGCCCGACGGACAGACCGTCCTGCGCAGCATGCCCTTATCATCATACTGCCAGCGCCAGGCCTCACTCTCCCCCCGGATGACGCCGGTTATCTGCCCCCGGCTGTCATAGCGGTACCGCAGCGGGAGATCGCCGGGCGGCGTGACCTCCAGTAGCTCCCCCAGCGCATTATACTGATACGAGGTGACCCGGCCGGTCTCATCGGTGGTGCGCGTCAGCCGGGTCAGATCCCATTCGGATAACACCACCCCGTTTAACGGATCGACGGCCCGGGTGACCAGATCCGCTTCATTATAATAATAATGCGTTTCCCCGCCCTCAGCGTCGATATAGATATTATGCCGGTTCAGATCGTCATAAATAAATCTGTCGTTATAATGTCCCTGCGCGGTGCGCGTTGCCACGACCCGCCCGGTATCGTCATAGTCGATCCAGGCCTGCGTTTGATCGGTGTCCCGCCAGTGCACCATAAATCCTTTATCATTATATTCATGATAAAGCCGGCCAAACTGGAAGCTGTGGCAGTCAGCCAGCTGCCCCCGGTGGTTATATTCACAGGTCAGCAGCACCTGGCTGAATTCCTGAGTCACCAGCGTGACCCGGACTATCCTCCTGTCCTGTACTTCAATATTCAGACTGTAGCCGGCGCTGTGTTCAATGACGCTCAGTTCATTATTACGGAAGGAGAACGTTATCCGGTTCCCTTTTCCGTCCTCAATCCGGCTTAAATAGCGCCGGCTGCCGTCGGCATGGCCAAAGATATACCGCCGCTGTGTCTGACGGTCAAAAAGGAGTAATTCCCCCTCCCTGTCGCCCGAAAGTATGTAGTGAGGCTGCCGCAGGTTAACCGCGCAGACCTCATTTCCGGGCGTATGATAGGACAGGATGCACCCTTCCTCATCCAGGTAATCGATACTTTCAGGCCGGATATCGAGATACTGAGACCAGCTGTTCGCCCATTTGACCCCGAGCGCCCCCTCAATGATGACCGCACCGGTTGAGCGATAGGTTCTGTATAACGTCAGCGGTAACACGCCGGGCAGATCGATGACGGGCCACTGCTGTAAAAAATCACCGGTAACGACGTCCACGGGCTCCCCTGCGCTGCTCAGTTGTTTAAAACTGTTCCTTATCCCGCTGACGGATGACCTTAACCCCATGTAAACAAGAACCGTATTGATAACCGCGGAGGTGGCCCTGAGGAATATATTCCGGCTGTCCTTTATCTCCGCGACCAGCGCCCCGGTTTGCTGCGTTTCAGCAATATTGCCACTGCCCGAGTTAATGCGGGCATCGCAGCTGGTTCTGTGGCCCAGGCGTGCAACCGGCATCCCGTTGGCGAACACCGTTTCGGCCCCCTCTGCAATCACCGGGGGCGGCGTCCAGGTATGATCGGAGCAGTGAACGGGGTCGCTGGCCCGGGCAACCGCCTGGCCGTTGAAGAACACGTTGGGAGATCCCTGCGCAACCTCCCCTTTTTTATCGCCATACTGGCCCAGGGCATTCCCGGCGCCGGCAATAATGCCCCCCACCGCCGCCGCGGCCCCGGCGGTTGCCAGAGAGCCAAGAAATGCGGAACCCATGACAACAAGCCCGGCCCCGCCGGTCAGGACACCTATTGCGACAACCACGGCAGCCCCGGCGATAACGCCGGCAATCGCCCCAATCAGCCCCCATCCTTTTCTCTGATGAGCGATGTCATCGCCAGCCCGGGCCGGCGCCTCGCCCCGGATGGCAACCCGCTTCGCCCCCGCCATACCGGCAATTCCGTGCACCGCCCACTCGCCCAGCCTGAACCCGCCGTAGCCGGCGGCCATGCCTGCGGCCAGGGGCGCCAGCGCCATCCCCGCCCCCTGCACCATCCCTGCCACCGCCGCGCCGGTGGAGACCGCACAGGCGCCGCCAGCGGCGCTCGCCAGGGCGGCATAGCCGGATACCGCACCCTGCACCACCGCCAGTGAGGCAAACGTCCCCATCACGCCGTAGTTGTATTCGGGGCTTTCGAGAAAATCCAGCACCGTATCCGTGGTTCTTTCCCAGGATGTAATCTGTGGGTTAGCTGGCGTGGCGGATCCCGGAGGGGATGCACCGCCGCCCTGAATGGCACTTATTGCTCCTATTGTCGCCCCGGTCACAGCCGTCATAATAAGTCTTCCCTTTCTTTACCATCACGCTCAGGCCACTGAACAGCGCGCCCTTATTTATCTCTTAACACCAGTGTATTTAACAGGGAGAGGATCAATGCCTTCTGACTCTCCGAAAGTAAGGCCGGCATGGTCGCATTAAGAATAAGGACATTCTTCGCGGCGCTGACAAAAAACATTAACTGATGAATATTTCCCTGAGTGGAACTCCAGCTGAATTCACAGCTGACCGATTCATAATTGTCTAAAGGATCGCGTACCCTTTCAATCTCACTGAAATTTTTGAGCTGAGTGCTCAACAATGTTATTTCCCTTTCAGCAAACTCTCTGAACGCCATTCCCCATGGGGGAGTATCCCGGGAGATAGTGAAACTCAACCCGCCCGCGTCATTTTCAGAGGTACTGAGCACATTGATGGTGACATCTTTCCACTCATCGGGTAAATCAATCGTTCCTTCATTAAAATGATACATTTTTATTTATCCCTGTTTAAATGTATGACAGGCCCCTCAACAAATACGCCCCCACTGTTAATGACTATTTTACTGCCCTCACCAAAACTCAGCGTTATTGACTCTTTGGTCATAACAACATTGCTGTCGCCAACCTGTAAGTCGAGCTGATCTGTGGCTTTTAATAATTGCGTACCCTCGCGGGTTAGGGTTATAAGGCAGCAAGCCGCCGCCCGGCAGCACGGCAAAATCATCGGCATACACCAGGGTATTTTTGCCCCCGTCGAACTCGAAATAGTAAAAAATGCCCTCTTCGGCGGTCAGGCGCTGAATAAAGCTGAAGTCCGGCTTCTGATACTGCACGCAGAACTCCCGCGCCGGGTGCAGATGAAACAGGCTAAAAGCCACCGCCAGGGCGTCCGGTGACAGACCCGCAGGGGTAAGCGTAAATTGCAGGCCGCCGGGAGACCTGCCAGCGAACGCGGCAGGATTATTTGAATTGTCAGAAAACATCTTTTTTCCTTCCTGGAAATTAACGCGCAGGCTCCGCCTGCTGCGTCAGCTGGTGATTACAGCTGAGTTAAATACTGAGAAAATCGCATATACCCTGCCAGCATTTCTTGTTAATAACCAGCCTGTTAGCGCTGTGGCCGTGTCGAAAGGCCGATTCTGTGACCGCGATCGACCAGTGGCTGATAATCAGTGGCGGGAGCGGGTATTTGTATAAGAGGGAAAAATGTAGGGCGGGAAGAGTCATTACTGAGATGATTTAGTGGCCTGAGACACGCCGGAAAGTTATAAAAAATATAACCAGTGCGTGCCTCATTCCACAGATATCCTCCCCGGCTTACACTAGCGTATCCGTGCGTTTAACCGCATCCAGCGTTGCCTGCTCGCGTTCATCACCCGTCAGCTCACTTAGCTTACCGTCTCGCATCTCCAGCAGACGATCCGCATGGAGGAAATAGTGGTCGTCATGGCTGATGGCAAATACTGTTTTACCCAGAGACTGTAACCATGGCAGCAGCTCGCGATAGAAGATACGGCGAAAATGCGGATCCTGATCCGCCGCCCACTCGTCCAGCAGCAAAATATCACGCTGCTCTGCGGTGGCCAGCAGCAGCGCCAGGCGCTTGGTCTGCCCTTTAGAGAGTTTCAGGTTAAGCACCCGGTTGCCTTCCAGCTTGATCTTATCCTGCATCTTCAGACGTTCCAGCCAGCTCTGCACCAGCGCCGGGTCAAGCGCCTGCCCACTATCGTCAATCAGGCGGTCAAACAGATGCACATCGGTAAACACCGCTGAGAACAGACGACGGTAGCTCTCCATTGAGGAGCTATCCACCACCTGCCCGTCCAGCAGGATCTCACCGGAAACTGGCTGATACAGACCGGTCAGCAGCATCGCCAGCGTTGATTTGCCGCTGCCGTTACCGCCGATGAGAAATACCAGTTCGCCGCGCTTAAGGGTCATATTTACCGGGCCAACGTGGAAACCGTTGTCGCCGTAATGAAACATCAGATTACGCAGCTCCAGCGTCTGCCAGTTTTTCGCCGCCGGAAGCTGTGGGAACTCTGCCTCATAAGGTACCAGGTTAAAGGTATTCAGCTTATCAAAAGCCACCTGGGCGGTAAGTAACGTCGGCAGTGCGCCCACCGCTGACAGCATCGGCGTACGCAGGAACAGCAGGGTCAGCGAGTAGGTGGCCGCCACGGCGGTATCGGCCCAGCCGAGGCTGTTCGCCAGATAAAACGCCAGTCCGATAGCCCCCAGCATCATAATATTTGACCAGTTAACCGCACTGAGATGATAGGTATCGGCCCGCACAATATGATGGCGGTACGTCTTCGCATCTTCACTATAGACGTTTTCGAAAATCTGCTGCGCACGCTGGCGGTTCAACGCCAGCTCTTTACGTCCTTCAATAATAATCTGGAAGTCATGATAGAGGCGGTCTTCCGTCTCACGCAGCACCGCCATATGCTGATAGACCCGCGCCACCAGCAGCCAGCCGCCAATAATGGTGACAGCAACCCAGACCGAGGTCACCACCATCATTTTCGGCGAGAGCCAGGCAAGATAGGCCGCAGAACCAATAGTCAGAATAATGCCCTGAATCAGCTCCGGCAGGCGCACAAAGGCAATGGTGATATTGCGCACGTCACTGGTCAGGCTGGCCAGCAGCTGGGCGTTACCAATCTGCTCGATGCGTTCAACCCGCGTGTCGAGAATACGTTTGATAAATTCGCCGCGCAGGCGATAGACAAAATGATGCCCCAGCATGGTCAGCGCCAGCTGGGAGCCGAGGGTTACGGCCATCAGCAGCAGCAGCAGCCCGAGAAACTGCGGTAACACCATCACAGAGGAATTAAGGGTAACGATCAGTTCGCGGTTAATAAAGGCAATCAATCCGATCCCCAGCGCGGCGCTGAGAAGACTGAGCAAGATCACCAGAATAAACGGCCAGCGATACTGCTTATAAACAACGTGAAGCAACTCCATGAAAACGTCCCGGCAGGTAAAAAGCAGCTTGCAGTTTAATGAGAAGTCAGACGAGATCAATAATAATTCTCATTGGGGAGCGTTTAAGCGCCGGGCTAGCGTGCGCGGCGAAAAGTGAGGTTAAAACGAAAGGCACCGGTGAGCGGATGAATGCCGGGTTTTAACGGCAGAATACCGTGATAACGCAGGCGCGACGGTCCGCCCCAGACCACCACATCCCCCTGCTCCAGCAGAACACGCTGACAGGCATCTGAGCGTTCAAAACCGCCAAATAAAAACACCGCAGGCAGCCCCAGCGATACCGAAACAATCGGCTGGCGCAGGTCGCGCTCATCTTTGTCCTGATGCAGGGTCAGCTTTGCCCCCGGCTCGTAGCGGTTAATTAAACAGGCGTCAGGATGAAAGCCGCTAAACCCCGCTTCGGCGGCACAGGTGGTAGCCAGATTGCGGAAGGATGCAGGCATCGCAGGCCAGCGCTGGCCGCTGGCCTCATCCTGATCGCTGTACTGATAGCCACGTGAATCCGTCGACCAGCCGAGATCGCCGCAGTTGGTCATCGCCACCGACATACGATGACCGCCAGGCGTGATGCGGTGTTCAAAAGGGTTCTGTGCGGCGATCTGCTCCACCTGAGCCATCAGCTCCCCAGCCATATCGCGCGCACGGCGGCGCAGGATCACCGCCCCTTCCGTTAGCGGCTCCTGCCAGGGCACATCTTCAGCAAACAGATCGAGCATCGGAACTCCTTCGCTTATCAGTGGGTAGATGAAGGCTGAATAAAGGCCGCAAACTGCGGCGACATCCAGCTGGCGAAATGGTCACCCTCTTTGAAAATAAGGTATACCGCAAGCTTATCACGCAGCGCCAGCTCCCTGGCTTTTTCAGTCCCCAGCACCATCAGCCCGGTATCCCAGCCGTCAGCTTCCAGCGCGGTGGTGGCGATCACCGTGGCGGAAACCAGCTTATGCTGGATCGGGCGCCCGGTTACCGGGTCAATCACATGAGAGATGCGCTTCCCCTCCAGTTCATAATAGTTGCGATAGCTGCCCGAGGTACTGATGCCGTGCCCCTGAAGGTCAACAATTGCCTGAACCGCATTTTCCTGGTCGGTGGGTTTCTGGATCGCCACCTGCCAGGGGTTGCCCTGCGCATTTTTGCCACGGGTCAGCACCGCGCCGCCCACCGAAACCAGATAGTGGTTAATCCCCTGCTGCTCCATCAGGCGCGCCAGATGGTCGGTGGCAAAGCCTTCACCAACGGTTGAGAGGTCAACATAGAGTTCCGGCAGATCTTTTTGCAGCCACGACTGCCCGGCACGGTTAATCACCTGCAAATGGCTCAGGCCGGTCAGCGCACGCGCAGCGTCAATTTGCTGCTGGGTGGGGGTTTTCACCGGCTGCTTATCCGGCCCGAAACCCCAAAGATTAACCAGCGGCCCGAGGGTAATATCCATCGCCCCGCCCGTCTGCTGGCCGATGCGCAGCGACAGCGTAATGATATCCGCCATATTGTTACTAACCGGCTGCGGCGCGCTGCCGCGATACTGGTTAAAACGGGACAAAACCGAATCACTTTTCCAGGTAGACAGCTCGTGGTCATCGTTGTCCAGCTGCTGCTGTATCGCTTTTTGCAGCATTTCACGGCGTTCAGGTGCCACACCTGCCAGACTTACCCTCCAGAATGTTCCCATTGTTCTACCTTCAAGCACCATCCCTTCAGATCCCGCTGAGGGCTTAGGATCGTCACAGGCTGCCAACAAGCAAACCACCATAAAACCTAAAAATAACCGCCATTTACTCTTCATATCAGCCTGTATTCTTGATTATAAACTGGCCCGAAGCGGGCTTTGCCGCAGGTAAAACTCGGATTCGGTCCCTTGATCTTACCGTCTCAGGTCACCAGGATGGTAGCTGTACAGGGCACTTTCGTGCTCATCATTCACTATTAAAGGAGAGCCATAATGATCTATTACGCGCTTCTCATGGTTTCAATCGGCCTGATTATCTTTGCAGGCTTTAAGCATTACAAGCTGACGCATACCCGCCAGCTGCACCGTCCCCGCCATCGCTAGCGGGTGGTAAAATTCTCCCCGGCCTCGCCGGGGGGGAGCATCCCAGGCACTGCTATGGTGCAGAACACGCAGCAGATACCCCGCAGACGCTATCACAACTCCCCTTAACCGCTTATCAATCCGTTTTCATTCTACCTGGCCTACCTGGCACGCTTTCTGCTTGATTACCTGACTATTCAGAGCCGGGAGAGAGCCATGCGCAACAAACAAGCGGTAAAAGAGAACCAGGCCCGTCGACGTTTACTGCGTTTTTCACTGTTTACGCTTGGAGGAGCCGCGGTGGAAGGCAGCATGCAATGTTTAGCAGAAGAAGGAATGGCTGAGGAAGAAACGGAAGGTAAAAAAGCGGTGGTGATTGCTGCTTAAAACCTGGCGCGGCCGGAAGTGGCCGCACCAGCGGGAGATTAGAACTGGTAAACCAGGCCTACACCCACCACGTTGTCGGTGTTGATACCGGCAGCCTGGGTAAAGTCATTATCGTCCAGCAGGTTGATCTGGTAATCAACGTAGGTCGACATGTTTTTGTTGAAGTAGTAGGTCGCGCCCACATCAACGTACTGTTTCAGGTTCTGCGTACCCCAGTTCTGAATATCGGTACCGCGTGAAGTCACGTAGGCCAGAGATGGACGCAGGCCGAAGTCGAACTGATACTGCGCAACCAGCTCCCAGTTTTCCGCTTTGTCGGCAAAGCCGTAAGCTGATGGGTTGTCGCTGCTGCCGAAGCGGGTTGCGTTGTACGATTTGGTATACATCGCCGCCAGGTAGATGTTGTTGGCATCATATTTCAGGCCGCCGGTGTAAGCCTGCGCTTTGTCACCGTTGCCCAGCAGAGCATTGCTGTTTTGAGTATCAGTACGGTCGGATGAGAACATCGCCGCACCTGCGCTTAAGCCAGCACCGATATCGTAGGTCGCTGACAGGCCGTAACCGTCGCCATTCTGCGCAGTTGCGCTGCGGTTACCGGCAACTTCAGCATCGCTGTCATTTTTACCCTGGTACTGTACGGCAAAGTTCAGGCCGTCAACCAGACCAAAGAAATTGTTGTTACGGTAAGTCGCCATACCGGTACCGCGCTGGAACATAAAGTTATCCGCGCCGTAAGTATCGCCACCAAACTCTGGCAGCACGTCTGTCCATGCGCCAATGTCGTACGCCACGCCGTAGTTACGGCCATAATCGAATGAGCCAGCATCACCGAATTTCAGGCCGGCGAAACCAACACGGGTATAGCTGTTAGCTGTCCCCTGGTTTTCAGCGTTGTTCAGCGCAGCCTGGTACTCCCACTGACCGTAACCGGTCAGCTGGTCAGAAATCTGGGTTTCGCCTTTAAAGCCAAAACGCACATAAGACTGATCGCCATCGGATCCGGAGTCGTCGGAGAAGTAGTGCAGGCCGTCAATTTTACCGAACAGATCCAGTTTGTTGCCGTCTTTATTATAGATTTCTGCTGCACCCGCTGAACCAGCCACCAGCAGCGCCGGGACCATCAGGGAAAGAACGCGAAGTTTCATTTTAATACCCTCTCGATTATAAGCCTTAATTACCCAAAAAATTCGAGCTGCATAAAGGTAACAACCCCGTGCACCCAGGCATGACTGGGGAGAGCGGGCGCGGCCAACGGTTGCAGCTTGAAATGATGCGAATAAATTGCCACTGCGTGCTGAATGTATAAATTAAGCACTTAGTGTCATGTTAAGCCGGAGAGAGTAATAATCCATCAAGAAAATGATACTGATTTTCCTAAAGTGTTTCATTAAGCATTAAACACGTTTCTTAATGTAAATAATGGGGAACTTTTATGCAGCACAATTAGATAAATATAGAGCACATAAAGATAAATAATTAACTTACACTTTTAAAACATATAGTTATGACAAAATAGTTCATTAGGCACTGAATGATAAAAATTATCTGAGCTAAGATTGTATTATTATCCCGCTATCATCATTTATTGAATTATTATCTTCATTCACCCCGAATGAGTTGAACCATCTAATTACTGTTGCCAGGCCTTGTGCCTGGCATTTTTTTGCTTTTTTTCTGAGAAACGTCAGTCAGGATATTGTCACATCAGATAACTAAAATATACTTCCTGTATAAAATTTAGCGTTCGCGCATCGACTCTTTGACTTTATTCAGCGGTTTGATCAGATAATCCATCACCGATTTCTGACCCGTTTTAATTTCAACGTTGGCGACCATTCCCGGAACAATAGGAAATTTTCGCCCGGCTCTGTTGGTCAGTTCGGCTTTGTCGGTTCGTACATAGACCCGATAGTAATACTGATCGCGTTTTACCTCGTCCTGCAAAGTATCAGGCGAAACTGTCTCAACTTCACCGCGCAGATCACCGTAGATTGATGAATCATAGGCAGTAACCTTAACCGTAGCAGGCAGCCCCGGGCGGATATAGGCGATATCCCGTGGATTGATGCGCGTTTCAATCAGCAGCTGATCCTCAAGCGGAACAATCTCCATCAGCTTGCCACCCGGTTGCAGTACGCCGCCAACGGTGGTGACCTGGATATCTTTGACAATGCCGCGAACCGGAGAGTAGATCGTGGCGCGGGTGAGCTGATCCTCCTTGCCGGTCATCACCTGTAACTGTGCGTCCAGATCGGCGTTATTCTTCACCTGCTCTTCACGCGCGCGGACGGCGTAATCGTTACGCGCTTCATCGATTTTTCCCTGTAGCTCGGCAACCTGACGGCGCAGGCGGATCACTTCCACCTCCCCTGCGGCACCTTTCGCTACCAGTGGCTGGGTCATACGCAGCTCATCCTGCACCAGTTTTTTCGACTGCTCCAGGTTGTTGACGGTTTCCAGCAGATTACGCCGACGTGACTGATACAGCTGCGTTTCACGGGCCACCAGATCCGGCTCTTTCAGGGTTTCGGCACTGAACTGCAACGGTGAACCGGTCAGCTCTGCCCGTAAACGCTCGGCCGATGCGCGCAGCGTGCGTGCGCGCGATGCCGCTTCACCAAAGTTGGACTGGAAGCGGGTCGGATCAAGTTTTGCCAGCACCTGCCCTTTCTCAACAATATTGCCTTCATGCACGTTGAGCTGGTCGACAATGCCGCCGTCCAGGCTTTCAATCACCTGCGCACGACTGAGCGGAGTGACCTTGCCGGTACCGACGGTAACCTCATCAAGAATGGCGAAATGTGCCCAGACAAGAAACAGCACCAGCGCGATGGTACACACCCAGATGATGGCAGAGGTGCGCCGTTCATTCTGCTTCAGACTGCGATCCATCAGTACAAGGCTCATGCAGCGTCTCCTTTTTGACCGGCAGCTGCCGTTTGCGCGGCGGCACGTTTCAGAATCTCATCTTTCGGGCCATCAGCAATAATGCGGCCGTTATCCATCACAATAATACGATCAACCATTTTGAGTAGCGCCGGACGGTGGGTCACCAGTACCAGCGTGCGCCCGCTCAGCCAGCCCTGCATCTGACGAATCACATGCTCTTCCAGCTGTTCATCCATCGATGCGGTGGGTTCATCCATCAGCACCACCTGCGGCTGACGCAGGATCATACGACTGAGCATCACCATCTGACGCTGCCCGCCGGATAGCCCGCGTCCGCCTTCGTTAATAATTCGATCGAGGCTGGCGGCATCCTGCTGTACCAGGCTGAGAGCCCCGCTGACGCGTAGCGCCTGCAGCATATCCTGCTCGCTGGCGTGGGGGTTGCCCAGCATCAGGTTCTGGCGCAGCGTGCCGAAGAACAGGCGTGAATCCTGTGACAGCCATCCGAGCTGACGCCGCAGATCCACCGGGTCGATACGCCGCAGATCGACACCGTCAACAATCACTTTCCCCTGCGTGGCCATCGCCTGTCCGGCCAGCAGTTTTAGCAGCGTTGACTTCCCGGCCCCCACGCGCCCAAGGATGGCGATGCGCTCGCCGGGCTTGATTTGCAGCTGATTAATGGTGATGACGTTTTTCACGTTCTCCTCATCGTAGCTGTACTGTACGCCGCGCAGATCGTAATGCCCGGTGAGGGTCGGGCAGTGAGCCATTTCCCCCTCTTCCGGCTGGTCGAGCGGTTTTTTCAGTAGCTCATCCAGCCCGTTCATAGCGCTTTTGGCGTGCTGCCAGCGCGAGAACACCATCGTCAGCTGCATCAGCGGCGCAATGGTGCGCGAAGAGAGCATACTGCTGGCCACCAGCGTACCGGTGGTAATCTGCCCGTCGAGCACCAGATAAACCCCGAATACCAGCATACTGGCGTAGGTAAGCTGCTGGACGCTGGAGGCCCAGCCGGTCAGCCGTGCCCCCCACAGGCGCTGCTGCATACCAATCGCCGCGCTCACTTCGTGCGTCTGCTCCCACTGGCGCTGGAAATAGGGCTCGGCCTGTAGTGATTTGATATCTTCGATACCCTCGATGGTCTCCACCAGGATGGCATTACGCAGCGCCCCTTCGCGCAGCCCCTCTTTAGCCAGTTTCGCCATCGGGATCTGGATCAGCAGGCCCGGGATCACGATCAGCGGGATCGCCAGCAGCGGTACGATCACCAGCGGGCCGCCAATAAATGCCATGATAAACAGGAACAGAATGACAAACGGCATATCCGCCGCCGCCCCCACAGTGGTTGAGGTAAGCAGTTCACGCACCTGATCGATTTCACGCAGCTGGGAGATAAACGAGCCGGTAGATTTGGGGCGCGCCTCGTTGCGAATATTCATCGCACGGGCAAACAGCATCGATGACACTTTCAGGTCGATGCGTTTCCCCATCAGGTCTGACACCTGGGTACGCATCAGGCGGATCAGATACTCAACCACTGCGGCAATCAGCACGCCGCCAAACAGCACCCACAGCGTGGCTTCTGACTGCGCCGGGATCACCCGGTCGTAGATCTGCATTGAGAACAGAATACCCGCCAGCGCCAGCACGTTACCGACTATCGACGCCAGGGAGATCTCGCCAATTTTGCGCCCCATTCCCTGGAAGTTCTGCCAGAACCAGTGTTTTTTATAGGGCTGAACGAACTCATCGATACGCGCATCGCGGCCACGTGCCGCCACGCCGATAATACCGACCTCCTGCTGGCTTTGCGCCAGCAGCAGCGCCAGTTCAGTTTCACGCACCACGTCACCGCCGTCATTGAGCCAGTAGCGGGCGTTGCCTTCACCGTCGATGGCCTCAATCACCACTACGCTGCCATTCTCCATAATCAGCACAACGGGCGTCACTTCCTGTCGCCAGCGGATTTTGTCTCGCGCCGTCATGGTGAGGTGCAGTCCAAGCAGCCCTGCCAGTCGCTCCAGCTGCTGCGACGGTGTAAGGTGCTCAAACCAACGCATCTGCTGCCGCAGTGTTTTTCCATCCGCCGGTTTACCGAAACGGGCCGCCACGCGCAGCATGGCATCGATCCAGTTTTCCGTGGTTGCGGTTTGTTTAGTCATAAAACTGCCCTATCTGGTTGTCGTGTGCGCGCCGCATTACAGCGACGGCAGCGTTTGTCCGCTATTTTTTTCCCGGTCAATGCCTAAGATATCCAGCAGATTATCCACCGCTGAGGCATAGCGAACCGTGGCATCCCAGCCGTCGTACAGCGCCGTGAGACGGCTGCTGTCAGCCTGAAAAACGTCCTGCTCAACGCTCAGGAGATCGTTCAGGCTGCGTTTATTCAGTTTGTATTCATCGGCATACACCTCGCGGGTGTGATCGGCGCTGCTCAACTGCTGCTCCCCGGCCTCTTTACGCTGCTGTGCGCCGATCATGTCGGCATAAGCGGTGGAGGCATTCTGATTAATTTGCAGCTTTGACTGCTGAATAGCGGCTTCGGCAGCTTCGCGATCGCCCTCAGCGGCACGGGTTCTGGCGTTGACCAGCCCTCCCTGATACAGCGGCGCCTCAACCTGAAGTTGCAGCTCGTCGTCCCAGTAGGAGCGGCTTTCATTTTCGTAGCGGGTGCGGCCTGCCTGCACTTTGATGGTTGGCCAGTGGTTGGACTGGGCCTGGCGTACGCGCTCCAGCGCCGCCTCCTGTTTGGCCTGCGCACTGCGTACCGCGGCGCTTTTCTCATAGGCGATCTTATCCAGCGTCACCTGCTGGTTCAGCAGCGCCTGCGGCAGCTCCGGCAGATCCTCCGGGGTCACCCCGGTCAGCACCGTCAGCTGCGCACGCGCCGAACGCGCCTGCGCACGGTACTGTTCCATACTGGCATTCATGCCGGCGATACGCGTTTCCGCCTGGAGTACGTCAGACTGCGAACTTAACCCGGCATCGGCACGCAGCTTTGCCATGTCCCGAACCCGCTGCAACGAGCTGATATTGAGGCGCGCAGCGTCCACCAGCGCCTGGTAGCGTTTTACCGCCAGATACGCCTGTAGGGTGTCCTGTGCCACGGTGGTCATGGTGTCGTACAGCGCGTAGCGGTAGGCATCGGAGAGTTTATGCTGCTCGTCAATGGCCCCGCCGGTACGGCCAAAGTCATACAGCAGCTGGCTAAGGGTGATACCGCCAGAGCCGCTGTTGTTGAGGCTGCCTGCGGAGTCGGTCTGATGCGAGCGCCCGCCGCTGGCTGCCAGCGACACCTGCGGATACCACGCACTTTTTGCCGCATCCAGATCGGCTTCCCCGACGCGGATTTGTGCTGCGGCTTCGGAAATTTTCGGATTGCGGGCGAAGGCGCGAAGAATGGCATCACGCAGAGTGAGACTGGCGATCTGCTCTTCCGTAGGGGCCGCACGCCAGTTAAATTCGGCCACAGGTTCCTGTTTCGCGGCCTGTACGATCTGCCCGGCCAGGCAAGTGGTGAGACACAGCAATAACACCCTATTCTTCATGTAGACACCTGTGTTCCTGAAATTCAGGGCCAGAGGCGGCGTAACAGCCGCCTCTTCTGCCCCACAATTAAACGTTATGTAGCTGCAATTGATGTTGCGTCAGCACGTCTGCCAGGGTGCTTTCTTGCAGAGGGGCGTGATAGACCTCAGAGATCTGCCCGCTCTCCACCCGTGAAACCGGCTGCGACCAGACGCCGCTCCCGGTGGTACTGAGCGTGACGGGCGAAACATCGGACAGTGCCAGCGCGGTGAGCGTGGAGTGATCCTCCGCCGTGCTGGCAATCGCCAGCGCGTCATCCTGCTGCTGACTCAGCCCGAGCGTGGCAAGATTCAGCGAGCTGCTGTCCGTCGCCTGGCCCAGGTCAACATGAATCTGATTGGTCTGTTCAACCCAGTTACCCGCACCATCCGAGGTGCCGAAAATAATAAAATTGAGTCCGTCATGAATATTGGAGCCGGCAAGCGGCACGGTAACGCTCCAGTGGCCGTCATTGGTCAGGGTGGCACTGTAGTTGGGGTAATCATCGACCTTAATGCTGATCAGATTGATCGGGAAGGTATCCGCGAAGGTGCCGCTAATCGTGACATACTCCTGGCCGTCAACCACGCTGACATCCGCCGGGGTAATATCATCGACGGTGTAACCGATTTTGCTGCTGTAGTGCGTCAGCAGCAGCACATCGCGCGAGGCGCTGGTGCTGTTTCCGTTCGGGTCGGTGGCGCTGAAATTGAAGGTATATTTCCCGTCAGTAATCGCCGCCAGCTCATCGTCATGAATCATCACCTGCCAGATACCGTCGCTGCCTACTCCACCGGTGTAGGTTTTTCCGGCGATATCCAGCGTCACCACGGTTCCGGCGGGCAGATGGCTGGAGGTGCCCCACATTTCAAGGCCGTAGATCCCCTCGCGGTAGCTGACGGCGTTATCGGTGGAGATCGGATCAATCGAGAGTGAAGGTAGCGTATCTGCCGAGGCGGCAAGGGTGACGGTATGCGTGGTTTTACTGCTGTTACCGGCTTCATCGCTGATGCTGGCTTCCAGACGATAGGCTTTATCTTCCAGCCCCTGTAATGCGCTGGCCGGGATCGCCAGATGCCAGTCACCGCTGCTGTTGACCTGCGTATGATAGCTGACGCCGTTAAACAGCAGATCGACGTTGCGCCCCGCTTCGCTTAACGTGGTGCTGCCGCCAACCAGCATGTCGGAATGAATTTCACTGGCATCAATCACGTTGTCGCCGGAGACATCATCGATGGAGATGTTTGGCGCGGTCAGGTCAATAATCACCGGAGTGCTGGTGCTGCCCTGCTGGCCCCATGCATCGGTGGCGGTGACCTCAATCGTGCGCTCACCTTCCCCCATCTGATAGAGAGTGTAAGGATCGGGGTTGAGCGTCCAGTTACCGTCGTTATCCACCGTGGCGTTGTAGCTCTCTTCTCCCAGCGTGACCACGACTTTTTGCCCGCTACCGGTAGAACCGGTAGTGCCGGTGAGGGTCTGCTGTACCGCCTGTTCGGCAGAGTTAAGGGTACCATCGCCAAACGGTAGGTCGATGGTAGGGTGCGGTGGCTCGCCCATGGGGCTGAGTGGCTCGACGGTGATGGTTTTATTGGCGGTGGAGGTGCCGCCGCTGGCGTTAGCGAAGCTGATACTGACGGTATTACTGCCATCGGGCAGCGCTTCCAGATCGGCGGCAGGCAGCGTAACGCTCCAGCTGCCATCGCTGGCAACCTGCGTGCTGTAGGTATGGGCGTTAAGCGTGATGGTTAGCGCGCTGCCAGGGGCAATATTGGCAGAGGTACCACCAAAGGTCTGATCGCTGTGGCGCTCGTCCGCACTGATCACACCATCGCCAGTTAGCGGCGTAACGGTAAGTGAAGGCGTACTGCTACCGGTTCCGCTGCCCGTGCCGCTATCCGGGTCGGTGCTGGTGCCGGTATCCGGTACGGTGACCACCGGCGTTTCACCGCCGCTGGCAGAGGTGCTCTGGCTGCTGCTGTCATCGCTGCCGCTGTGATTGCTGGCAAGCGCAACGCCGCCGCCAATCCCGGCAAGGCCGAGCAGCCCCAGCCCCATTGCGGTCATGGTGCCACCGCTCTCTGTTTCAGCTGTCGCAGTCAGTAGCGGGTCGGCGCTGCTCATCGCCTGGAACGCCGGGGTGAGCGGCGTGGCGGCATCGGTGGTTTGCAGCCCGCTGCTGAACAGCGCATGCTGTGGTGGATTCACTCCGTCATCAAACAGCAGTTCGCTCTGTTCGCCGTCAGAGGCGGTAAAGAAGTGCTGATAGCGTACCGTGCTGCCATCGCGCATATGCAGGATCAGATCGTCGCCCTGCTGCTGATAGTCAGCTACTGAGGCAGGCAGACCGTGAATTTTTACCACTGAGGGCTGGCTAAGGATGACGGTATCAGATGTATGTGGCTGGCTTTGAGACAGCAGTTTCCCGCTGTCGCGAGAAAGTATTTCGACGAAGCCAGATGCAGGCTGAGTCATGGTGTATCCCCTTGTGTACCCGGAAAGTGAGTAAGAGTCCGCGCAGAAACCGACCGCCGAAGGCAGTTTTTTCCACGCATGACGTCAGCCAGCGCTACAAAAATAGCGCCGAGCTTCACCCGGTGTACAACGGATCACAATGTGATCCATAACAAGGAAACATAATTAAAATTGCTATTATAGTAACGCTGGCGCGGCCTACGTTAGACCTGTCATCAGCGCTTTACTACTGGTCATAATCTGGATTTACGCCGATCCATGCCCGTTATATCTTGCTGTTATTGGTGCATCACTTACTTTTATAATTGCTTTATTGCCTTATTTAGTACCAGAACGAACAACAGCGGCCGAAGCCGCTGTTGGAGTATTCTGCTACCAATCTATCACTTCTACTTAACTTTAGACGTCCTGTGCGGGAATGCGACCCGCACAGGGGTTATTTTTTCGTTATACGACATGGACCTGGAGATTGTGCTGAATCAGTACATCACCGAGGGTGTTATCCGACGACAGCGCAGAGTTGTGATAGACATCAAAAGTATTTCCATCGACAGTGCGCTGCCCGGTGGTTGCCCAGACCCCGCCATCACTATTGGCAAGGGTAACCTGATCGCCCAGCGTTCCTTTGATCAACAGGTCATCGGTCTGCTTATCGGTGATATTCAACGCTTCGTTCAAGTCCAGCTTGATGCTGTTATTGCCCGAGTTGCCGAGGTCGATAATCTCCACATGCTCGACTTTCAGACCGAGCGCGGTGAGATCCAGCACCATATGTTCACCGTTCAGCACCAGGGTATCCGTTCCCGCGCCACCGTCAATATGGGAAAAGTCCATGGTGTTAACCGTAATCGTGTCATTGCCAACGCTACCGGTAACCGACTCCCCGTGCACAGTCTGGCCGTCAGCAAGGGCAATGGTCACCCCGCCAATGGTGTAGCTGCCGTCATCCGTTGCCGCAGTCGCCGTTTCACTGGCCGCCGCAGTATTGACTGCTGCACTGGTTGTCACGCTGTCCGTAGCGCTGGTATCGCTGCCGGTAACCAGCGTAGAGTCAGCCGTCGTCGCCGTATGGGCGGCAGCGGTAGTACTGCTCTCTTCCGTGGTACTGGCAGTGGTAGTGTGGCTGGTGCTGGTATCGGTTGAGGCTGCCGCCAGTGATTCATCGGACGCCACGGCCATCATTACGGAGGCGGTACCCAGCGGCAGCAGTGAACCCAGCAGCAGCGTGGTAACCGTTGATGCCGGGTTACCCGCCGCATCGACTGCCGTTACGGTGACGACCGAATTCAGGTTTAGCGTACTGAGCAAGCCCCCAACAAACTTGGCGCTGTAACGCCCGTCGGTACCGACGGTACCCGTCGACGTCTGACTCTGCCCGCTCTGCGTCAGGGTGACATTTACCGTGGTACCTGCCGGTAGCCGCAGGGTTCCCCCCGAAATGGTCAGGCCCGTCAGCAGCACACTTAACAGGCTGGCAATCGGGTCAACCCCGATGACCGGCAGATTGTGCGTCACTGCATTAAAGCTGGCGTTGGTACTTGCCACGTTACCTGCCCGATCGCTGACCGCAATGGTCGCATTGTGTACACCGTCAGCCAGAGAGGTTAACCCGGCAGAAGGCACGGTCACGCTCCAGCTACCGTTGGCTGCAATAGTCGCGTTGTAGGTTGTTCCTTCAATCGTCACTGCAACTTTGCCCCCTGCCGCATTGGTGGAGGTACCGGTGATGGTTTGTGCGGTGCCCGACTCAGCCAGGTTGAGGTAACCGTCGCTAAATCCGGCGGTGCTGGTTAGCGTGACCGTTGGCGTGGTATGAGTTCCGACAATGACCGGAACCGTTACCGTGCCGCTGATGCCCGCGCCATTAACCAGATCGGCGGAGATAGATGACGTCGTATCCGGCAGGTTTTTCAGGATGGCAGACGGCACCGATACGCTCCAGCTGCCGTCAGCCCCCACCACCGTCGTAATGGTTGTGGTTCCAATATGAACAGCGATGGTCGAACCTTCAGCATTGGTGGTGGTGCCAGAGATAGTCTGCGCAGTTTGCGCCTCCACCGCATTTAACGCGCCATTGCCAAACAGCGTCCCGATAGTGATGGTTGGCGTGATATGGGCAATCACGTTGGCACTATTGCTACCCTGCGCGGTGTTGCCATACGGATCGGCCAGCGTGGCGGTGACCGTCAGCGTGCCGTCAGGCAGCGCACTGAGATCGGATTTCGCAATGCTGACACTCCAGCTGCCGTTACTGCCCACGGTGGTGCTGTAAAGATGGCCATTAACGGTGAAGCTGACGGTGGATCCCGCCACCGCATTGGTCGTGGTGCCGCTGATGGTCTGCGTGGTTGTCAGCTCGGCAGCATTGAGGATGCCATCGCCAAACAGGGTTCCCACCGTCACCGTTGGCTGCACCTGGACACCAATAGTGATGCCCGCACTGCTGCTCGCCACGTTACCCACCGTATCCGTTACCGTCGCCGAGACCGTCAGGCTGCCGGTGGTCAGTGCCAGCAGCTGCGCTGAGGTGAGCGTCACATTGAAGTTACCGCTGCTGTCCGTTGATCCCTGCAACGCCAGCGCCCCCAGTTTGATATCGACGCGCGTTCCGGTCGGCACATTATTCACATGGCCGCTCAGTACCTGCCCCAGGGATGACAGTGCTTCTGCCACGCTCAGTACGCCGTCCCCAAACAGCGGGTTAAGGGTGACCGATGGCAGGGCGTGGATCCCCACTGTCGCACTCAGTGCGGTGTTAGTGGTATTGCCCGCAGGATCGGTGGTGGTTACCTTCAGCGACAGGCTGCCATCCCCCAGACTGGCGAGGATGGATGGCGTGAGCGCCAGGCTGAACAGCCCGTTGGCATCAGCGGTGGCTGAAACCAGCGGTGTGGTGCTGTTCCCCACCGTCACCACCACGCGCGAGCCTGCACTGGTGGTACCGCTAATCAGCTGAGTGGTCAGCGCATCCGCTGCATTCAGCAGACCATCGCCAAACAGCGTCGGCTGGTTAAGAGTCAGGGCTGGCGGCGTCAGGCTTAACTGCAAGCCGCTGGTGTTTTCAGCATGGTTACCCGCCGCATCCGTGACCGACGCAGTAACGGTAAGCGATGTTCCGCTCAGTTGCTGCAGCTGGGCCAGCGTTAAGTTAGTGCTGAACTTACCGCTGGCATCGACCGTTGCCTGCGCCTGCACCAGCCCGCCAATATTCAGCGAAATAACGGTGCCTGCCGCCACGTTTTTCACCGTTCCGCTAATCAGCTGGCTGGCGAAGTTGGTGATATCGGCGATATTCAGCACGCCGTCACCGAAGATGGTGTCGAGGGTAATCACCGGCTGCGCGGTGAAGACGCCAATCGTCGCGGTATTGCTGGCGGTATTACCCGCCGGATCCACCACTTTCACCCCCAGCGACACGTTGCCCCCGCTGGCAAGCGCCAGCAGGTCGGCTGACGGCAGGTTCAGGCTCCAGGCTCCCCCCGCCTGCACGGTAGTGGTATAGGATTTAGCCCCCAGCGTCACGGTAACCACGGAATTTACCGCCGCGTTAAGGTTTCCGCCAATGGTCTGTCCGGCCTGAGCTTCCAGTACGTTTATCAGGTTGTCGGTGCCAAACAGGTTGGTCAGCGCCCCCACCGTCGGCAGATTAGCAACAATTGCATTCACCGAGGCGGCAGCACCGGCAGTATTTCCTGCCACATCGGTGACCAGCAGATTCAGCGTATTAGTGCCTTCATTCAGAGTGGCCAGCGCCGCAGGCGGTACCAGCAGCGACCATTTGCCGTCCTGACCCACGTTCGCCGTCAGTATCTGGCCGTTGAGCAGCGTCAGGGAGACCAGCCCCCCGGCAGCAGAGACGGCAGTACCGGTAATCAGCTGGTTCAACCCGGCTTCAGCCGCGTTCAGGTATCCGGCCACGCCGCTATCACCAAATACCGAATCAACCGTCAGTCCCAACAGGCTGTTAAATACTTTATTGACGGTAATGGCGGCACTGGTCTGGTTACCGTGCTCATCCTGCACTCTGACCGTCAGTACGTTACCGCCCTGGAGCAGGCTGCCGATGGCCGTTGGCGACAGTGCGAGCGAAAATGCACCGCCCAGCACCGTTGCCTGCGCCAGCGCGCTGCTGCTGTTACCCAGATATACCGAGACGGTTTGCCCGTCAGCCAGGTCTGTCCTGCCGGTGAGCACCTGGGTGACCGCCGACTGCGCCAGGTTGATAACGTTGTTACCCAGCAGCGCATCCACATCCAGCAACGGCGCGACGGTATCCACCACCACCGGCAGCGTTGCCGATCCGGTATTACCCGCCGCATCCTTCACGGTGGCGGAAATGCTGGTAACGTTCTGTGCCAGCCCTTGCAAATCGGCAGACGGCACGTTCACCGTCCATGTTCCACCTGCCTGCACCACGGCGGTATAGGTTTTGGTACCCAGCGTCACCGATACGGTGCTGCCGATATCCGATGCGGTGCCGGTGATGGTCTGAGATCCGGCAGCTTCCGTGACGTTGAGGATATTATCCCCGGCAAACTGCGTAATATTCACCGTCGGTGCCACGGTATCCACCAGCAGGGTGCTGCTGGCGGAAACTGCGCTACCGGTGTCCGGGGTAAAGGTGACCACCACATTTGGCGATCCCTGCCCGAACACGCTGTTGGCCAGTGCCGGAGAGGTGAAGTTGTTATCCAGACGCAGTTCATCAACCGGGATGGTCGCCAGCGTGGTTCCGTTCAGCGTGATGGTAATCACGCCTCCCACCGTCAGTGGCACATTGTGCAGCGCGCCGCTCAGGGTGGTGGTGACCGGATCGGTGGCGTTGATAATGTTGTCACCGTTTACCGCTGTCAGCGTGATATAGGCGTCCAGGGTTGGATTAACATTTAACGTCACATTGCCGGTGGCCTGGTTGCTGTTCCCCGCTGCGTCAGTGATTGACACGGTGTAAGCCCCACCCGCCGCAACCAGTGCAGCGAGATCGGTCACCCCGACATTAATATTCCATTTACCATCGGTTCCCACCAGACCGGTTAAGGTTCGTGCGCCAATCGTCAGGGTCACCGTCGCCCCGGCATCGGCAGCGCTGGAGGTGCCGCTCAGGGTCTGCGTACTCAGGCTTTCCGCGTAATCAAGAATATTGTCCCCGGCAAAGGTCAGATTACTAATCAGCGGCGCGACGGTATCCACGATAAAGGTTTCACCGAGGGTATTGGTGTTACCGCCCGGATCGGTCACGGTGACCTGAATTGAGTGCTCACCCTGGGTTGTGGCGAAATCGGCAATTTCACCCTGAGTGATTGTTGCCGTCCAGTTCCCGTTGGCGTCAACCACCGCAGGAACCGGGATGTTGCCATTAAAGATCACGGTGACGGTTTGCCCTGCGCCCACCGCTCCGGTGGTGCCGCTGAGTACCGCACCCGCCAGGTCAGCAATATTGAAGTAACCATCATCAAACGGCACCGACAACGTTGGCTGCGGTAATGTCAGGTAGGCATTAAAGTCGAGCTCTTGTGTCGCTACGTTGCCTGCCGCATCGGTTACCGTCACGTTAATCTGATGGGTGTCGTTGCTCAGGCCGTTCAGCGCTCCCGCAGGCAGCGTCACTGACCAGTCACCGTTCGGCTGTACCACGCCGTTGTAAATCACGCCGTTAATATCCACTTTCAGCTGAACGCTCTGATCCTGACCAACCACTACCGGAATGCCGGTGGTACCGGTCACCACGATAGTATTCGCCGCTTCAGTGATACCCAGCCCGGTACCGAACGGGTTATTAATAGTCGGCAGCGGCAGAGTCAGCAGCGCATCGTAGCTGCCGTCAACCAGGGCGCTATTGCCGTACGCGTCAGTAGCGGTCACCTTGATGGTGTGTTCACCGCCGCCCAGCGCCGTCAGTTGGGCGCTGCTGAGGTTCAGTGACCAGTCACCGTTGGCATTCACCGTCGCCACCAGATCGGCGCCGCCGTCAATACTGACCGTCACCGTCTGCCCCGCACCGGTGACTTTCGTCGTACCGCTGAGTACCTGATCCAGACCCGCTTCGGTAATATTCAGCAGACCATCGAGGAACGGCGTGGTAATGGTCGGTGCCGGTAACTCATTGATGGCCACTATCAGTGACGAATCGGCGCTTCCTGTGTTGCCCACACCATCGGTCACTTTGACCGTAACCGGCCAGTCACCGTCCGGCAGCGTCGACAGCACGCTCCCTGGCAGAGCAAGGCTCCAGGTACCATCGCCGTTAATGGTCGCCTCAATCGGCGTGCCGTTAACGTTAACGATCACATGGGTATTGGCCGCAGCACCGCTAAAGGTTACCGCTCCCGTCAGCGTAATACCGGCTGCCACTTCGTTCTGGGTGAGAATTCCGTTACCAGCCAGTGACGCCGGATCGATGGTTACCGTTGGCAGACCGCTGACAATTGCACCAAAACTCAGCGAGTTTTCAGCCGTATTCCCCGCCTCATCGCCCACCACTATCTTAATTACGTGGTTTGGGTTATTGCCGAGATCCACCAGCTGCTGCGGAGTTAGCGTCGCCTGCCAGACGCCGTTGGCATCCACAGTGGCGCTAAAGGGCTGATTATCAATCGTCAGGGTAATAGTTTGCCCTGCTCCAATCACTCCGGTGGTACCGGTCAGCGTCTGCCCGAGCGCCGCTTCAGCCACATCCAGCAGGCCGTCGCCAAACGGCGTAGCTATAACCGGATTGAGCGTCGTGGTCAGCACCAGTTCGGCACTGGCGGAGACGCTGACCGGGTTAACCGCATCCACGGTTGAAACGGTGACCTGGATGATGCCGTTCCCCTGAGCCACCAGCCCTCCCGCCGGGATGGTGGCCGTCCATGTGCCATCGCCGTTCAGCGTTACCGGCAGGCCGGTCAGCGTACCGACATTCACTACCAGGCTGGCACCATCCGGCAGATTTTCCACCGTACCGGTGATCAGCTGGGCGGCGGCAGCTTCTGCGCCGTTAAGCAGGCCATCAACAAACGGCGTATCAAGGCCCAGCTCAGTCACCGCATGAACATCAACATTAACGTCGATAATGTTGGTCGTGGTGTTGCCGTACGCATCCTTAACAGACACGCTGATATCCAGATCGCCGTCCACCAGCGCCAGCAGATCGGCACTCGGAATGGCGGTGCTCCACTCTCCATTCTCGTCGGCCACCACGCTGTAGAGTTTGGTACCAATGCCGATCTCAACGCTGAGGTTCGGCCCGGTGGTACCACTCAGTACCAGTCCGGTCAGGGCATCCGCCAGGCTGAGAATACCATCCGATACCAGGCTGGCATCAATCTCCAGCAGCGGCGGCTGGCTGTGTACGGTAAAGCTATCAGTAGCGTTAGCCGTATTACCTGCCACATCATTACCTGTGGCAGTAATTGTGTTGCTGTTCTGCGGCAGATTTTGCGCATCAGCCTGCGGGATGGTGGCCGTCCAGTTGCCGTTAGCGTCAACCGTGGCCGTATACTCTTTCTGGTTAACGGTGACGGTTATGGTTTCACCCGCCGGAATATGCTGACTGCTACCGGTGATAGTGACGCCATTTGGATTACGCGATTCGTTGTAATCCACCATGTCATCGCTGGTGACCGGATTAATAGTGATCGAAGGCAGATCGTCGCCGCGCGCAATTACGGTAAAGTCATGGGTGGCGTTGGCAACGTTGCCATAGATATCACTGACCGAAACGCTGACCTGCTGCGGCCCATCCTGGATATTTGCCACATCACCGGCAGGAATTTCGATGCTCCATGCCTGGCCCTCCACACCCGTGGTGTAGGTCTTTCCGTTAATGGTGATCGTCACCAGCTGACCGTCAGCAACGTTTGCATTGGTGGTACCCGTTAACTGCAACGGCTGTCCCAGCTCGCTGGTGTTGAGATAGTCATCACCTGATACCGTATTAATGGTAATCAGCGGCAGATCGGCTGCGGCCGCTCTCACTTCCACCGTTTCGGTCTGAGTCGTCTGGTTTCCTGCCTTGTCGGTCAGGGTGGCGGTAACAATATAGCTGTCATCACTCAGGTTCTGCGTGACGCTGCCCGGCAGGTCAAAGCGCCATGTGCCGTCGCTCTGCACAATGGTGGTGTAGACCGGCTGATCGCCATTGAAGGTAATCGTGACCTGCTGGCCCGCCTCCTCTGCTGAGGTGCTGCCGGTGATCGCGATGGTCTGCTTGATTTCCGTTCCGTTGATCACGTTGTCACCGGCCACTTTATCCAGCGTCAGGGACGGGGCAATCTGATCGACGGTGGCGGAACTGCTGATACTGCCGCTATTACCCTGAGCATTGGTGGCATCTGCGGTGATCGTCAGAGGCCCCTCACCCAGATCCTGCAACACAGCGGTTGGCAGCGACAGCGTCCAGTTACCGTTGATGTCGGCGGTAATATCGTATTCAACGCCACCCACGGTCACCACTACCGTTTGCCCGCTGCCAGTGGCCCCGGTGGTGCCGGTAATTGACTGGCCGTTCGGGTCATGGGCTTCATCAAAGCTGAGGTAGCCATCGCCAAACGGAGTGTTGATGGTTGGCTGCAATGAAGCGGTTGAGAGCGACACATTGGTGCTGACGGTGCCCGGATTCCCTGCCGCATCCGTAACGGTGGCGGTCAGCGTATAGCTGCCGTCAGCAATGCCATTCAGCGCTGCCGCCGGGATCGCCAGCGTCCAGTTGCCCTGAGCATCAACGGTCGTGCTGTAATTTTGTCCATTAAACACCACATTAACCGCTTGCCCATCCTGCGCTCCGGTACTTCCGCCGCTGATGGTCACCGGGCTTTGTGCTTCGGTGGCGTTAATCACGTCATCCAGCGCTATCGGATTCAGCGTGATGGTCGGCGCGGCAGTATCTACCGTTACGTTGACCGTCTGGCTGCTGCTGTTACCCGCCGCATCAGTGACGGTAACAGCCAGGCTGTTGCTGTTCTGCGGCAGCGCCTGGAGAACGTCAGCAGGGAGGTTGATACTCCAGTTACCGCCCGCATCAACGGTACCGGTATAGCTGTTAGCACCGATCGTCACCGACACCGTCTGCCCCGCACCCGCAACACCGCTGGTACCGTTCAGAGTCTGCCCCTGCGCGGCCTCGCTGGCGTTCAGCGCGCCATCACCAAACGGCGTATCGATGCTGATCTGCGGCACGTTATGCACCACCACATTCAGCGCAGAGCTGCTGGAAACCGGATTTCCGGCGGCATCAACCGTATTCGCAGTAACGATGGTTTTGCCATCATTCAGCCCGGCCAGCGCTGATGCCGGCACCAGCACACTCCATACGCCGCCGCTGCCAACATTGACGGTAAAGTTCTGGCCGTTGATAAACACCGACAGCGGAGTGCCAGGGTTCACGTTGGCGGTATGTCCGGTGACAATCAGCGTCTGCTGCGCTTCGTCAGCGCTGAGATAGCCGCCGCTAATCGGATCGATACTGATCCCCGAGGCCAGGTTATTGATGGTGATCGGGAGAGTACTGCTGGCCGGGTTGCCCGCCGCATCGGCTACCGCCACCTGAATGGTTGAAGTACCATTTTGCAGCGCCGTCAGCGTATCGGACGGGATGCTGACGCTCCAGCTACCATCTGCCTGTACTACCGGGTAGAAAGCCTCAGTTCCGATGGTGACGGTGACGGTCTGCCCCTGCTCAACATGGGTGGTGGTGCCCGACAACAGCTGATTTGACTGCTGCTCGGCACCGTCAATAACGTTGTTGCCCGCAAAAGTATCGATGGCAATGGTCGGCAGATCTGCCGCTTCCGCTTTGACCACCAGCGGACTGGTAACCGTGGTGCTGTTCTGCGCCGCGTCCGTTGCCGTCACGCTCACCTGATAGCTACCGTCCGCTATATTTTGTAAATCTGCCGACGGAATGCTGACGGTCCAGAGACCGCCAGTGACCAGAACCGACGGATAAGTGACACCGTTAAGCGTCACCGCAATGCTGCTGCCCTCTTCGCCCGTACCGGTAATCGCCAGGGTGTCACTCTGTTCGCCAGCATTGAGCATGCCGTCGCCGGAGATTGCCGCCACGGTCACCGCCGGTGCCTGAGTATCCACGGTAAACGGTACGTTCAGCGCGGACGGGTTACCCGCCGCATCATTGACCACCACCTGAATGCTGTTGCTATCCTGCGGTAATGCCGCCAGCGCAGCAGACGGGATGGTCACGCTCCAGCTGCCGTTGCCGTCCACTGTGCCGGTGTAGGTGATGCCCTCAAGGGTGACCGTTACGGTCTGCCCGTCGCCGTTAACCCCGGTGGTACCGGTCAGGGTTTGCGCCGTCCCGGTTTCCTGCCCGTTCAGGAAGCCATCGCCGAACGGTGCATCGACGCTGACATCAGGCAGATTAGTGATATGTACTTCGGCACTGCTGGTGCCGGTGACCGGCGTCCCCGCTGCATCGTTACCGCTGACGCTGACCACCAGCGGCCCGTCAGCTAAGGTGATATCTCCGGGTTGCAGCGTTAAAGTCCACTCACCGCTGGCCCCCACGGTGACCGGGAAGTCAACGCCGCCAACGGTCACTGTCAGCGGATCGCCGACGTTAAAGTTGGCGGAGGTACCGCTGATCACCAGCGGCTGCTGTGCTTCCTGTGCATTAATAAAGCCATCGCCGCCGATCGGATCGATCGCCAGGCCGGAGAGCAGGTTATTGATCTCGAAGCTGCCGTTCTGTTCGGTGAGGGTATTTGCGCCGTTGCTGACAGAAACGGTGTAGGTCTGCTGCCCGTTACTTAACGCCTCCAGCGCCGCTGCCGGGATATCGATGCTCCATGCGCCGCTCGCCAGCACCAGGCCGCTATAGGTCACGCCATTCAGCGTCAGAGTAATCTGCTGGCCCTCTTCCACACTGGTAGTGGTACCAGTCAGTTTCTGGCTGACATGCTGTTCTGCGCCATCAACAATATCGTTACCGGCAAAGGGATTGATGGTGATAGTCGGCTGTGCGGTATTCACCTGGAGCGTGCTGCCCTGGGTGCTTTTATTTCCCGCGAGATCGGTTTCCGTCACGCTGATGGGATAGCTGCTGCCCGTCAGTTCGGCCAGGTCGGTTGAGCTGACATCCACCGACCACTGGCCGTTGACGCCAACGGTGGTCAGATAATCTTTGCCGTTCAGCGTCACCACGATAGAAGAGCCATTTTCACCGGTACCGGTGATAGCAACACCATTCTGCTGCTCGCTGGCATTGATAATATTGTCGCCGGTGACCGCATCCAGCGTCAGAGCCGGGGCATTCACATCAACTGTCAGCTGGCTGGTTTTGGTGGTGGTATTGCCCGCCGGGTCTTTCACCACCACGCTGACGCTGTAATTCCCGTTGCTCAGGGCAGTCAGATCCCCGGTCGGGACGTTGACCGTCCAGTTTCCGTCACCATCTACGGTGGTGAGATAGACCTTATTGTTCAGAGTTACGCGTACGGTATCACCCGTGGTGCCGGTACCGTTAATACCCAGCGGCGCTCCCTGTTCAGCCGCGCTGAGATAGCCATCAGAAATACTGGCAATATCAAACTGCGGCACGGTGGTATCCAGCACAATCGGATGGGTAACCGTGACGCTGTCTCCCACCTGCGGTGTAGCAACTACGGTCAGGCTATAGCCGGTATCCGCCAGCCCCGCCAGGGCGGAAGACGGAATATTGGCGCTCCAGAGACCGTTACTGCCAACGGTGGCGGTGTAAGACTGGTTGTTAAAGGTGACCACCACGGCGGTGGTTCCGTCCGGAACGCTGCCGGTGATCGTCAGGCCAGCGGCTGCTTCCAGTGCGTTCACCACATCGTCACCTGCCACCGGGTTCACCAGCAGCGCATCAGAGATTGCGCTATTCACAATCACCGCGGTGTTCTGCGTGACGGTATTACCTTCCGGAGTAGTGACCACCACTGAAACCGGGTTCTGCCCCTGGTCGAGATTACCCAGCGTGTTAACCGGTACGGTAACTGCCCATTTTCCATCACCATCTACCGTGGTGGTGAGCGTGGTTCCGCCAATGGTGACGCTGACGCTGTCACCGGTGGTACCGGTACCGCTAATATCCAGCGGCTGCGCGGCCTCGACGCTATCGATAATACCGTCACCGCCGATCGGATCGAGGGTGTAAGCTGGCGCGGCGGTGTCAACCACTACCGCTTCGGTATTAACGGTTTTGTTGCCCACCGGATCGGTGGCGGTGACGGTCAAATCGTAGCCGCCGTCATCCAGCAGAGCGAGATCCGCCGCCGGAATGGTCGCCGTCCAGTTGCCGTTACTGTCCACCACGGCATTATAGGTTTTACCATCCAGGGTCAGCACCACGGTATTCCCTGCGGCGGTGGTTCCCTCAATCACCAGCGGTGACTGCTGTTCAGTGGCATTGATGGTGCCGTCGACGGCAATCGGTTCCAGCGTCAGCGGCGGCAGTCCGGTGGCAATATTGACCGCGACAGGTGCTGAAGCAGCGCTGTTTCCCGCCACATCGGTAGCGGTAACCGTAATGGTTTGCGATCCGCCAGGCAGCGCCAGCAGCTGATCGGAGGTTAAGGTCAGAGTCCAGGCCCCGGAGCTGTTGACCACGGCATCGAAATCGGTACCGCCAATATTGACCTTCACACTCTGACCGTTACCGGACTCCCCGGTGGAACCGGTCAGCGTCTGCGATGCAGAAGCTTCAGTATTATCCAGTACGTTATCTGCAAACGGGGTGTTCAGGGTTGGCTCTGGCAGATTGGTCACATGTACGATCAGCGAAGCATTGTTGGTTGCGACCGGCTGATCATCAGGGCCGGTCACCGTCGCCACGCCCGTGTAGGTGTTGTTGGTCAGCAGAATTACGTCGGCGCGTGGAATATTGACGATCCAGGAACCCGGCTGCTGCATCACCGCACTATATGTTTTACCGCCCAGCTCAAAGGTCACCGTGCTGTCGCCCGGGATATTCGCAGTGGTCAGCGTGATATCCAGCCCGCCGGCAGCCTGAGACTCATTGAAGTTGAGGTAGCCATCTTCACTGATCGGACTGACCGCAATGGCGGGCTGCGTGTCATCCACGCTAAACGGCTTGCTGGTGGTGCCGGTATTGCCCGCTTTATCCGTCACGTTAGCGGTCAGGGTGTAAGAACCATTCGCCAGGCCATCCAGGAAGCTGGCCGGGAGGTTCGCCTGCCATCCGCCACCGGACTGTATGGTGGTCGTGGTGGTATAAGTTGCGCCCTGGCCATTGACGGTAATTTGCAGCGTTTGTCCGGGTTCAACATTGGTTGCGGTGCCCTGGATAATCTGATCCACCTGCTGTTCAGCACCATCAATACTGTTATTCGCCGTGATATTGTCGATAAAGACAGAAGGTACACCGGTATCAATCTCCAGCGGGGTGCTGGTGGTCGTGGTGTTACCCGCCGGATCGGTAGCGGTGACATTGAGGGTGTAAGAGCCATCGGTTACCGCTGCCAGTGCATCGCCGGAGATCACCGCAGACCAGCTGCCGTCCGGACCAACTACCGCAGTAATGGTCGCCGTTCCCAGCTCGACACGAATCAGGTTGCCCGCTTCGCCGGTACCGCTCACCGTCAGCGGCTGATGGGACTCGGCGGCATTAATATAGCCACCGGAAACCGGATTGACGCTCACCGGCGGCGGCGTGGTATCCACATCAATGGTACGCACCACGGTAGTGCTATTTTGCGCAGCGTCGATGCTGGTGACCTGCAAATCATGGCTGCCCGTGGTCAGCGCTTTCAGGGCGTTCACCGGCAGATCGATGCTCCAGTGGCCGGTGCCATCCACCACCGTGTCATAGGTGACGTTGTTCAGGGTGACGAAGATGCGATCGCCCACTCCGCCTGAACCACTGATGGTCTGTACTTCATTCTGCTCTGCCAGATTAATACTGTTATCCGTTGCCACCTCATCGAGAGAGACAGCCGGCGCGGCGGTATCAACGGTAAAGCCCGCGTCCACCTTCACGCTGTTGCCCGCACCATCGCCCAGGGTTACGGTGAGGGTATTACTGCCCTGCGGCAGGCTCTGCAACGTGGCAGCAGGAACAGAAACACTCCAGTTACCCTGCGAATCTACCGTACCGGTGTAGACGATGCCGCCAATCAGCACGCTCACCGTCTGACCTGCGCCTTCCACGCCCGACGAACCGCTGATGGTTTGCGCACTGCCCGCCTCGGCAGCATTAAGATACTCATCACCAAACAGCGTATTCACCTCTGGCAGGAAGCCCGGGGTAACCTCACTGTTTAGTGAGTGCTGGACGGTGATAGTGTTGCCATTTACATCCACCGCGCTGGCGGTCACGGTCAGATCGCCATTGCGCAGGCCAGCCAGATCGGCCGGAGGGACAGTGACCGTCCAGCTGCCGTCACTGTTGGTGGTGGTGAGGTACTCTTTATTATTAAACGACACCGTTACGCGGCTGCCAAAGGCGACAAAGCGGCTGAAGCCGTGGATGGCCAGCGGCTGCAATGCTTCGGTGGCGTTCAGCATATTATCGTCGCTGATCACCCCGATAGCGATGGCGCTGAAGGTGTTATCCACGGTAAAGCTGCCGTTGGTGCTGGCCGGATTTCCGGCGACATCGCTGACGCTGACAAGGTAGTTATCGGTGCCGTTAGTGAGGTTATACAGCGCCGATGCCGGTACCAGCACGCTCCAGCTGCCGTCGCTCTGCACCAGTCCGGTGTAGTTCTCGCCATTCAGGGTGACCGTAACCACCTGGCCTGCCTGAACGTGGGTGGTGGTGCCGGTGACCAGCTGTGACAGCCCTTTTTCCGCACCGTCGAGAATATTATCCCCGGCAAATGCGCTGACGGCCACCGTCGGCAGCGCACCGCTGGCGGCGATCACCGTGAGCGGCTGGCTGCTGGTGCCGGTGTTACCAATCGTATCCGTGGCCGTAGCGGTGATGGTATAGGTGTTATCTGCCAGGCCCGATACCACACTGGCAGGTACGGTGGCGCTCCAGTTGCCGTTGGCGTCGACTGTGGCGGTGTAGTTCACGTTATTCACGCTAACCACTACGGTGGAACCCGGCTCAGTGGTACCGGTTATCGCCAGCGGGGCATTATGCTCCAGCGCATTAAGGTAGCCATCGCCGGAGACCGGAGCCACCGTGACAGGCGGCGCGGAAGTATCGACAGTCACCGGGATTTGAGTGGTGGTTTCATTACCGCCGCTGTCACGGGCGGTAACGCTGATATCATATTTGCCATCAGCCAGGGTTTGCAGCGTCGACGGCGCAATACTGACGCTCCAGTTGCCATCGCCATCCGCTCCGGCACGATAGGTCACCCCGTTCAGAACCACGGTGATGGTGCTGTTGGCTTCTGCGGTACCGGAGAGCGCCAGCGGCTGCCCCTGCTCGCTGCGGTTGATAATGCCATCCCCGGCCACCGGGCCAACATCCAGATCCGGCTTAACCGTGTCCACGCTTACGCTGGCATTATGAGTCAGCGTATTGCCTGCGGCATCGGTTACCGTCACCGCAAGGGTGTTAGATCCCTGCGGCAAATCTTGCAGATCTTGCGGTGGAACGATAATACTCCAGGTTCCGTTGACGCTGTTAAACGTCGCCGTATAGGACTTGCCATTTAACTCAACGGAAACATTCTGATCCGACAGCGCCAGCCCGGTGGTCAGGGTGATCGTCTGCGGCGAAAGCGCTTCAGCCCCGTTGAGGATGTTGTCACCGCCAAAGGCAGCATTAACAATCACATTATCCGGGAAGTCTGCCTGCAATCCGACGTTCAGCGTAGCGGTGATGCTGGTATTACCCGCATCGGTCACTACCAGGTCATAGCTGCCGTTGGCAACGCCCGCCAGATCCGCAGCCGGGATCTGAGTACTCCAGTTACCGTCGCCATCCACCGTGGCAGCATAGGTTTTGCCGTTAAACGTCACGGTTAACGCAGTGCCCAGCGGCAGATTCTGACTGCTGCCGCTGACGGTCACCGCTGACTGTGCTTCCGTAGCATTGATCCAGTTATCGTCACTCACTGGCGCTATCGCCAAAGTGACGGCTAGAGGATCGTTAATCACATCAACGCTGCCGGTAACCGGCTGGGCAGGAATTCCGGCCGCATTGGATACCGTGACGCTGTACGACACTGGCTGGCCGTCAGGCAGATTTTCCAGCGCTGACGCCGGAATGATCACATGCCACAAACCGCCCGCCAGTACCGTGGTCGGATACTCTACGCCGTTGAAGGTCACCACCAGAGCCTGACCCGGTTGCACGTTTAGCGTGGTGCCGCTCAGTTCCTGATTTACCGCCAGTTCCGCACCTTGCAGAATATTGTCACCAGCAAAGGTATTCAGGCTGATTGACGGCTGGCTGCCCGGCTCAACGGCGAGGGTAACATTACCGAATGCCGTCCCCTCATTGCCTGCGGCATCGGTCACGCTCACCGTAATCGGATAGCTGCCGTCGGCCAGCGCGGCTTTGTCCTCAGGGGAGAGCAGAATACTCCACTCGTTGTTGCCGTTAGCCGTAGCGGTCAGGCTGAGTTCCCGGTCGCCAATGGTGACGCGGATAATACTTCCCGACGGTGCCGTACCGTTGATTTCAAGCGTAGCCAGCTCACCGGGTGAAACATAGTTATCGCCCGTTACCGCCGAGAGTGTGACCACCGGAGGCTGAGTATCAACGTTCAGTTCAGCGGTGGCCGGTGCGGAAACGTTGCCATATTTATCGGTAGAAGTGACCGTCAGGTCGTGTTCGCCCTGGCCCAGCTGTTGCAGCGCCGAAGAGGGAATATTCACGCTCCAGCTACCATTTTCATTAACCGTGGCGGTATAGCTCTGCCCGTCCAGCGTGACCGTAACTGACTTGCCGCCTGCGCTGTTACCGGTCACCGTCAGCGGCTGGTTGACCTCGCTGGCATTCAGCGTGCTGTCGTAATTAATATTTGAGACAACCGGTGCCTGGGTTGCCACTGTCACCTGGATAGTGCTGGTGCCGGAGTTGCCCGCCGGATCGGTGATATTCACCTTAAGCGGCAGTGTGGTGTCGAGCTGGCCCGTCACCGCGTTAGCCGGAAGAGTAACGCTCCAGCTGCCATCGTTGTTAACCGTTCCGGTATAGGTGTTGTTATTAAAGTCGATAGAAACTGTCTGACCAGGGCCGCTGACGCCGGTACGCCCGGTGATAGTCTGCGGCTGACCGGCTTCCTGCCCGCTTAACACGCCGTCGCCAAACGGCAGGTCAATTGCCACGGTCGGCTGAGTGGTGATGACATTCACCGTTACGGAGGTGCTGTTTTCAATTCGGTCGCCGTTCACCGGCGTGATGGACGCAACGATCAGGTTAGATCCCTGCGGGAGCTGTTGCAGGTCAGCGGAAGGCACCGTCACCGTCCAGCTACCGTCAGCCAGCGTAATGCCGCTGTAGCTGTGCCCGCCCAGGGTCACAGAGACGGCGGTACCCGCAGCAACACCCACGGTGGATCCGCTCAGAGTCAACGGGCCTTCTGCCTCTCCGGCACTCAGATAGCCGTCGCCGCTGACCGGTGAAGTCACCGCAATGGTGCTGGATTGAACGGTGAAGCTATGGCTGTCGCTGGCCCCCTGGCCCGCGCTGTTACTGACGCTGGCTGTAATGGTCGCCGAGCCGTTTGCCAGCGCTTCTAAAGCACCGGACGGCACGGAGACGCTCCAGCTACCGTTAGCCTGAACCGTGGCGGTATAGGTGACCCCGTTAAGTACGATAGTCACCGTCTGTCCGGCCTGCACATTAGTGGTGGAACCACTCAGCAGCTGACTGGTCTCTTTTTCTGCCGCTGTCAGAGTGTTATCACCGGCAAAAGCACCGATGGTCAGCGTTGGCCGGGTCGCCGGAGGAGTGGTGGTGCCGCCATCGTTATCGCCATCATCTCCGCCACCGCCGCCGCCACCACCGCCGCCGAATGCCGCTGCTCCCACACCCACCAGGCCCAGCGCACCAAGACCGGCCGCAGTTATTACTCCGTTGCCCGCCCCCGTATCAGCCAGCAGCAGCGGTTCAAGACTGCCAAGAGACTCATATTGCGGGGTGACAACCATCGCCGTCTGGGCATCAGCAAATTCGTTGGTTAACGGAAACAACACATGCTCCGCTGGTTTGTCACCATCGTCAAACACCAGCTCGCTGTGGTCACCATCCACATCATCGAAGAAAAACTGCTGATAGCGCACGGTCGTGCCGTCTTTCATATGCAGGATTAGGTCGTTACCCTGGCGCTCGTATTCGCCCACCATTTCACGGGTGCCGTGGATTTTTACGATGCTGGGTTGATTAAGCAGAACGCTTCTGGACGAGCCCGCATTGGCCTGAGAAAGAATCTTGCCGTCGTCGCGTGAAATTATGTCAACGCGGCCATCATTGAGCTGTGCCATTTTAGTAACCTCATGTACACCAGATAACAGGATTAAAAGGTTCAACACGAGAGCGAATGTGAAAAATAACTTCACATTAACCCACGCATTCAACAAAATATTTCCACGCTGCCTCAGCGCGGCTTTTCACCTGATGTAACGTAAGGGGAGCGATTCTCCCAAAAAATGGCTTTTAAAGAGTAGTTGCGACTTTTTTGTTTAATTACTCATTCACATATAATTAATAAAGTGAATGTGTGATTTGATTAAAACTTATCGGTAAGATAATATTTTTTAATCATAGGTTCTACTTCATAAAGTTGCAAATCACCAAATAGTGTTTAAAAAAAGTGCACAGGCTGCTTAATGATTTGATTTATTTATCGGAAAAAATGGTGCGAAGTGAGCAATATTTGTAACTTTGCATCTGGCAGCGGTTAAAACACGGATAATAACGTCGGGTTAATTACGCGAAAATTTCATATTGATTCGTGACAGTACGCACAGGCCTGAGACGGTTAAAAAACCCGCAAAAGTGTAGGGGAAATGAGACTTTTAGTGGCTATTTTATCTTTTTCACCAATAATTTGAGTTAAGCAACGCCGTGATGGCTTAAGCCAGGAGTCCTCTTAAAAATTGGCTTTAAGGGACAATTCCGATTAACGGCCTTATTTATTCAGGTTATTAACCATGCCCTTCCCGCATTTTAGTCTTTTGGCATCCCGCAGCCCGGGGCTCCACCGGTAGTGGTTTAGCTTCTTAACTGGCACTAATTGTGGTAAAAAATGGGGTTGATTACGCGACAGGCAAAATGGAAAAAATGACGACACTGGAAGACTCAGCCTCAGAGACGAAAGCGCTGGCAACACAGCGTGCCACGCGCGCAGTATTTTTAATCGCCGGTATTGGCATGGCTTCCTGGGCTCCTCTGGTTCCCTATGCCAAAGATCGCGCTCTGCTGAGTGACGGTTCCCTCGGTACCCTGTTGCTGTTTCTTGGATTAGGCTCGCTGGTGGCTATGCCGCTGACCGGAATGCTGGTAGGCCGCCTGGGCTGCAAACGCGTTATTGCCTCCGGCAGCCTGCTGCTGCTGCTGATGTTGCCACTGCTGGCAACGCTCTCCACCCCTGTCACGCTGGCACTGACTTTAATGGTGTTTGGTGCCGCTATCGGTCTGGTCGACGTGGCGATGAATATCCAGGCCGTTGAGGTTGAGAAAAACGCCGGGAAAGCAATGATGTCCGGATTTCACGGCTTCTTTAGCGCAGGCGGCATTGTCGGAGCGGGTCTGGTCAGCGCTGCGCTGGCGCTGGGGGCTTCCCCGCTGGTGTCGGTACTGATTATTAACTTTTTGCTGGTTTTGCTGTGGATCTACTGTCAAGGCCATCTGCTCAGTCAGCGCCTGCATCAGCCGGATACGCCACTTTTTGTCGTACCGCGTGGCTGGGTACTGTTCCTTGGCGTGCTCTGTTTTATTCTGTTTTTAACCGAGGGTGCCATTCTTGACTGGGGCGCACTGTTTCTTACCAATACGCGCGATTTGCCCGCCTCGCAGGCCGGCCTGGGCTACGCGGTGTTTTCCGTTGCCATGACCATCGGCCGCCTGTTTGGCGACCGCATCGTTAACTTCTTCGGCCGCACGGCAACGCTGTTCTGTGGGTCACTGTGTGCCGCTGGCGGCCTGGTGCTGGCCGTGGTAGTGCCGGATGCTACCTGCACCTTAATCGGCTTCCTGCTGGTGGGTTTTGGTGCCTCCAACGCCGTGCCTATTATGTTCAGTGCGGCAGGCAAACAGCAGGTGATGCCAGCCAATCTGGCGATCGCTGCCATGACCACCATCGGCTACGCGGGCATTCTGGCGGGGCCGGCGCTGGTCGGCTTTATTTCACAATTGTCCAGCCTGTCCGTTGCATTCAGCGGCATCGCAGCGCTGCTGTTAGTGGTTGCCGCCAGCGCCCGACAGATTACTCGTTAACCGGGGTTTCACCGCATGTTGGCATATAAATTTCCACTGACTTCCGGCAATGTTACGCGCTTCTTCGCGCTGTTTATTCTGATGCTGCTGCTGGCATCAGGATTTATGATCCACAATTCAGTTAACGCCTGGCTGACAGAAAAGCGCTACGCAATGGCCGATATCACCCATGCGATGCAGAAGCGTATTGATACCTATCGTTTCGCCACCTGGCAGATTTATGAAAACCTGGCGGCTAATGCAGCAGGCAGTGCCTCTAACAGCCTGCAGGAAACCCGTCTGCGTCCGGATGTCTATTATCTGGAAAAAACCCGGCGTAAGACCGAAGCGCTGATTTTTGGCTCACACGATAGCGGTACGCTGGATATGACGCTGCGCATGTCGAACTATCTCGACACCCTGTGGGGCGCAGAAAACAGCACCTGGTCGATGTATTTCCTCAACGGCCAGGACAACAGTATGATTCTGGTCTCTACCCTGCCGCTGAAGGATATGGCATCCCGTTACAAAGAGAGCGCGATCAGTAATATCGTTGAGGCGCGCCGCGCCGAGATGCTGCAACAGGCCAATGCGCTGGATGAGCGTGAGAGTTTCTCGCCGCTGCGTCGTTTCACCTGGCAGAACGATCACTACTTCACCGTGCGCACCACCTTTAATCAGCCTGGACACCTGGCGACGGTGGTGGCTTTTGACCTGCCGGTAAACGATATTATTCCGCTGAATATGCCGCTGGAGAATTTCCAGTTAAAGCAGGACACCACCCCGGTTGCCGAAGGGGATGATAATCAGGACAGCAGCAGCAGTACCCGCATCAGCTGGGTAAACCCTAATATTGAGATCGCCGGTTCGCTGGCGAGCACCCCTTTACAGCTGGTCTATCGCGTGCCAATTACCGGCCTGGTGGTGGATACACTGCACAATCTGCTGTGGCCGCTGCTGGCTAATCTGGCGCTGCTGCTGATGTCACTGGCGGGCCTGTTTCTGCTGCGCCAGCAGTCGCTGCGCCCGAGTGAAAACCAGAGCGCCGAGCTTGAGTCGCTGCGCCTGCTGAATGAAGAGATTGTCGGCACGCTGCCCGTGGGGCTGCTGGTGTATGATTTTGCCAATAACCGAACCATTATCAGTAATAAAATTGCCGAGCATTTGCTGCCTCACCTGAATCTGCAAAAGATCATCAATATGTCCGACCAGCATCAGGGCGTTCTTCAGGCAACGGTCAACAATGAAGTGTATGAGATCCGCCATGCACGCAGCATGATTTCACCGAATACCCAGGTGTTTATGATGCGCGACCAGGATCGCGAGCTGCTGGTGAATAAAAAGCTGCAAAAAGCGCAGCAGGTGCTGGATAAAAACCACCAGTCACGCCAGCAGTTGTTACAAAACCTGGGCCATGCGTTGCAGCGTCCGCTGGCTGAAGTGATCTCCAGCCTGCAAGCGCTGGCAGAGACTCAGCCGGCAGAGCAGGTGCACAGTTCCCTTGAAGCCTCGCAGGCACTGAGTCGCCTGGTTGATGATATTGTGCTGCTGAACCAGCTTGAGACCCTCGACTGGGCGCCAGATGCTGGCAGTTTCAATCTGCAATCCTTGCTTGATGAGCTGGTGATTGAGCTGCTGCCAGCCACGCGCCGCAAAGGTCTGACGCTGATGATAGCCAACCAGCGCAGCAGCGATGAAACACGCTTTGGTGACCGTCGGGCAATCGGAAAAATCCTCTCAACGCTCTTGCATTATGCGGTAACCACCACCACATGGGGACGTGTAAGCGTGACCGTCAGCGCTCCTGAAGATCGCCAGGATCGCCTGTCGATCGAGATTGTTGATACCGGTGCCGGTCTTAGCGCTGACGAGATGTCCAATACTGACTTCCCGTACCTGGGTGAAACCCACCAGGATCGCTATGGTCAGGCATCAGGGATGGCCTTCTTCCTGTGTAAACAGCTGTGCAAACAGCTGGGCGGTCACCTGGAAATCAGCGCCAGCCCGGATATCGGCACGCGTTACAGCATTCAGCTTCATGCGCCAGTGGAACCACAGCTGGATCAGGAGGAGAAACTGCTGGAGGGTGTCAATGCCCTGATTGATATTACGGTTGATGATGTACGTAAAATCGTTGTTCATCAGCTTGAAGACTGGGGCGCGAACTGTATTACGCCAGATGAGCGTTTCTCCGGTCAGGAACACGATGTACTGGTCACGGATGATCCGGAGCGTTTAACGCCCTGGTCACTGCTTCTGGTGGGCGATGAGCCTGGTTTCAGCCAGATTTCATCCAACCAGTACCGGGTAAACTTCAATATCGGCAGCGCGATGCAGGATGCGTTGCTGACGTTGATTGAACAACAATTGGCCCAGGACGGGCTGGATGACGGAAATGCTGAACAGCAGGACACGGCTCAACTTTTCGCCAGTGGCTATTTCCAGCTTTTCGTCGATACAGTACCAGATGATGTAAAGAGACTGTATAATGAGGCCGCAAACAGGGACTTTAATGCGCTTGCTCAGACTGCGCATAGGCTGAAAGGCGTGTTTGCCATGTTAAATTTGCTACCAGGCAAGCAGCTTTGTGAAACGTTAGAACATCACATTCAACAGTGTGACGATTCAAACATTAAAAATACCACCAGTGAAGTTGACAATTACGTCAACGAACTGCTGCAGCAAGGTAACCAATAATATGAATAACCTGAATGTCATTATTGCCGACGACCATCCCATTGTTCTGTTCGGCATTCGTAAGTCGCTAGAACAAATTGAATGGGTCAATGTTGTCGGTGAGTTCGAAGATTCCACAGCGTTAATTAACAGCTTGTCCAAACTTGATGCCAACGTACTGGTAACAGACCTTTCGATGCCCGGCGAAAAATATGGTGATGGCATTACGCTGATTAAATATATCAAGCGTCATTATCCTGATCTGTCGATTATTGTTCTGACCATGAATAATAACCCGGCGATTCTCAGCGCGGTGCTGGATCTCGATATCGAAGGTATTGTGCTGAAACAGGGTGCGCCAACTGACCTGCCTAAGGCATTGGCTGCATTGCAGAAAGGCAAAAAATACACGCCAGATAGCGTGGCAAAACTGCTGGAAAAAATCAGTGCAGGCGGTTACGGCGACAAACGTCTGTCACCGAAAGAGAGCGAAGTTCTGCGTCTCTTTGCTGAGGGTTTCCTCGTCACTGAGATTGCCAAGAAACTGAATCGCAGTATCAAAACTATCAGTAGCCAGAAGAAATCAGCCATGATGAAACTGGGTGTCGATAATGATATTGCTCTGCTGAACTATCTCTCTTCCGTCAGCATGTCACCCGTAAAAGATTAATTATATCTGCTAAAGGCTGGCCTGTTTCTCGGCCAGCCTTTATATTTTTAGCTGCTCTCCCTGCCCTTCCTCGCCCATTCTGCATATAAAGCTAATGCCTGCTGTAGGGTATCCATTGTCACTGGTTTCGACAGACAGTTATCCATACCGGCATCGATACAGCGCTGCTTCTCTTCTGCTAACGCATTTGCCGTCACCCCAACCACCGGGAAAGTTTTGCCCATTTCGCGCAGACGTCTTGTCAGGCCATAGCCATCCATATTTGGCATGTTGACGTCGGTCAGCACGATATCAATATCGTTACGGGCAATAACGTTAAGTGCATCCAGACCATCGCGGGCAGTTTTCACCCGATAGCCGAGGGATCCCAGCTGATCGGAGAGCAGCATGCGGTTGATCGGATGATCGTCAACCACCAGGATCAGAATGTCATCATGACTGGCGTTTTGCGCCTCTTTCGCCAGTACCGCCTGCTGCCCTTCAGGCTGCTCCACTTCCACACGATAAATGCGCGCCAGCAGTGAAGGCAGTTCATGCGGGGTGGTGGTGGCACACAGCCAGTGCCCCGCTGACAGTTGCTGGGGTGCATCGTTATGCCGACTGTCAAAGCGGATAGTTGCACGTACGCTCTGTTCGGGCTGGAAATCATAATCGGTAATAATCACATCGTCGGCGGCGGCAGCGCCATCGTAGCGCCGCACCTGGATACCGTGATCGTTCAGCAGGCGCATCAGGAAGGCCGCCAGCTGCTCGTTACGAACCTCCAGCCAGCACCGTTTTTCCTGCAAACCTTCCTGCAATTCAGGCACCACCACCCGGCTGTTATACAGCGGGATACGAATAATAAACTGGCTGCCCATGCCCGGCTCAGAGTCGACCTCAATATCGCCATCCATCATATTGATCAGCTTCTCACAGATCGCCAGCCCGAGGCCGGTTCCCTGGAAATTGCGCTGCACTCCGCTTCCCACCTGGAAGAACGGATCAAACAGGCGCGTCAGCTCCCTGGCCGGGATCCCCACACCGCTGTCACGTACGCGGAAGGCCAGATAGCCATCTTTCACATAGACCTGAAGGACGATCCCACCGGTATGGGTGAATTTAATCGCATTACTCAGCAGGTTGGAGATCACCTGCTGTAAACGCATCGGGTCGCCATCCAGCGTAGCAGGCACGTCGCTGTCGACAAAACACCACAGGGTGAGGCGCTTTTTCACCACCATCGCCAGATAGTTTGAGGTGATATGAGCCACCACCTCACGCGGGGAAAACTCTGCGGGTTCAATTTTTAGCTGCTCTGACTCTATTTTCGAGAAATCGAGTATATCGCTGATAATCTTCAGCAGCAGGCTGGAGGAGTTGTTCATCGCCATGACCAGCGACTCAACGCCCGTCGGCAGCGACTTGGTTTGCAACAGGTCGAGGTTACCAATGATGCCGTAGAGCGGTGTGCGCAGCTCGTGGCTGACGGTGGCGAGGAACATCGACTTGGACTGGCTGGCCTGCTCTGCGGCCTGGGCCATCTCCTGAAGCGACTCTTCCATCTTTACGCGGGCGCTGACGTCAACCAGCACACAGATCGCCACATTCTCATTGCGGTAGCGTGAATGAACAAAACTGATTTGCAGGTTGGTGTTACTGCCGGTCAGCACATCGACAAAGTTAACCTGCTGACCACAGATAATCTCCGTCAGGCGCAGCCGGTCTTCCTGGGTCAGCATGGTGAGATAGTTATGCGCCAGTTCGTTACTGAGGATATTGGTGCCGTCGCTGGTGCGGAGAATACAGATGCCGACCGGGGCGGAGGCGACAATTTTACGGTTAAACTGCTCGTGCTCCTCCAGCCGGTGGGCGTTATCTTCCGCAGGCAGAAACATACGGCGCTCAAACAGCCATGCCAGCGTAAACAGCACAATCGCACTGATCAGGTTGAGCAACAGCGCGTTGATAATCAAAATCTTCAGCCGTTCTACCATCACATTGGTCGGCACCGAGTAGACGATGCTGAGTGACGAGGGTGACAGATTCTTTTTCATAATCAGCTGGTCATAGCCAGAAATATAGCCAAACCATGACGCATCACCCGGCAGATCGTCCGCGGTAAAATCCGGACCGTTGCGGGCAGAGGAGAGCAGCCGCTGATTATTCTGATCGACCAGCGTAGCGGTTACCGGCATGCTGCCCGGCAGAATCAGGTCTTCCATGCGAATACTCTGCTCAATTCCCAGCAGCGCCGTCACCTTATTCGCCACATAGACAGGGGTGAACATATAGTAATAGCCAACGCCTGGCTGTGTTCCCGGGGAGATCCAGTACAGGCTGTTTTTACGCTCATCATCATTACTGCTGCGATATTTGAGAATGCGTTCACGCAGTGTTTTCAGCGCCCGTTCAGGATCTACCGACACGGTTCCCAGGCTGAAATCCGCCAGACAGGAGCTGTCTCCACCAACAAAGAACACGCGGTTCAGCTCATAGGCGGAGGCGAAATTGTCTTTCCAGTAGTTAAGGAAGTAACTGAGAGGTTCCAGCGCATTACGCCAGGTATTACTCATGGCGCTACAGTCTGAATCCGCATACAGCGGATAAAACTGCGGCGGTGACACTTTGCCAGAAAAGACACCATTGAGTGTTTCAGGATTACCCGAGACATTATTTAAACGGTTTTCAGCAATAAATTTCAGCTCGCGCATCACATCGGCCGAGTGGCGCACGTACCACTGAGCCTGGTCATAGCTGGTATTAAACTCCTGGCGAACCTGTGATTCTCTCTGGTGAATAACGTTAATGATATAAAAGGTGGTCAGCAGCGCGCCAAGCGTCCACAGCATCAGCGCCAGGGCGCGGAAGAGATAGCGGGAGATCTTTAATGTCGTGCGGAAAGAGACAAGATATTTCAAGCGTAACCCACTGGCAGCCATAACGGACAAAAGAGAATGATTGGCGATACAGTAGCGTCAGCATGGTAAAAAAGCCAGTTATCAGCGTATCTGCGCGCCGCTATTTCAGTTATTTTCAGCCTGCTCCCAGGCTTCGCGACGCCATTCAGAAGGCGTTTTACCTGTAATACGGCGAAACTCGCGATTAAAATTGGATTTGGTCTGGAAGCCCACGCTCTCCATTACCTCAATCACCGTCTGAGATCGGCCCGCCAGCCGCTCCCCCGCCTCACGGATGCGCCAGCCATTCACATACTGCGACACGCTCTGCTGATGCAGGGCATTAATCGCTGCCGATACCTGCCGCGTGGGTATTCCGGCTTTGCGTGCCAGTCGCGCAAGATTAAGCTGGGGTTCCCGGTACAACCCCTCCTGCATCAGCGCATCAATACGAGCCATGATGGCGGGATCCGCCGCGCTGACCTCCCGCGCCACCCTGGATACAACCGGTTCGCGGGACGGGTGGCCCAGCAGCAGCAAAAGCGACATCACCCCCGCCATGGACAGATTTCCGGCTAACAATAATTCCGCGGTTCCTGCTCCTTCAGCAAAACTCATCAGCAGTGTGATAGCGACATCAAGCAGGGCCACGACGATCAGCAACAGCGCCAGCAGCTGCCAGCCACGCAGCGTCAGAGTACCGTCGGTCGGTGCTGTTTTCGGCGGTAGATTACCGCTCGTTTTTAGCCGCCGCAGCATCAGAACGGCACAGCCCAGCCAGATTGCGGGCATCAGCCAGTCAATGCCCTGCGGCAATAACAGCACGCAGACGATCATCAGAATCACTACCAGCGCACTCCGCACGATACGCACGCTCCCTTCCATCGCCTGCACCAGCGCCATGCGACACATCAGCGGCAGTGCGGCGGCAGTGATCGGCTGTAGCCGGTGCCACAGTTTTTCATCCGGCAGCATGATGGCCAGCCCGGCAATCAGGCTGTGCAGCAGGCACAGCCACAGCAACAGCTGGAACACTCTTCCGCCATCACGGCGCTGCACCAGCAGCAGCACACAAACCAGACTGAGCAAAAAATTAACCGGTATCAGCATAGGACTCTATCGCGATCGAGGACGCCACGCGCCCGTAAGCCTCTGATAATAGACTTTTCTTACCGTCAGAGTGAATAGCATGCGTTTAATTATCTCCACCCTGTTGTTTATATTCAGCTTCCCCGCCTGGAGCTACTCCGTGGGCAGCCAGCAAGACATTATCGTTGATAGCAGCACCGCGCGCAGGCTTGATGTGCGTATCTTCTACCCCAGTGACAGCCATCAGGCTGCGCAGATGCAGGGAGCAAGGGCCGTTTTTATTGGATTTAAGGCTATTACCCATGCTCCGCTGGCGAAGGGACGGTTTCCGCTGATCGTTCTCAGTCACGGCAGCGGCGGTAATAATGCCAGCCTCGCCTGGCTGGCGGTGCCGCTTGCCGCTCGCGGGGCCATCGTGATTGCCGCCAATCATCCCGGCAGCACCACCGGGGACTCCAGCCCGAAAACCGACCTGACCTTACAGACGGGCGACCTCTCCTTTATGCTGACCCATTACCTTGCCGATCCGCACTGGCAGCAGGCCATCGATCGGCAAAAAATCGGCGCTATCGGTCACTCTAAGGGCGGTTATAGCGTACTGGCGCTGGCGGGAGGCCACATCAATCGGCAGCGGCTGACGCATTACTGCCAGGCTATGCCGCAGATGCCGGACTGCCAGTTTTATCAGCGCGACGGAATCAGACTGGAAAACACCAGCGATCAGCGGCTGGCGGCCAGCTATCATGATCCCCGTGTGAGGTTTGTGGTCGCCCTCGATCCTGGCATGAGCTACGTATTCACACGCAGCAGTCTTGATGCCATCGATATTCCGGTATTGACCATCGCCGCAGGCTACTTTATTCACAGCACGGGGAAGATGCGCCTGGGCGTCGACCAGCTAAAACTGCCGCTGCTTACCCTGGCTGAAGCCGGTCATTTTGATTTTCTGCCGCTGTGCACACCAAAGGCTGCGGAGATTCTGGCCGGTGAAGGCGAAGGTTTTATTTGTGAAACGCCAAACGCCCAAAGAGCAGCGATTCACCTTCAGACTATTGCCGCCGTAAGCCAGTTTATGCAGCAGCACGAATTTCTGAGCCAGCAAAAGTAAGCAGCACATACTCTTTTTCAGACAAAAAAAAGCCGGTTCACAGTGAACCGGCTTTCTTAGCAGAGCTTAACGATTACTCGTCATCAGCCTCTGGTGCATCGTCATCGTTTTCCACTTCCGGGGCAATATCATCATCCCCTTCCGCGACGCTGCCATCGATAGCATCAAGTTCATCTTCCGCTACCGGTTCAGCCACACGTTGCAGACCCACAACGTTTTCATCTTCAGCGGTACGGATCAGGATAACACCCTGGGTGTTACGCCCGACCACGCTTACTTCAGAAACGCGGGTGCGCACCAGCGTACCGGCATCAGTGATCATCATAATCTGATCGCTGTCGACCACCTGTACCGCGCCGATGACCGGCCCGTTACGCTCGGTCACTTTAATCGAGATCACACCCTGAGTCGCACGGGACTTGGTTGGATACTCGGTATTAGCGGTACGCTTACCGTAGCCGTTCTGAGTCACGGTGAGAATCGCACCATCATCACGCGGTACAATCAGTGACACCACGCGATCGCCTTCAGCCAGCTTGATACCGCGCACGCCAGAGGCAGTACGGCCCATGGCACGCACGGCGCTCTCTGCAAAGCGCACTACTTTACCGGCAGCGGAGAACAGCATCGCTTCATCGTTACCGTTAGTCAGCGCCACGCCAATCAGTTCGTCGTCATCACGCAGGTTGACGGCAATAATACCGGCGCTGCGTGGGCGGCTGAACTCTTTCAGCGCGGTTTTCTTCACGGTACCGCTGGCGGTAGCCATAAAGATGTTGAAGCCTTCTGCATACTCGCGTACCGGCAGGATCGCCGTAATACGTTCGTTTGGTTCCAGCGGCAGCAGGTTGACGATTGGACGCCCACGCGCACCACGGCTGGCTTCCGGCAGCTGGTAAACCTTCATCCAGTAGAGACGACCACGGCTTGAGAAGCAGAGGATAGTGTCATGGGTGTTGGCCACCAGCAGGCGGTCAATAAAGTCTTCTTCTTTAATACGCGCGGCTGATTTACCTTTACCACCGCGACGCTGCGCTTCGTAATCAGTCAGAGGCTGATACTTCACGTAGCCCTGATGCGACAGGGTAACCACAACGTCTTCCTGGTTGATCAGGTCTTCGATGTTGATATCAGCGCTGTTGGCGGTGATTTCGGTACGACGCTTATCGCCGAACTGATCGCGGATCAGCTCCAGCTCTTCGCGGATCACTTCCATCAGGCGCTCGGAGCTGCCCAGAATACGCAACAGTTCTGCGATCTGCTCCAGCAGCTCTTTGTACTCGTCGAGCAGTTTTTCATGCTCAAGGCCGGTCAGTTTTTGCAGGCGTAAATCAAGGATCGCCTGAGCCTGCTGCTCGGTCAGATGATACTGACCATCGCGGATACCATACTGATCTTCCAGCCACTCAGGACGGGCGGCATCATCACCGGCACGTTCCAGCATCGCTGAAACGTTACCCAGCTCCCACGGACGTGCAATCAGGCCCGCTTTCGCTTCAGCCGGAGAGTCTGCACGACGAATCAGCTCGATAATCGGGTCGATATTCGCCAGCGCTACCGCCAGTGCTTCGAGGATATGAGCACGGTCGCGCGCTTTACGCAGTTCGAAAATGGTACGACGAGTGATCACTTCACGACGGTGACGCACGAAGGCTTCAAGAATATCCTTCAGCGGCATAATCTTCGGCTGGCCCTGGTGCAGTGCCACCATGTTGATGCCGAAAGAAGTCTGCAATTGGGTCAGCGAGTAAAGGTTGTTAAGCACCACTTCGCCAACGGCGTCGCGCTTCACTTCGATCACGATGCGCATACCGTCTTTGTCAGACTCATCGCGCAGGGCGCTGATACCTTCCAGACGTTTTTCTTTTACCAGCTCGGCGATTTTCTCGATCAGGCGCGCTTTGTTCACCTGATACGGAATTTCGTGCACGATGATAGTTTCGCGCCCGGTTTTAGCATCCACTTCCACTTCGCCACGGGCGCGGATGTAAATTTTACCACGGCCGGTACGATAGGCTTCTTCAATACCACGACGACCATTGATGATCGCGGCGGTCGGGAAGTCCGGCCCTGGGATGTGCTCCATCAGGCCTTCGACGGTAATGTTTTCGTCGTCGATAAAGGCCAGACAGCCGTTGATCACTTCGGTCAGGTTGTGCGGCGGAATGTTGGTCGCCATCCCGACTGCGATCCCCGAGGAACCGTTAACCAGCAGGTTTGGAACGCGGGTCGGCATGACTTCCGGGATCTGCTCTGTGCCATCATAGTTTGGCACAAAGTCAACGGTGTCTTTTTCCAAATCGGCCAGCAATTCGTGAGCGATTTTGGACATGCGAACTTCGGTGTAACGCATCGCAGCAGCGGAGTCGCCGTCGACGGAGCCGAAGTTACCCTGACCGTCCACCAGCATGTAGCGCAGCGAGAAAGGCTGGGCCATACGCACGATGGTGTCATACACGGCGGTATCGCCATGAGGGTGATATTTACCGATGACGTCGCCGACAACACGGGCGGATTTTTTATAAGCTTTGTTCCAGTCATTACCGAGCACGTTCATAGCGTAAAGCACACGGCGGTGAACCGGCTTCAGGCCATCACGGACATCTGGCAGCGCACGGCCAACAATGACCGACATTGCATAATCCAGATAGGAGTTCTTTAACTCTTCTTCGATATTGACCGGTGTAATTTCGCGGGCCAGGTCGCTCATGGAGGCGCTTTCCTTCTGTATTATTCCCGGATTCAAAGGTGCGAAAGTATATCACATTGCGTCCAGGTGGTGAATGGAAAGCATCGCATTGGCCGCTTTATTGCATTCTGCTGCTTTCCAGATATCCAGCCCTGCCCACCCCAACCCGTAAACATGTATACTGCGACAAACTTTAGCTGGAGTAATAACCTCATGGTAATAACCCAATGAAAGCAGAACAAAACGCGGGCGCGCAGAACGTTGATCACGGTGAAATTGCGAAATTCGAAGCAGTAGCGTCGCGCTGGTGGGATCTGGAAGGCGAATTTAAGCCCCTGCACCGGATTAATCCCCTGCGCCTTGGCTGGATTGCCCAGCATGCTGACGGGCTGTTTGGTAAAAAAGTGCTGGATGTAGGCTGCGGCGGCGGCATTCTTGCAGAAAGCATGGCCCGTGAAGGTGCCAATGTTACCGGGCTGGATATGGGCGCAGAGCCATTGCAGATAGCACGCCTGCACGCGCTGGAAAGCGGCGTCACTATTGACTATGTGCAGCAGACGGTAGAAGAACACGCAGAGCAGTTCGCCGGGCAGTACGATGTGGTGACCTGTATGGAGATGCTGGAGCACGTGCCGGATCCGCGCTCAGTGGTTCACGCCTGCGCTCGCCTGGTTAAACCGGGCGGTGAGGTGTTCTTCTCCACCCTTAACCGCAACAGCAAATCCTGGCTGATGGCGATTATCGGCGCAGAATACGTGCTGCGGATGGTGCCGCGCGGTACCCACGACATTAAAAAGTTTATCCGCCCGGCAGAGCTGCTGAACTGGGTTGATGAAACGCCGCTGCGCGAGCGCCACATCATCGGCCTGCACTACAACCCGGTCACCAACCACTTCAAACTGGCACCGGGCGTTGACGTGAATTATATGGTGCATACGCACAGAGCTATTGATGCGTAATCGCTGTTCGCGCTATTTCAGTCGGGTCTGATATCCAAAATAGTACGGGTTCCCACCGGGGGCCCGAAGTGCGAAGAGTACAGGTATATATCTTTTTCATCTTACCCCTTCCGCGACGTTCAGGTTAGTCTTGCAGCATCACGCCACTCTGGCGGTGAGGCGTCTTATTATGGGTACTTTTCCAGCAACTAAAAGCTGGAAGTTTTCATGCTGAACAAGAAACCCGCGCTCGATCAAAATTCGAAAAAATTTATCTACCCATTGACATTGACTGCGGGCCTTGAGAAACGCGGACTTAGGAAAAGGGCCAGCCCTGCGACAGTAGTTTTCAGTGAAAATCAAGCCTTGTTAAGCACGTGGAAATTACTAGAATACTCACCATCTAGTTATAAAGATTTCCCTCACCCCCTATATGTAGTGTTTATCCACAGAGTTACTCACAATGAGAAATCTGTGTATAAACGTGGGGATTATTTGTTAAGGACAGGTAAAACGCGACATGAATCAGAGTCTGCTTGTAACCAAACGCGATGGTCGCACCGAGCGTATCGATCTCGATAAAATCCACCGTGTTCTCGACTGGGCTGCCGAAGGACTACAAAACGTCTCCGTCTCTCAGGTTGAACTGCGATCCCACATCCAGTTCTACGAAGGTATCCGCACTTCTGATATCCATGAAACTGTCATTAAGTCCGCTGCTGACCTGATCTCCAAGGATGCCCCTGACTATCAGTATATGGCCGCCCGTCTGGCCATCTTCCACCTGCGCAAAAAAGCGTATGGTCAGTTCGAGCCGCCAAAACTGATCGACCAGGTTACCCGTATGGTTGAGATGGGCAAATATGACCGTCACCTGCTGGAAGACTACAGCGCGGAAGAGTTTGAGCTGATGGACGGCTTTATCGACCACTGGCGCGATATGAACTTCTCCTATGCGGCAGTTAAGCAGTTAGAAGGTAAGTATCTGGTGCAGAACCGCGTAAGCGGTGAAATCTATGAAAGCGCCCAGTTCCTCTACATTCTGGTCGCCGCCTGCCTGTTCTCCGGCTACCCGCGCGACACCCGTCTGGACTATGTGAAGCGTTTCTATGATGCGATCTCAACCTTTAAGATCTCACTGCCTACGCCAATTATGTCCGGCGTGCGTACCCCAACGCGCCAGTTCAGCTCTTGCGTACTGATTGAGTGTGGCGACAGCCTTGACTCTATCAATGCCACCTCCAGCGCCATTGTGAAATATGTTTCTCAGCGTGCCGGTATCGGCATCAACGCGGGCCGTATTCGTGCTCTGGGCAGCCCGATTCGTGGCGGCGAAGCCTTCCACACCGGCTGTATCCCGTTCTATAAGCATTTCCAGACTGCGGTTAAATCCTGCTCTCAGGGCGGCGTACGCGGCGGGGCAGCCACGCTGTTCTATCCGATGTGGCATCTGGAAGTAGAAAGCCTGCTGGTGCTGAAAAACAACCGTGGCGTGGAAGGTAACCGCGTACGTCATATGGACTACGGTGTTCAGATCAACAAGCTGATGTACCAGCGCCTGCTGAAGGGCGAAGATATTACCCTGTTCAGCCCGTCTGATGTGCCGGGTCTGTACGATGCCTTCTTCGCTAATCAGGAAGAGTTCGAGCGTCTTTACACCAAATATGAGAAAGACGACAGCATTCGCAAACAGCGTATCAAAGCTGTGGATCTCTTCTCGCTGATGATGCAGGAACGCGCCTCTACTGGCCGTATCTATATCCAGAACGTTGACCACTGCAACACCCACAGCCCGTTTGACCCGGCGATTGCTCCGGTGCGCCAGTCTAACCTGTGCCTGGAAATTGCCCTGCCAACCAAGCCGCTGCTGGATATTAACGACGAAAACGGCGAAATCGCCCTGTGTACGCTGTCAGCATTTAACCTCGGCGCGATTGAGAGCCTGGACGATCTGCAAGAGCTGGCGACGCTGGCGGTGCGTGCGCTGGATGCCCTGCTCGACTATCAGGACTACCCGATCCCGGCGGCAAAACGCGGTGCAATGGGTCGTCGTACTCTGGGTATTGGCGTAATTAACTACGCTTACTACCTGGCGAAAAACGGCGTGCGTTACTCTGACGGCAGCGCCAACATACTGACTCATCAGACTTTCGAAGCGATCCAGTACTGGCTGCTGAAAGCGTCCAACGATCTGGCTATCGAACAGGGTGCCTGCCCGTGGTTCAACGAAACCACCTATTCACAGGGCATTCTGCCGATCGATACCTATAAGAAAGACCTGGACGCGATCTGCAATACCCCGCTGCTGCTCGACTGGGAAGCACTGCGCGAATCCGTTAAAAAACACGGTCTGCGTAACTCCACCCTTTCTGCACTGATGCCGTCTGAAACCTCTTCGCAGATTTCTAACGCCACCAACGGGATTGAACCGCCACGCGGCCATATCAGTATTAAAGCGTCTAAAGACGGTATACTGCGTCAGGTGGTGCCGGAATATGAGCGTCTGAAAGATAACTACGAACTGCTGTGGGATATGCCAAATAACGACGGCTACCTGCAACTGGTCGGCCTGATGCAGAAGTTTATCGATCAGGCAATTTCGTCGAACACCAACTATGACCCAACGCGCTTTGCCAATGGTAAGGTGCCGATGAAGCAGCTGCTGAAAGACCTGCTGACTGCTTATAAGTTTGGCGTGAAAACGCTTTACTATCAGAACACGCGTGACGGTGCTGAAGATACCCAGGAAGACCTGGCACCATCTATTCAGGATGATGGCTGCGAAAGCGGTGCCTGCAAGATCTAATCTCCGTAGGCCGGGCCTGCCCGGCTACTGCGCGCAACATTGACTCAGTAGGGTCGGGCATGCCCGACCCTGAACGCATCTGGAATAAATCATGGCTTACACCACATTTTCGCAGAATAAAAACAATCAGCTGTTAGAACCGATGTTCTTTGGTCAGCCGGTAAACGTGGCGCGTTTTGACCAGCAGAAGTATGACATCTTTGAAAAGCTGATTGAAAAACAGCTCTCTTTCTTCTGGCGTCCGGAAGAAGTTGACGTCTCCCGCGACCGTATCGACTATCAGGCTCTGCCGGATCACGAAAAGCACATTTTTATCAGCAACCTGAAGTATCAGACGCTGCTGGATTCTATTCAGGGCCGTAGTCCTAACGTGGCGCTGTTGCCGCTGATCTCCATTCCTGAGCTGGAAACCTGGATTGAAACCTGGGCGTTTTCGGAAACCATTCACTCACGCTCTTATACCCATATCATCCGTAATATTGTGAACGATCCGTCGCTGGTCTTTGACGATATCGTGACCAACGAGCAGATCCTGTCCCGCGCCAAAGATATCTCCGGCTACTACGACGATCTGATTGAGATGACCAGCTACTGGCATCTGCTGGGTGAAGGTACCCATGAAGTTAACGGCAAAACCGTTACAGTCAGCCTGCGCGCGCTGAAAAAGCAGCTCTATATCTGCCTGATGAGCGTCAATGCGCTGGAAGCTATCCGCTTCTACGTCAGCTTTGCCTGCTCGTTTGCCTTTGCCGAGCGCGAACTGATGGAAGGCAACGCCAAAATTATCAAGCTGATCGCCCGTGATGAAGCACTGCACCTGACCGGAACTCAGCATATGCTGAACCTGCTGCGCAGCGGTGAAGACGATCCGGAAATGGCAGAAATTGCCAGCGAGTGTCGCCAGGAGTGCTACGACCTGTTTGTACTGGCAGCCGAGCAGGAAAAAGAGTGGGCAGAATATCTGTTCAGCGGCGGTTCAATGATCGGCCTGAACAAAGACATTCTGTGGCAGTACATTGAGTACATCACCAATATCCGCATGAACGCTGTAGGTCTGGATCTGCCGTTTAAAACCCGCTCAAACCCGATCCCATGGATCAACTCATGGCTGGTTTCCGATAACGTGCAGGTTGCGCCGCAGGAAGTAGAAGTCAGCTCGTATCTGGTCGGTCAGATTGATTCTGAAGTCAACGCCGACGACCTCAGCGACTTCGAGCTGTAAGATGGCCAGCATTAAACTGCGTACTTCAGGTACGCAGATTGAGTGCCGCGATGATGAGCAGCTATCCCTGCTTGCCACGCTGGAATCCCATCGCGTTTGCGTGGAGTACCAGTGTCGCGAGGGCTACTGCGGCTCCTGCCGTACTCGCCTGCTGAAGGGCAAAGTCAGCTACAGCGCAAAACCGCTGGCTTTTGTGCAGCCGGGTGAAATTTTACCCTGCTGCTGCAAAGCTAACGGGGATATCGAGATCGAACTGTAGTACGGGGTGGAAAATCCGCCCCGCCATCAATGCGTTTTATAACGTCTCCACTACATTGATCCAGCCGTGCCCGGTACTGACCGACTGACCATTCAGCCAGCGACGCAGCATATTCATCGCCAGCATCGCCACCATCTCCTGACGGGCTTTCAGGCTATAGCGGCCGACGTTGAACTTCACTTTCTGCGCATAGGTACCGTCCGGCGTATGCAGGGCAAAGCCCAGGCGATCGTCGTCCAGCCCCCCTACCACCAGCGAAAGTCGGGCGTGGTTTTGTTTGGCAAGCTGCTGACTGCGCGCGGCCAGCAGGCCCAGCGACTCACTCTGAGCAGGCAGCACATTACCTACCGCCAGCGGTGCCCCGGCTGAGACCAGCTGCCACTGCAGCAGCCCGGCGCTGAACTGCTCGCTGACTGCCAGCGACAGCTTATGCTCTTTCAGACGACGCGCCAGCTGCTCAGGCAGTGTTTCAACGCCTTCAAAGATCACGCTCTCACCGGCAATCTCCCGCACCTGCTGCCAGAACTGCTCCATCTCAGGCAGTTTTGAGACCGGGCCATTCAGCTTCAGCTCAATAATTGGCATCGATGCGCGATAGCCCATCACCACGCCTTCCGGCAGCGGCAGCGGTTCAATCTCTGAAGCCAGATCGCTTTCACCGCGACCAAAAGTGGTCATGCGCAGACATACCGGCGGATCCTGTAGCGGAAAGCGGGTTTTGAGGCGCGGTAAAATCTGATCGTTCACCATCACCTGATATTCAGAAGGGACACCGGGGGTGAAGAAAATCCAGCAGCGATTAAGCTGCATCGCAAAACCGCAGGCGGTGCCCACCGGATTATCGAGCATCTCCGCGCCCTGCGGAATTTCAGCCTGCTTGCGATTGCTGGCGGCCATCACCTTGCCACGGCTGGCAAAGTACGCGGTCATTTTTTCCAGCCACTCAGTATGAACTTCCAGCTCAACTCCAGCTGCGGTCGCCGCCGCCAGCGCACTCAGATCATCGCTGGTGGGGCCAAGACCGCCATTAACGATTAATACATCAGCCACCTTGCTGCGCTCTGTCAGCACCGTCACCAGATCTTGCAGGTTGTCCCCTACCGTCTGACGACTGGTCATCGGCAGGCCCTGCTCGAACAGTACGCCAGCCAGCCAGGCGGCGTTGGTGTCGACGATCTGCCCGTGCAGAACTTCGTCGCCGGTTGAGAGCATTTCCACTCTTATCATCTTATTCTCCGGTGTACTCATGTCCTCACACTGTAGAAAGCCCCCGGCAGAAACACAACGTGATTTTCCAGTTCATTTCAATCGTTCAGGCCAGCGACCTTAAACAGAGCTGCGCCTGGTTTGCCACCCACTCCCGCAGCTGATGGCGTGAGCGTTTAATCCCCCCGCTGCTGGCGGGCGGCAGCGGATACCAGGCCACGGGGCGCTGATACCCGGCCAGCTTTGGCGCAGCCCAGTCCGCCAGCTCCTCCAGTGACGCCGTGCTTTCCACCAGAGCCACCGGACGCTGGCCGTATTCACTATCGGCACGGGGTACCACAAATACCTGCGTCACCGCCGGATGCGTCAGCATTATCCGTTCAATCTGTTCAGGCTGCACCGACTCTCCGCCGGAGAAAAACAGATTATCGCGCCGCCCTTCCAGCAGCAGCTCGCCCCGATGCCAGCGCCCGACGTCGCCGGTATGCAGCCAGCCATCACCACCGGCCAGCGGCCTGAGCGATCCGTTTAACCAGTATCCCGCAGCCAGCGCCGGCGAACGTACCCAGATTTCCCCTGCCACCACGCGCACCTGATGGCCCGTCAGCGGTGCGCCAACCCCCGGAAGATCGCCCGCACGTCGGGCACACAGGGTCGAAGCGGTTTCCGTCATTCCGTAGCCGCAATAGCAGTGCAACCCTGCGGCCTCCGCCCGGCGCGTCAGTTCTGCGGGGATATGCGCGCCCCCCAACAGCACGGCACGCAGGCTGGCGGGTAGCGCGGGCTGATGCAGCAAACGCCAGAGCTGCGTCGGCACCAGCGATGCCACGCTACTGCGCTCCAGCGCCTGATTAAATCCGCCATCATCAGGGATCACCAGCGTGGCTCCGGCCAGCAGCCAGCGCCAGAGTATTCCCTGCCCGGAGACGTGAAACAGCGGCAGCGACAATAGCCAGCGATCGTCACGGGTAAATGACATCAGCCCGACTACCGCCGCCGCGCTGTGCAGATGAGCAGCAAAGGTGTGAGCCGCCGCTTTGGGAAGCCCGGTAGATCCAGAAGTTAAGGTTAGCGTGGCAATTTTTTCCGGCTGCCACCGCTCACAGCCGTGACCCGCTGCCGGAAGTAGCGCCAGCGCGGGAAAATCCAGACAGGCTGAATCACTCAGGTTGAGCACAAAATCAGGTCCCAGCCCCGGCAGCAGCTGGTGTAACTGCGGCTCCGGCAGCTGAGGATTCAGCCCCAGCACCCGCGCCCCACAGGCCAGCAGCCCAAGCCACGCCAGCAGCGCCGTCAGGCTGTTGCCGCTGCGCACCGCAACCAGGTCACCCGCAGACACTCCCTGCAAGCGAAAGCCCGCTGCCTGCTCGTCGATTGCCTGTGCGAGCTGCTGCCAGTTCAGGCTTTTATCACCGTTGTCGATAGCGAGCGCATCAGGCTGAGAGCGCTGCCAGCGGCGCCAGGGCCAGTCGGCTATCGCTGCCAGAGACATTGCAGCGCCTCATGATCCTGCATGGGCAAATGGCTGCCCGGCCACGCACGCAGCACCTGCTGCTGCATCAGTTGCAGCGTATCTAGCCCCGGCAGCACGCCCGGCGTCAGCCAGTGTGCCAGCCGCGCCAGCTGTGTCAGCCCGAGGCTGGACTCCAGCGCGCTGCTAATCACCGGCGTTAATCCCAGCATCTGCGCGTGCAATACCTGCTGCTGCACACGCTGAATAGTGCCGGTGAGCATCGGTTTTATCACCACCGCCACCACGCCGGGAGCGGCGGTCAGGGCATCCTCATGCTCACGCAGGGTTTCATCCCAGGCAATGTTAATGCCGGTTTCAGCGGCAAAGGCGAGGCTTTGCTCTCTGTCCCGGCACGGCTCCTCGATAAAGGCAATCCGTGATCGCAGCTCTGGCGAAACGTAACGAGCGAAACTCAGCGCTTTTTCCAGCGTCCAGCTGCGGTTAGCATCCAGCCGTAAAGTCAGCTGTGGCAGCGCCTCCAGCAGCAGGTTGACCTGCATTCCATCGCGTATCGCCTCATACAAACCCACTTTCATTTTAGCCAGCGGCTCGGGCTGCTTCAGCAGCTGCTGGAACAGGGCATCCGGATCGCCGCTGCACAATTGTGCCAGACGATATTCCCCCTCAGCAGGCAGCCGGTTCGTCAGCTCTGCCAGCGCACAGCTGATGCCAAAGGCCACCGAAGGCAGGGTGCTTTCCAGAGGTTCTTTGCCTGCGCACCACTGTGTCAGCCACACAACGGCCTGCTGCTGTGCCTGCTCCGGCGTTTCGACGCTGAACTCCGGCAGCGGGGCAATCTCTCCCCAGCCTTCTCCCTGCTCATCAGAGAGTTTAACCAGCAGCCCCTGACGCGCCTTGAGCCGCTGATGGCGCAGCACTACCCCGGCATCCAGCGCGACCTGGTATCCGTAAAGCGTGGCGCTGCGCATTATGGATTACGCCGGAAGTTGCTGAAATCAGGCTGGCGCTTTTCATTAAATGCATTGCGCCCTTCCTGCCCCTCTTCAGTCATATAGAACAGCATCGTGGCGTTGCCCGCCAGCTCCTGAAGACCGGCCTGACCGTCACAGTCAGCATTAAGCGCCGCTTTCAGGCAGCGCAGAGCCATCGGGCTGTTTTGCAGCATCTCGCGGCACCAGCGTACCGTCTCTTTTTCCAGCTCCGCCAGCGGTACTACGGTATTCACCAGCCCCATATCCAGCGCCTGTTGGGCGTTATACATGCGGCAGAGAAACCAGATTTCACGTGCTTTTTTCTGGCCGACAATGCGTGCCATATACGCAGCGCCCCAGCCGCCGTCAAAAGAGCCAACTTTTGGCCCGGTCTGACCAAACCGCGCATTGTCTGCGGCGATCGTCAGGTCACACATCATATGCAGCACATGGCCGCCGCCGACGGCATAGCCCGCCACCATCGCCACTACCGGCTTTGGACAGGTACGGATCTGGCGTTGCAGGTCGAGGACATTAAGGTGATGAACCCCGGCGTCATCCTGATAGCCGCCGTAATCGCCGCGCACTTTCTGGTCGCCGCCAGAGCAGAAGGCAAGATCCCCTTCGCCGGTCAGTACGATAACGCCTACCGCCGGATCGCGCCGGGCATTATCCAGCGCCTGCTGGATTTCACTCACCGTTAACGGGCGGAATGCATTACGCACTTCCGGACGATTTATAGTGATTCTGGCGATGCCGTCATCGGTTTTGTGATAGCGAATATCGCTGAACTCAGCGCCGCAATCCCGCCACTGCGCCGGGGCATACAGCAGGCTTTCATCTGGATACAACATCAAAGCTCCTTAATTATGATTGAGCACACGGGCAAGCTGATGGGCAAATGCCTGAGGATTCGCCAGGTGTGAGTTGTGACCCGCAGCGGGGATCACCGCCGGGGGAAGCGCAGCCTGACGGGCAAGCTGCAAAAATTTTTGATCCCATTCGCCGCAGAGATAACGGAACGGGAAGGTTTTTTCGCGCAGTTCCGGCAACAGATCGGGCTGGGTTGAGAGCGATGTCGCCTCCAGCATCGCCGCCAGATCTTCGCCGCGATTATTCAGCCGCCGGGCAATCAGGCGCTGGCGCTGTATGGCGGTCAGTTCGGCAAACACCGGCTGCTGATACCATTCGTTCAGCGCCTCTTCCAGCGGCTGCTGGCGGAAGCGCTGCACCCAGCCGCGATCGTGCGCCTGACGGCTGGCTCGTTCACTGGCGCTGCTGAGGCCAAAATGTCCGGCTTCCACCAGCAGCCCCACCAGCCCGTCTCCTGCGTGGCGGCAGGCGTGATAGAGCGCCAGCCGCCCGCCGAGGGAGTAGCCAATCAGCCAGTAGCGATCGACCTGGTGATAGTTCAGCGTGGCATTCAGCCGCAGGGATAAATCGTCAAAGCCGCTGACGGTCTGCGCACGTGAACCACCGTGGCCGGGCAGATCAATACTCAGCAGCGGCCAGTGGCCAAAGTGGCGCTGCACCGGCTCCCAGTCCGCTGCGCTGCCGAGAAAACCATGCAGCCACACCAGTACCGGACGCGTACTGTGATGGTGCCCCTGCCAGTGCGCATGCAGCATCATAAATGAACCACCTCGCTGGCGCAGCGTGCCAGCGTTTGCGCCCCGTCGTCACCGTTTACCACCACCTCAATCAGCGTGGTGCCCGCTTTGAAACCCTCAGCAACCGCATCCCTGAGCTCATGCCAGCCAGCTGGCTGCGCAAAACGCAGGCCAAACAGCGCCGCCGCATGGCAAAAATCTACCCGTGGGGGCATGGTGAAAAAACGCTCACGCTCAGAGACGGGCGTTGGCAGCATGGAGAAGATCTGGCCGCCCTGGTTGTTCACCACCACCACCACCACCGGCGCGGTGGCCTGCTGGAGCAGCGCCAGGCTGTTCAGATCGTACAGCGCCGAGAGATCCCCCAGCAGGATCAGCAGCGGCTGGCCGGTGCCCCGCTGTACTCCCGCCGCCGTGGCCAGCAGTCCGTCAATGCCGCTGGCACCACGATTGCAGTAGAGCGGATAGCCAGCAGGCAGCTGCGCAAAAGCATCTGCCAGGCGTATCGAGAGGCTGTTACCGATAAACAGCGCGCCGTTTTCTGGCAGCAGCGCCGTCAGCCGATGCGCCAGCTGCGCTTCGCCAAACTGTTGCAGATGCTGTTGCAGATAGTGAGTGGTACGTTGAGCCAGCGTTGCCAGCTGCGGACACCAGGGCTGGTGTACCACCGCCGGATGACGCTGTAACCAGTCGGAAATATCGGCCTGGATACGCCGCCCGCCGACGCTGCCCGGATGGCGCTGGCCCGGCAGTTGATCCACCAGCCAGTACATCTCCGGGCGGCAGCGGTTCTGATAATTGAGCAGGTTTTTTCCCGTCAGGCTGCCGCCAAACTGCACCACAATCTGCGCATCGGCCAGCGCCTGCTGTGCCATCGGGTGCGCGAGCCACAGGGAGGCGGAGGGCAACGGCTGCCCGGTTTGCGATACCACATCGCCCAGCAGAGGCCAGCCCAGCGTAGCAGCCCATGCGGCCAGCTGTTTGCCCTGCTCTGCGCTGACGCGCCCGACAATCACTACCCCGCGCTTCTCACGCCATTGCGGCCAGTCCTCTTCGGTGGCTGCATGACTCTGCTGCGGATAGCTTAACCAGGGTTTACCGCTGTGCCACCAGCTGCCCAGTTCATCCTGCCAGGAGAGATAATCTGCACTGTCTGCACCGTACAGCGGCTCGGCAAACGGGCAGTTGATATGTACTCCGCCGTGCTGCTGCTGTGCCAGCAGCGTATCAACAGCAGAGACCAGCCAGCGCGCCGGTATAGCCGGAGAAGGACGGGGAAGATTGAGTGAAGCGGATACATGAGGGGCAAAAATACCAGGCTGTTCAATCGCCTGATTTGCACCGCAGTTAATCAGTTCGGGAGGACGATCGGCACTGATGGCAATCAGTTTTTCGCCGGTAAGATGCGCTTCAACCAGCGCGGGGTGGAGGTTGGCGACCGCCGTGCCGGAGGTGACGATAACCGCCACCGGCTGATGGGTGGTTTTTGCCAGACCGAGGGCCAGAAATCCGAGGCCCCGCTCATCAAAGTGGGTATGACACACCCATTTATCGCTGGATGCCGCTGCCAGTGCCAGCGGAGCAGAGCGGGAACCTGGAGCGATGCAGATATGCCGCACACCGTGGCGCGTTAGCGTTTCCAGCAGTACGGTAGCCCAGCGGCGATTGAACGTTGCGTGCGACATTTCTTGCTGCATAGCCACTCCAGATCAAAAATCCTCGTGCCATTATAATCAGCCGCTTTCCTGCTCTTTTTGATTTGGGCCAGCTTTAGCCCTGGTTTTCCGCCGTGAGTAATGTGCCCAGCGTGGCGGCTTTGCGCTCCACCTCCTGCCACTCCAGCTCAGGATCGGAGCCACTGACAATGCCCGCTCCGGCATAGAGACGAATCTGTTCGCCGCCTGTCTGCGCACAGCGCAGCACCACGTTGAATTCACTTTCATCCTGCGACAGATAGCCCACCGAGCCGCTGTACCAGCCGCGAGCAAAGGGTTCATGCTGATGGATAAAATCCAGCGCCGCCGCACGCGGTAGCCCCCCCACCGCCGCCGTTGGCTGTAGCCGTGCAACGCACTGCGCATCATCAGCCTGCAACAGCCGGGCAGAAATACGCCGCCGTAAATGTTGCAGATGGCGCAGCGGCACCAGTTCTACCGGCATCACCGCCATTTCATCAACGATATCCGTCAGACGCTGGTGAATATCCGCTACCACCAGGCTGTTTTCCCACTGGTTCTTCGCATCATCCAGCAATCCCGGCTGATCGAGATCTGCCGTTCCGGCCAGCGCTTCAGTATCCATCTCCCGACCCCGCCGGGCATACAGCCGCTCAGGGCTTGATCCCACCAGCGCCTGCTGAGGTTCAGTTGCCAGCATAAAATGGTAGCAACGCGGGTTAATGCGCTGGCTGGCGGCCAGTAGCGCAGCGGGAGAGAGGGGGCCGCTCAGGCTGAAATCCGTAACACGTGCCAGTACGACCTTATCAAGCTCACCACCCGTGATAGCTTTCAGCGCCTGGTTAACCTGCTGCAACCAGCCGTCTTTGTCCGGGGCATGATGCGCACGTTGATAGTGAGGCAATTGCGCCGCAGGCTCCATCGGTCGCAGTTCATCCAGCCAGCGCAGCAGCCGCTTTGCCTCCTGCTGCACTGAAATGTCGCTAATCAGATTGAGGATCAGCCGCTGTCCGTCACTATCCTGCTGCCACAGCAGTACGGGCAGAAACAGGTAGCTGTCGCCATCGATACTGTTGGCACCAAACAGTCGCCACCCCGACGGGAGCTGGCCTAAGCGCCGGGTAGCCTGCGCCATGGAATAATAGCGCTCAACGGCTCCGCAGGCCGCAACGCTCTGCTCACCGCAGCGCGACTGCCAGTAAAACTGGGGCCAGCAGCGCTGGGAAGCCAGCCAGTTCAGCGCATCGGTGTCGGGGGAGAAATTAACGCAGATTTGCCGCATTCCGGGAACGGTGTCGGCGATCTGTGCGAGCCGATCGCGTAGCTGTTCTATGGCCTGATCAAATGGCACGCTGACCTCAGCTGAAAACGGAAGGAGTCTTATATTAACGATATCAAGAAGGGGGAATATTGATCGAACAGGGGCAGAAAATGAAACAGACGCCCGCAGGGACGCCTGTTGTGGTGCTGAATTGCGGTGCTAAATCAGCGACGAGCCAGCAGCAGCCCGATGACCAGGCCAAGGGTGGCACCAACGCCAATCCCCTGCCACGGTTTATCATGCACATACTCATCAGCGCGGGTGACCGCCTGGCGGGCACGCACATAGTAGGTATCCGAGGCATCGCTGATGCGAGATTTCACCTGGTTCAGTGATTTTTCCGCTTTTGCTTTCAGCTCAACATATTTCTGATCGGCCGGATCGCCCGACGACTTCAGCACTTCTTCCAGAGTTTCAGTGAGCAGCGCCAGATCGTCATCCAGGCGGGTTTCATGTGGTTCAGTCGTTGTTGCCATTTCCAGTCTCCTTGGGCGAATAATACTCGTTAAGTAACTATAGACAGTTTTAACCGTTCTGTTTGATTAAAGCCGCCAGGAATAGACTGAGAATCACATACTCCCGGCATACCATATTGTCCTGAGCGTGCTTATTTTTCTGACATTTACGTTAATTCACACGCGAAACCACTGCGGTTGTTAGATTTATCTGATAAATTTTGCGTGAAATGAATCATTACCAAGGCAAGCTGTCGTAACTCCCTGTAACCGGGCTAAATCCGGTGAAGCGAATGCGTGCAAACGCACGACAGTCACTACAAACTCCGTTCACCTGAGGAAATTATTTCCGGCATGAATCGAAGAATGTTTATGAAAGCGTCAATGGCATTCGCAACCCTCAGTGGGATGTCGGGTTTATCCACGTTGTTCTCCCAGGCGGCCTGGGCGGAAGACGGGATTGCCGATGGTTCCGCAAAGCGATTTGATTTTGATGTGCTAAAAAAAATGGCTGCCGATATGGCAAAACAGGCCTACGGTGGCGCTCCCGCTCCGCTGCCTGAAACGCTGGCAACGCTGACGCCGCAGGCTTACAACGAAATCCAGTACGACGCGAACCACTCGCTGTGGAACGGCATCGACAACCGTCAGCTTGACGTTCAGTTTTTCCATGTGGGCATGGGCTTTAAACGCCGTATTCGCATGTTTTCTGTTGATGGTGCCAGCCGTGAAGCGCGTGAAATTCACTTCCGCCCTGAGCTGTTCAACTACAACAATGCCCACGTTGATACCAAACAGCTCGAAGGGAAAACCGACCTCGGCTTTGCGGGTTTTCGTGCGTTCAAAAAACCTGAACTGGCAAAGCGCGATATCGTCTCTTTCCTGGGGGCCAGCTATTTCCGCGCAGTAGATGAAACCTTCCAGTACGGCCTGTCCGCCCGTGGCGTGGCTATCGATACCTTCAGTAACGGTAAGGAAGAGTTCCCGGACTTTACCGCCTTCTGGTTCGAAACCCCTAAAGCAGAAGACACGACGTTTGTGGTGTACACCCTGCTGGATGGCCCGAGCTGCACCGGTGCGTTTAAATTTACCATTCACTGCGAAGAGAAACGCGTAGTGATGGAAGTGGAAAACCACATCTATGCGCGTAAAGATATCCAGCAGCTGGGTATCTCGCCAATGACCACGATGTTCAGCTGTGGCAATAATGAACGCCGCATGTGTGACACTATCCATCCTCAGATCCATGACTCCGATCGTCTGGCGATGTGGACGGGTAGCGGTGAGTGGATCTGCCGTCCGCTGAACAATCCGCAGCGCCTGACATTCAATGCTTACCAGGATGAAAATCCACGCGGCTTTGGTATGTTGCAGCTCAATCATGACTTCCAGGATTATCAGGATGTGATTGGCTGGTACAACAAGCGCCCGAGTCTGTGGGTGGAACCGGTAGGGAAATGGGGCAAAGGTGCTATTAACCTGATGGAGATCCCGACCACCGGTGAGACGCTGGATAACATCGTCTGCTTCTGGCAGCCTGCTGAGGCGATTAAAGCTGGCAGCGAGCACAGCTTCTCCTACAAGCTTTACTGGAGCGGCCTGCCTCCGGTTCGCAGCGGTCTGGCACGCGTTAACGCCACCCGTACCGGTATGGGTGGATTCCCGGAAGGCTGGGCACCGGGCGAGCACTATCCGAACGTCTGGGCGCGCCGCTTCGCGGTGGACTTTGTCGGCGGTGACCTCAAAGCCGCAGCGCCGAAAGGGATTGAGCCGGTGATTAACGTCACCTCCGGCACGCTGAAGCAGGTTGAGATCCTCTATGTTGAACCGATTGACGGCTACCGGATTCTGTTCGACTGGTATCCGAACAGCGACTCGGTCGAGCCGGTAAATATGCGTCTGTTCCTGCGTACCAAAGATGAGACGTTAAGCGAAACCTGGCTATATCAGTATTTCCCGCCGCCGCCGGATAAGCGTAAATACGTGGATGACCGTGTGATGACCGCCGGTTAATCTCGTCGCAGGCAGAAATGCAGGCAAAAAAAATCGGGCCACCAGGGCCCGATTTTTTATTTGCATAGCGCACTGGCTTACATCAGCGGCTGTGCAAGCTTAACCAGCGAAATCAACGGCTGAGGATAGATACCCAGCGCCAGCACCAGAATCGCTGAAATCAGCACCACCACACCACCAGCGGTAAACGCCCAGTTGGCAGGGGTATCACGCTGCAACAGTTCCGGCGGTGACAGATACAGGCTGACGGTCATACGCAGGTAGTAATAGAGACCGATGGCGCTCCCCAGTACCACTGCCCCGGTCAGCCACCACAGGTGCGCGCTGACGCCCAGAGCAATCACGTAGAATTTACCGATAAAGCCCAGCGTCATCGGAATACCCGCCAGCGACAGCATCATCACTGTCATCACTGAGGCAAGAATCGGACGATGCCAGAACAGACCACGATAAGAGTACAGCGAGTCTGCATCCGGGCCACGGTACGGGCTGGACATCAGACTGACCACGCCGAATGCACCCAGGCTGCTGAACAGATAACCGGCCAGATACACGCCAACGGTTTCCATCGACAGCTGATGAGTTTGCACCGCAATCAGAGCAACCAGCAGGTAACCGAGATGTGCGATTGAGGAGTACCCCAGCAGACGTTTGATATTGCTCTGCGAAATCGCCATCAGGTTACCAAACAGCATCGATGCCACGGCAATAATGCCGAGAACAGTACGAACCCCTTCGTTATCAGCCATTGGCGCATACATAAACAGACGCATCAGCACGCCAAAGATGGCGATCTTGCTGGCGGTAGCCAGGAAGGTGGAAACCGGAGCAGGTGCGCCCTGGTATACGTCCGGCGTCCAGAGATGGAACGGCACCAGCGACAGTTTAAAGCCAAAGCCAACGATCATCATACCGAGGCCCGCTAGCAACAGCGGCTGGTTGATCACCCCGTCGTTCAGGCTCTTACCAAGGGAAGCAAAGCCCAGGTTACCGGAATCGGCATAGACCATCGCCATACCAAACAGCAGGAACGATGAGGCCGCAGCTGAAAGGATAGTGTACTTAATGGCAGCTTCCAGCGAGCGTTTCTGCTGGAAGGCATAACCGACCAGGCCAAACAGCGGCAGTGAAATCAACTCAATACCAATGAACAGCGACGCGAGGTGGTTCGCACTGGCCAGCACCACGCCACCCAGGGCGGCAATCAGCACCAGCAGATAGAACTCTTCACGGTTATCCGGGTAGCCCGCCAGCCATGGATAGGCGAAGGTACAGGTTGCCAGGCTGGCAAGGATCACCAGTCCGGTATACAGCATCGAGTAGCTGTCCACCCGCAGCAGCGGGGTGACATCCATTGGCCCTGCCTGGCCGACAAAGTAAAGCGAACAGAGCGCCAGGTTAAGGCCAACGACTGCCAGCGTCGCATTGACGAAGTGGTTGCGTCGCCACGCAATGGACAGCATCACAACTACCACCGTCAATCCGACGATCAGCAGCGGTAGAAGCGCGATCAATTGTTGAGGAGTTATTGTCATGGCGAATTACGGCCTTGTAGTTGAAATTGAAGCAGTAAACCACTGCTGAATATTGCTCATCGCAGCATGCGAGGTATCCAGAATCGGCTGCGGATAAACACCCAGCAACACCAACAGAACCACCAGCACCATAATCATCAGGAACTCACGCGCTGACATCCCGCGCAGCGGCGTTTCTGATTTTGGTGCGCCGTAGTATGCGCGTTGCATCATGATCAGCGAGTAAACCGAGGCGAACACCAGACCAAAGGTGGCGATAACAATAATCACCGGCACCGTCTGGAAGCTGCCCGTCAGGATCATAAATTCACCGACGAAGTTACCGGTACCCGGCATCCCGAGGTTAGCCACGGCGAAGAACAGCGACAGACCCGGCAGCCATTTGATACGTGACCACAGGCCACCCATCTGACGCATATCACGGGTATGCAGACGCTCATACAGCTGCCCGCACAGAATAAACAGCGCCGAAGCGGAAAGCCCGTGAGCGATCATCTGGATCACCGCACCCTGGAAGGCCAGCTGGCTGCCGGTGTAGATAGCAATCAGCACAAAGCCCATATGGGAAATCGATGTATAGGCAATCAGGCGTTTAATATCGTACTGCGAGAACGCCATCCATGCGCCGTAGAAGATACCAATAATCCCCAGCCACATGGCAATCGGTGCAAATTCGGCTGACGCATTCGGGAACAGCGGCAGCGCAAAACGCAACAGACCATAAGCAGCGGTTTTCAGCAGGATCCCCGCCAGGTCAACAGAACCTGCGGTTGGTGCCTGACTGTGGGCATCGGGTAACCATCCATGCAGCGGCACTACCGGCATTTTTACCGCGAAGGCGATAAAGAAGCCCAGCATCAGCAGATACTCGACGGTGTGCGACATTGGCGTTTTTAACAGCTGTTCGTAGTTGAATGTCCACACGCCGGTGGCGTTATAGTGCACAAACACCAGCGCCAGAATGGCAATCAGCATGATCAGACCGCTGGCCTGGGTATAGATGAAGAACTTGGTTGCGGCGGTGATTCGGGTCTTCCCGTCGGAGGCTTTGTGGCCCCAGAGAGCAATCAGGAAGTACATCGGAACCAGCATCATCTCCCAGAAGAAGAAGAACAGGAACAGGTCAACGGCAAGGAACACGCCGATAACGCCGCCCAGGATCCACAGCAGGTTCAGGTGGAAGAAACCCTGCCACTTCTCAATCTCATTCCACGAACAGAGGATCGCCATGACGCCCAGCAGTCCCGTCAGCACCACCATCAGCAGCGACAGGCCATCGAGTGCCAGATGGAACTCAATTCCGAAGCGTGGGATCCAAGGCACAGAGAACTCAGATTGCCACTGCGGAATACCCGCCGCCTGCGTGAGAGAGTAGTCACCTTGCAGCCACAGTTGCAAAGAGAGTACAAACGTCAACCCCATTGCGATCAGTGCGATCCAGCGTGGCAGCTTAGGCCCGAAGCGCTCCAGCTGCCAGCACAGTAACCCACCGACAAACGGGATGAATATTAGCCAAGGTAATAACATGGCGATTTGTTCCCTTTATAAGCCTGAATGGGCTATCTTGCTTGCCATTTTTGCCCCCGGCAGTGCTCGCAATGCTCACATACAACAGTATGCTGCGCTTGCTCCGCGCTGGCGGTGACAAAACTAACTGCGCCGATGACGCCCAGCCTTCAGGTAATTATCAACATTCTTTAAACCGGGGTGGATCGTACTCCCCACCCCACTCACTAACCTTTAAATCGCCAGCAGCAGCGCCAGCACCACCACGGCACCGATACTCATGGAGGCGAGATACCAGCGCAGATAGCCGTTTTCACTGACAACCAGCCCTTTGTTGGCGCCACGCGCCAGCAAAGCAGGGATATTCATCAATGAATTCAGCGGATCGCGCGACAGCAGCCAGGCAACACCGAGATAAGGCTTAACAAAGACTTTGTCATACAGCCAGTCGAAGCCCCATGCGGCAAACCACCAGGTACTGAAGAAACGGCCCACCGCACTGTTGGCAATCGCTGTTACCAGGGTACGTTTACCCAGCCACAGTGCCGCCGCCAGCAGGATGCCAACAATTGCCACCACGCCTGACGCGATCTCTAACGTCAGCACACTACCGTGCGCCAGTTCACTGGTTTCCGGTAATACGCCTTTCAGCGGAGGCACAATCATCGCGCCAATAAAGGTTGAGAGAATTAACAGCACAATCAGCGGCAGATGGTGAGTAATACCCTTGCCTGCATGAGCGTGAATTTTTTCTTCCCCGTGGAAAGTGATAAAGATCATACGGAAGGTGTAGAGGGAGGTCATAAACGCCCCTGCCAGCCCCGCGATCATCAGGTTCAGATGACCGTTAGCCAGCGCACCCGCCAGAATCTCATCCTTACTAAAGAAGCCTGCGGTGATCAGCGGCAGCGCTGACAGTGCGGCCCCCCCGACCAGGAAGCAGACATACACCAGAGGGATACTTTTGCGCAGGCCGCCCATCTTGAAGATGTTCTGTTCATGATGGCAGGCAAGAATAACCGAACCTGAAGAGAGGAACAGCAGCGCTTTAAAGAACGCATGAGTCATCAGATGGAAGATCGCCGCGTCCCAGGCTTGTACACCCAGCGCCAGGAACATATAGCCGATCTGACTCATCGTCGAGTAAGCCAGCACGCGCTTGATATCGGTCTGCACCAGCGCAGCGAAACCTGCCAGCACCAGCGTTACCGCACCAATAATACCGACCAGATGCAGCACTTCCGGCGTCATCAGGAACAGGCCATGAGTACGGGCAATCAGGTAAACACCTGCTGTCACCATGGTTGCGGCGTGAATCAATGCCGAAACCGGCGTCGGGCCTGCCATCGCATCGGCCAGCCATGTTTGCAGCGGCAGCTGTGCAGATTTACCTACCGCACCGCCTAACAGCATCAGGGTTGCCCATTGCAGCATATGGTTGTCTGCCGCAAAGTGCGCAGGTGCCAGCTCCATCATCTCGCGGAAGTTCAGCGTACCCAGCTCGTTGTAGAGAATAAACAACGCAAACGCCAGGAACACATCGCCCACGCGGGTGATGATAAAGGCTTTCATTGCCGCCGCGCCGTTATTCGGGTTGGTGTAATAGAAGCCGATCAGCAGATAAGAGCAGAGACCCACGCCTTCCCAGCCGAGATACATCAGCATCAGGTTATCGGCCAGCACCAGAACAACCATGCTGGCGATAAACAGGTTGGTATAGGCGAAGAAGCGCGAGTAGCCCTCTTCTCCGCGCATATACCAGGAGGCAAACATATGGATCAGGAAGCCAACGCCAGTGACTACCGACAGCATAGTCAGCGACAGGCCATCCAGCGTCAGGTTAACGTCAATCTTGAAGTTACCAACCTGCATCCACGTCCACAGGGCCTGGTTAAACACCTGCTGCCCGTTATTGAAGAAGTCAATTCCTGCATAGGCAGCAACCAGCGCCGCCAGGCCGACAGATCCCATCCCCACGGTGGCAGAAAGGTTTTCTGACCAGCGGCCACGGGAGAAGGCCAGCAGTAAAAAGCCAATCAGCGGAAACAGGATTGTTAAATAGAGAAGGTTCATCCGCGCATCTCGCTCACTTTATCAATGTTGAGGGTCTGGCTGCGGCGATGGAGCTGCAACAGCAGCGCCAGGCCAATGCTGGCCTCGGCCGCGGCCAGGCTGATTGCCAGGATATACATCACCTGCCCGTCCGCCTGTCCCCAGTAGCTTCCCGCCACCACAAACGCCAGTGCTGCGGCGTTAATCATGATTTCGAGACCAATCAACATAAACAGCAGATTGCGCCGGATCACCACACCCGTCAGTCCGAGGACAAACAGAATGGCTGCCAGAATAAGACCATGCTGTAGAGGGATCATACCCGCTCCTCCTTATTACTTTTCGCCGCATCACCCGGGCGGTTGCTCAGAACCTCACCGGAACGCTGCTCGCGACCGATGTGGAATGCCACCACCAGACCTGCCAGCAGCAGCATCGAGGCCAGCTCAACGGCCAGAACATACGGGCCAAACAGGCTGATACCAACGGCTTTTGCATCGATCATCTTACCGTCGATGCCCTGGTCGTTAATGCCGTGAATGGCATAAACCAGCACCACCAGTAACACCAGTGAGAGCACGGCCGGGCCAATCCACATTCCCGGCTTCAGCCACTGACGCTCCTGTTCAACTTCCGCTCCGCCCAGGTTCAGCATCATGACCACGAAGACGAACAGCACCATGATCGCACCGGCATAAACGATGATTTCCAGCGCTCCGGCGAAATACGCTCCGAGCGAGAAGAACACCCCGGCAACCGCCAGCAGAGAAATAATCAGGTACAGCAACGCATGTACCGGGTTGGTATGTGTGATGACGCGTAACGTCGCCAGCACGGCTACCAGCCCACAAACATAAAAAGCAAATTCCATGCCTGGCTCCTTAAGGTAACAAGCCCTTGACGTCGATGGGTTTGGCTTCGTTTTCTGCGTCGCCTTTCTCTTTGCCGTCGATCGCCATACCCGCCATCCGGTAGAAATTATATTCCGGGTATTTACCCGGGCCGGAAATCAGCAGGTGTTCTTTTTCATACACCAGATCCTGACGCTTGAACTCACCCAGTTCGAAATCTGGGGTAAGCTGAATCGCAGTGGTCGGGCAAGCCTCTTCACACAGGCCACAGAAAATGCAGCGCGAGAAGTTAATACGGAAGAACTCCGGATACCAGCGGCCATCGGCCATCTCTGCTTTTTGCAGCGAGATACAGCCCACAGGGCAGGCAACAGCGCACAGGTTGCAGGCAACGCAGCGCTCCTGTCCGTCCGGGTCGCGCGTGAGCACGATGCGCCCACGATAGCGTGGTGGCAGATAAACCGGCTCTTCCGGATACATCATGGTTTCGCGTTTGGCGAAGGCGTTAAGGCCTATCAGCCAGATACTGCGTACGGTTGTCCCGAAACCAACGACAAGGTCTTTCAATGTCATGTTCTTTAACCCCTTACTGCGCCGTGTACAGAATGACTGCGGCGGTAGCCAGCAGATTCAACAGCGTCAACGGCAGACAAACTTTCCAGCCGAACGACATCACCTGGTCATAGCGCGGACGCGGTAACGCAGCACGAATCAGGATGAACATCATCATGAAGAATGCCGTTTTAATCGCGAACCAGAAAATTGGTGGCAGCCACGGGCCATACCATCCGCCGAAGAACAGCGTAACGATCAGCGATGATACGGTCACGATCCCGACGTATTCCCCCACGAAGAACAGACCGAATTTCATCCCGGCATATTCAATGTGGTAACCATCGGCCAGCTCCTGCTCGGCTTCTGGCTGGTCAAATGGATGGCGGTGACACACTGCCACACCGGCAATGCAGAAGGTGATAAAGCCCAGGAACTGAGGGATCACGTTCCACAGGTGCGCCTGGCTGTTAACAATGTCAACCATGTTGAACGAGCCAGCCTGCGCCACTACGCCCATCAGCGACAGGCCGAGGAACACTTCGTAGCTCAGGGTCTGGGCTGAGGCACGCATCGCACCCAACAGCGAGTATTTGTTATTACTCGACCAGCCCGCGAATAGCACCGCATATACCGCCAGACCCGCCATCATCAGGAAGAACAGCAGACCGATATTGAGGTCAGCGCCCATCCAGGTGGAGGTGACTGGCACAATCGCCATCGCCAGCAGCAGCGAAGTAAAAGCGATCATTGGAGCGAGGGTAAAGATCACACGGTCGGTAAACGGTGGGATCCAGTCCTCTTTAAAGAACATCTTGATCATATCAGCGACCAGCTGCAACGATCCGCCCCAGCCGACACGGTTTGGCCCGTATCGGTTCTGGAACAGGCCGAGCAGACGACGCTCGCCAAAGCTCATAAATGCGCCGCATCCCACCACAACTAACAGGATAACCAGCGCTTTGCCGACGGCAATCAGCACGTCGATAACTTCCGGTGTCAGCCAGCTCATTGTACTGCCTCCCGCAGATTGTCGATGACGCTACCCGCCAGGAACGGTGGAATGCCCGGTAAACCGAGCGGCAGACCCACCTGCCCTGCCTGCAACGTGCTGGAGAAACGAACTGGCAGACGCAGCGTTTCACCCTGGCAGTTAAATTCAACCGCCGTTCCGGCATTCACGCCAAGTCTGGCGGCATCATCCGGGTTCACCATTACGTAGGCTTCTGGCATACGCTGCTGGATAACCGGTGCCCGTTGGGTCATTTCTTCGCTACCGAACAGGTGGAAATATGGCGCAACGCGCCATGCGTTATCCGCACCTGTAAAGGCGGCAGGCACATGTTCGAACCAGCCCAGCTGCGGGACACCAGCTTCAATCAGACGTACACCCGGATCGCCGTGACGCAGTTTACCGCCCACTTCGGCCTGGAATTTATTCCATGCCTGCGGTGAGTTCCAGCCTGGTGCCCAGGCAAATGGAATCTGCGAACGTGCCGCATCCGGCTGGTTGTTCCCTTCCATTGAGAAGGCAAACATGGTGTCTTTATCCTGCGGCTGACGCGGTTCATGCACGCTGATATTGGCGCGCATTGCGGTACGTCCGCTCGAACGATGCGGTGAGCGCGCCAGTTTCTGACCGCGAATACGGAAGCTGGCATCAGGTGCAGCGTCTTTAATTCCGGCCAGCTGCGGGAGAGCAGCAACACAGGCATCGATAACATGATCGAGCTGGCTCCAGCTCACTTCGCGGCTGTTGATGGTGCTCTGCAGAGAGTGCAGCCAGCGCCAGCTTTCCAGCATCTGAACTTTTTCGTCGTAGTAAGCCGGGTCATAAACCTGGAAGAAACGCTGTGCGCGACCCTCCTGGTTTACTACCGTGCCGTCGCTTTCGGCAAAGCTGGCGGCCGAGAGGATCAGACCGGCTTTTTCAGTGGTCGCGGTACGCTGATGATCGAGCACGATCACATTTGGCGTATTCGCCAGCGCTGCGTCCACCTTCGCTTTCGGCAGGTGACGGTAGAGATCGTTTTCCAGGATGATCACCGCATCAGCCGAACCGCTCTCCAGCTCGGAGAGGGCAGCATCAAGGGGAATACCGCCAATCATACCCAGCCCCACGCTGTTGGCAGCTGATGCCAGCAGGGTAATGCCGACATCAGCACCGCGACTCTTGAGCGCTTTCGCCACGTTGGCGGCCGCTTCAATCATCGCTGCGCTACCGGAGTTGGTGCCGGAGATAATCAGAGGCTTTTTCGCGCCGCTCAGGGCCTGAACGATAACGTCGATTTTGCCTGCCAGTGACTTATCAAGGTCGCTGACGGCTGGCGCGCTGTTATCCAGCTCATGTGCAATGGCGAAGCCAAGACGTGCCTGATCGTCCACCGGGGCGCGATAGCTCCAGGCGGCAATATCATCAAGGCGTGTCTGGTCAACGTTAGTCACAAACAGCGGATGTTTAGCGTTTTGCCCGATATTCAGAATCGCGGCAATCTGCCAGTCAGCCACTTTCTGTGCGGCGGCCATTTCGCGGGATTTACCTTTCACCGCCTGACGCACCGACAGCGCCACGCGCGCGCCGGTCTGGGTCAGATCTTCACCCAGCACCAGCACCGCATCATAGCTTTCAATCTCGCGCAGCGCCGGGGTATGAATACCGCCATCACGCAGCACTTTAAGCATCAGCTCCAGACGCGCCTGCTCACCTGCGGCGATACCGGTAGAGAAGTTATCCGCACCGACCAGCTCACGCAGCGCAAAGTTACTTTCTACGCTGGCACGCGGGGAACCAATGCCGACCACTCTCTTCGCCTGGCGCAGCACATCCGCCGCACCATGCATTGCCTGGTCTGCATTCAACACAATCAAGTCGTCACCGCGACGCTGCAATGGCTGGCGCGGGCGATCTTTCAGGTTCACATAGCCATAGCCGAAACGACCACGGTCACAGAGGAAATAGTGGTTTACGCTGCCGTTATAGCGGTTTTCAATACGGCGCAGCTCGCCATAGCGCTCACCGGGGCTGGTGTTACAGCCGATGCTGCACTGCTGACAGATGCTTGGCGCGTACTGCATATCCCACTTACGGTTATAACGCTCGGAGTGGGTTTTATCGGTAAACACGCCAGTTGGGCAGATTTCTACCAGGTTACCGGAGAATTCGCTTTCCAGTACGCCATCTTCCGGGCGGCCGAAGTAGACGTTGTCATGTGCGCCGTAAACGCCGAGGTCGGTGCCGTCAGCATAATCTTTGTAGTAACGCACGCAGCGATAACAGGCAATACAGCGGTTCATTTCATGAGAGATGAACGGGCCGAGATCCTGATTACGGTGGGTACGTTTGGTGAAGCGATAACGACGGAAGCTGTGTCCGGTCATAACTGTCATATCCTGCAAATGACAGTTACCGCCCTCTTCACACACCGGGCAGTCGTGCGGGTGGTTGGTCATTAACCACTCCACCACGCTTTCGCGGAACTCTTTTGCTTCACCATCATCAATTGAGATAAAGGTGCCGTCAGACGCCGGGGTCATGCAGGACATAACCAGGCGACCACGAGTGTCTTCGGCATTCTGAAATTGCTTCACCGCGCACTGGCGGCAGGCACCGACGCTACCGAGCGCCGGGTGCCAGCAGAAATAAGGAATATCTAAGCCGAGGGAGAGACAGGCCTGCAACAGGTTGTCCGCACCATCAACATCATATTCTTTACCGTCTACATGAATTGTAGCCATAGTGAACATGCTTCCGTAAGGCCCGTGTGAACACGGGCGTTAAACTTTGCTTACCAGCGAGCCTTTAACAGGTTTGGCTGGATGCCGCTAATCGCGTGCGCGTTGCTGAATACCTGAGGTGCCATACCCGCTTCGAACTCTTCGCGGAAATATTTAATGGCACTTTGCAGTGGCTCTACTGCACCAGGCGCGTGCGCACAGAAGGTCTTGCCCGGGCCAAGCTGGCGGCAGAGTTGCAGCAGGGTTTCGATATCCCCCGGCTGCCCCTGCTTACGCTCCAGCGCGCGCAGAATTTTTACACTCCACGGCAGGCCATCACGGCATGGTGTACACCAGCCGCAGGATTCACGGGCGAAGAACTCTTCCAGGTTACGTACCAGCGACACCATATTGATTTCGTGGTCGACGGCCATCGCCAGCGCGGTGCCCAGACGGCTGCCTGCTTTACCAATACTGGCAAATTCCATCGGCAGGTCGAGGTGCGCCTCGGTGAGGAAGTCAGTACCCGCGCCACCCGGCTGCCAGGCTTTGAACTTCAGGCCATCACGCATGCCGCCAGCGTACTCTTCGAGAATCTCGCGAGCGGTAGTGCCAAACGGCAGCTCCCAGACGCCTGGATTTTTTACGCGGCCAGAGAAGCCCATCATTTTGGTGCCAGCGTCTTCGCTGTTGGAGATCCCTTTGTACCAGTCAACGCCGTTGGCGATGATGGCCGGTACGTTAGAGAGCGTCTCGACGTTGTTAACGCAGGTCGGCTTACCCCAGGCTCCGGCTGATGCCGGGAATGGCGGTTTGGAACGCGGGTTAGCGCGACGCCCTTCCAGTGAGTTAATCAGTGCGGTTTCTTCACCGCAGATATAACGACCAGCACCGGTATGCACAATCAGCTCAAAATCAAAGCCGGTGCCAAGAATGTTCTTGCCCAGCAGACCCGCTTCTGTTGCTTCCGCAATGGCACGGCGCAGGTTAACGGCGGCCTCAATATACTCACCGCGCAGGAAGATGTAGCCGCGGTAGGTTTTCAGTGCGAAGGCGCTGATCAGCATGCCTTCCACCAGCTGGTGCGGCATCTGCTCCATCAGCAGGCGGTCTTTATAGGTGCCCGGCTCCATTTCATCGGCGTTACACAGCAGGTAACGGATGTTCATGGATTCGTCTTTTGGCATCAGGCTCCACTTCAGGCCGGTGGAGAAACCTGCACCGCCGCGCCCTTTCAGGCCAGAGTCTTTAACCTGACTAACAATCTCTTCAGGCGACAAAGTTTTCAGCGCTTTTTCAGCACCGGCATAGCCATTCTTACTGCGATACTCTTCGAGGAATACCGGCTGCTTGTCTTCACGCATGCGCCAGGTCAGCGGATGCATTTCGGCAGTACGCACGATCTGTCTCATTGATACTGCTCCAGTAAGTTGGCAATACCTTCCGGCGTCAGATGAACGTGGGTATCTTCGTCCACCATCATCACCGGCCCTTTGTCGCAGTTACCGAGGCAGCAGGTAGGCAGCAGCGTAAAACGGCCATCTGCAGTCGTCTGACCCGGTTTGATATTCAGATTACTTTCCAGCGCCGACTGAATGCCCTGGAAACCAGTGATATGGCAAACCACGCTGTCGCAGTAGCGGATCACATGGCGGCCAACCGGCTGACGGAAGATCTGGCTGTAAAATGTCGCCACCCCTTCAACATCACTGGCCGGAATGCCCAGCACTTCTGCAATGGCATAAATGGCCCCGTCCGGCACCCATCCACGCTGTTTCTGAACGATTTTCAGCGCTTCAATGGACGCTGCGCGCGCATCTTCATAGTGGTGCTTTTCATGCTCGATGGCGTCGCGCTCTGCCGCACTCAGCACAAAAGCCCCGGTTTCATCGATCGTTTCGATCGCAATTCTTTGATCGTGCATAATTAGCGGTCCACGTCTGACATAACAAAATCGATACTACCGAGGTATACGATCAGATCGGATACCAGGCTGCCGTTGATCACCGAAGGGATCTGCTGCAAATGCGGGAAGCTTGGCGTACGCACACGGGTGCGGTAGCTCATGGTGCTGCCATCGCTGGTCAGGTAGTAACTGTTGATCCCTTTGGTCGCCTCAATCATCTGGAAGGATTCGTTGGCCGGCATAACAGGCCCCCACGATACTTGCAGGAAGTGAGTGATCAGGGTTTCGATATGTTGCAACGTACGCTCTTTCGGCGGCGGCGTGGTCAGCGGATGGTCAGCTTTGAACGGGCCTTCCGGCATGTTCTTCAGGCACTGTTCCAGGATACGCATACTCTGGCGCATCTCTTCCATTTTCAGCATCACACGGGTGTAAGCACAGCTTACGCCGTCTCCGATTGGCACTTCAAAATCGAAGTTTTCATAACCGGAGTACGGACGCCATTTACGCACGTCAAAATCAAGGCCAGTACCGCGCAGCCCTGCACCAGTGGTGCCCCAGGCCAGTGCTTCTTCCATGTTATAGGCAGAAACACCTTTGGAACGGGCAATCAGCACGGAGTTTTTCAGCGCTGTCTGCTCATAGGCTTTAAGACGTTTTGGCATCCAGTCGAGGAACTCGCGCAGCAGGCGTTCCCAGCCTTTTGGCAGGTCATGCGCCACGCCGCCAATGCGGAACCAGGCCGGGTGCATACGGAAACCGGTAATGGCTTCCACCACATCATAAATTTTCTGGCGATCGGTAAAGGCAAAGAACACCGGAGACATGGCACCGACGTCCTGAATAAACGTAGAGATATACAACAGATGGCTGTTTATACGGAACAGCTCTGAGAGCATCACGCGGATCACTTCAACGCGTTCTGGTACCTTGATACCTGCCAGTTTTTCAACCGCCAGTACGTAAGGCATTTCGTTAACGCAGCCGCCGAGATATTCGATGCGGTCAGTGTACGGAATGTAGCTGTGCCATGACTGGCGCTCGCCCATTTTTTCCGCACCGCGATGGTGGTAGCCGATATCCGGAACGCAGTCGACGATCTCTTCGCCGTCCAGTTGCAGAATGATACGGAAAGCACCGTGCGCTGAAGGATGGTTCGGGCCAAGGTTGAGGAACATAAAGTCCTCATTGTTGGTCGAACGTTTCATGCCCCAGTCTTCAGGCTTGAAGGTCAGAGACTCCATCTCCAGATCTTCTTTCTGCTTAGTCAGCTCGAAAGGATCGAACTCTGTTGCACGTGCCGGATAGTCTTTGCGCAGCGGATGCCCTTCCCACGTCTGCGGCATCATGATGCGCGTCAGGTGCGGGTGGCCCTCGATATTGATACCGAACATCTCCCAGGTCTCGCGCTCATACCAGTTGGCATTCGGGAAGATTTTCGAGATGGTCGGCACATTCAGAGAGTTTTCAGACAACGCCACCTTGAGCATGATATCGCGGTTGCGTTCAATGGAGATGAAGTGATAGAAAACGGAAAAATCCGCGGCGGGTAAACCGTCACGGTGGGTACGCAGGCGCTCATCCATGCCATGCAGGTCATACAGCATCACATAGGGTTTAGGCAGTTTGCGCAGGAACTGGATAATCTCAAGCAGCTGCTCACGTTTCACCCAAACTACCGGCACGCCGGTACGGGTTGCTTGTACGGTAAAGGCATCAGGCCCAAAACGATTACGCAGCTCGCCGATCACCGGGTCATCCTGGTGATCCCGGGTTTGCCATAACGGCTGAGCGAGGTCTTGCGTGGTTAAATCTGTCATAAGTTGTTCACCATTCTGGCCTGTCAGAACAGGCGCTCAGTGTTGGCGTCAGGTGGGTCAGCGCAGGTTACATTGTGTTTTTATTGCGCTTTTAATGACCACATCCATAAACTGCTGTCTTAAATTTCGTCAGGTGTACGCAGATTAGTGACTGCGATACGCTCGGCGTTTTTCCTGTCGCGCTCAGACTGCATATTGGCACGATAAACGCCCTGATCGCTGACGACCCACGACAGCGGGCGACGTTCTTTTCCGATGGATTCCTGCAGCAGCAGCAGAGCCTGCATATACGCTTCAGGACGCGGCGGACAGCCCGGGATATACACATCAACCGGTAAGAATTTATCCACCCCCTGCACTACGGAGTAGATGTCATACATCCCACCGGAGTTCGCGCAGGCACCCATCGAAATCACCCATTTAGGTTCCAGCATCTGGTCATACAGGCGCTGAACCACCGGAGCCATTTTGGTGAAACAGGTTCCTGCAACCACCATAAAGTCTGCCTGGCGTGGCGAAGCACGGATAACTTCAGAACCAAAACGTGCCACATCGTGCACCGACGTAAACGACGTGGTCATTTCGACGTAGCAACAAGAAAGACCGAAGTTGAACGGCCAGAGGGAGTTCTTACGACCCCAGTTCACCATGTCGTGCAGGGCATGTTCCAGCTTGCCCATATAGACGTTTTGATGAACGTGCTTTTCCAGGGGATCGGTAACAATCTCCTGTTTTTGCAGTGGGTAACGGTCATTCTCACCGTTCGGGTCTATGCGGGTGAGCGTATAGTCCATGTTATTGCCTCGCTGTTACTGCTTATTACGGTTGGCGTGCGAGATGGTGGTAGGTTTGACGTCGAACTGACGACGGGCAGGAGCCCAATCCAGTGCGCCAATGCGAACCAGATAAAACAGACCAGCAAGCAGAACCAAAATGAAAATGGCGGCTTCGACAAAGCCGACCCATCCGCTTTCGCGAATCGCCGTCGACCATGCGTAGAGATAGAGGGCTTCAACGTCAAAGATGACGAAGAACATGGCAACCAGATAAAATTTGGCTGACATACGCAGTTTCGCGGAGCCAACAGAGGCTATACCGGATTCGAAAGGTGTATTTGTATGCCTTCCACGGGCTTTTCCGCCCAAGAACCATGCTCCGGCCAACATCAGGCAGCAGAGACCAATTGATACGATCAGGAAAACAGCGAATGCCCAGTGATGGGCGACGACTTGTGTGGTTGTTGACATACTCTTGCTTACTCACCAAAAGTGGCGTTTTGCGTCCTGCTCTAATAATTGGCAGTTAACACACCACATCGATTCAAGGGAAGAATGAAAAACCTTATAAATTATACCGTCTTTAGCGATTAGGCAGTAATTTTATGTGGTTTTTTACTCCTTTAACTAACCTTTTGTCAACTTTGACAAAACTATCCGCACATTAATTTACACACACAACACAAATTTAACATATGATGCTTAAAAATTGGGCTAAATCGTGTCAGTAGCATCATGTGATCAAAGTGTAGCGGTTAAAACCTTGTTTGGATCGTGTATTTAACAAGGTCTATTTTGGCAGGATTCGGCGGCTTTTCCTGCCCCTTATTGGGGTTATTTTTTTGATCCAGGACACAGTTTGGTGTTTTTCGCTAAAAAAACGGTCATTAATCTTTCTGCAAAATCAATTCACTGCTCTGACCAGATGCGGAAGGGATAAGAAAATACTTATAGTTTTGACTGCTGGCGATTTTTTGACAACCGAGAGCCTAAAGCTGCCGAAAAAGAACTCTTTCTACTACACTAAACCATAAAAAAAAGGCCCTTCAGCTTTTAAATAAACTGAAAGGCCTGTTTTAGTCAGTAAAATCGAAAAAGATTATCTTTTAATGATAAAAGTAATCGTTTGCGTTTACAGGTTATTCTTCTTCGTCAGCAAATGTTGCGTTATCACGCGCCCCAACGGTCAGATTGTAGGGGTCATTGCTTGACTCCATTGCATTGAAGATCGCCAGCGCCAGCTCATTATCGCTGTCCGGATTACGGCACAGCAGATACTCAGTATCTGGCAGCATTGGCAGCCCTTCAGCAGCGCCCATCACACGCAGTTCCGGGCTCATCATCTCGACCGGACGCGCGGTAACACCCAGCCCTGCTTTCACTGCGGCACGAACCGCTGCAAGGGTGGAGGCAACATAAGAGATGCGCCACGGAATTCCCGCTTCGTTAAGATGATCAATCGCCATATCGCGGTATGGGCTTGGCTCATCCAGCAGCACCAGAGGAATAGCTTCTCCACGCTGGAAGATGTAGTCAGCAGCGCAATACCACAGAGTGGGAGAGGTACGCAGCACCTGCCAGGTGAAATTCATCGGGCTGGAGGTTGTCACCACCAGATCGACTTCACCCTGGTTTAACATCTCCATCATAAACGGATTACGCTTCACGCGGACGTCGATAGCCAGCTTCGGATATACCGAGGTCACACGGTTAAGCAGGAACGGTAAAATAGTATCAGAGGTATCATCGGATGCACCGATGGTCAGTACGCCTTGAATGTTGCTGTACATCAGTGAGGTACAGGCTTCATCATTAAAGCGCAGTATTTTTCGGGCGTAACCCAATAGCTGAATGCCGTGTTCCGTCAATAACTTGTTGCGTCCATGCCTGGCAAATAGCTCTTTGCCTACCAATTGCTCCAGACGCTGCATCTGCTGGCTTACCGCAGATTGCGTCCTGCATACAGCAGCCGCAGCTGCGGCAAACGTGTTCAGATCGGCAACGGCAACAAAAGTTCTCAGCAGATCGAGGTCAAGATTGAGTACTGGACGATTTGCACTAGTCATGTTTTTTTCTTCACTTTATAAGTTTTTTACAAACAGCTACCCTGGTGTTATTACCTTTTTTATCAATAGGATAAAATGATAACAATTGCATAATGGCTACAGTGTTAAGCAATAAAAATAATTACCTGATGCATTACTTAGACTGGCAAACGATAAAGTAGTTTTTACTCTGGTTATTCCCTCCATTTTATAGTGGTAAGGTGGCAGAGAAAAAGGTTCTTCCGTCTGATGCATCACTAATGCACGCTGCACTAACCCATAAGTTGCAGGAAGCCGCGTCGTTATAGTTAAGTAACGCCGACAAAACTCAAAATGTGCTGAGTTGCGGTGTCGTTAGTCTAAAACAACCCTTGGAAATTAAGTTACCAGCACGCTGTAGAAACAGCGAAAAATGTTAAGAATCACTTATTGTTTAGGGTAATAAAAATCTTTTTTTTATTACCGGAAGAACCTGCACACCCGGTGCAAAGTCTTCTGAAGGTTATCCTGACATACTGTCGTTTACTTTTTAAGCCCAAAACTGATTATTCTTATCACTAAAGTAAGATTTTATTGGCAACACCGCGCAACACAGGCCCTGGCACTCCAATATTTATTCTTTGCACCGCACGAATATTACACTTAGCCCAGGCTATGCCAGCGCCCATGCCTGCTGGTCAATCTTCAGACACAGAACGCTTTGACTAAAAAACATACAGCCCGATAAGGAATACTTGACTGTTTCAGCTATCATTAATAAATCAATTTTTACTAAATGATTCGGCAATAGCGCTTATAAAGCACTATTGCACTGCGGCGGCAGCAAAACCCTAAATCATTCAGGTAGTCATAAACATCGGATTACACCCAAATATCAGCATGATATATCATAATAAAGCCTGATTACGCGTACCCCTGCCATCTGAGCGAAAAAACATCCTTTAACACACCAAAGCCAGCTGCCACCCTTCAAAACCAATCGGGAGAGGAGTACATTGTGCAATGTTTAGTTTTCCACGGCAGGAATACGCTTCTGCCAGTAAAGGCGACAGAAATGACCCCAATTGATAAATCCAGCAAACTGGATAACGTGTGTTATGACATTCGCGGCCCGGTATTAAAAGAAGCCAAACGCCTCGAAGAAGAAGGTAACAAAGTCCTCAAATTGAACATCGGCAACCCTGCCCCGTTCGGTTTTGAAGCGCCGGATGAGATTCTGGTGGATGTGATTCGTAATCTGCCCAGTGCACAGGGCTATTGCGACTCTAAAGGCCTCTATTCCGCCCGCAAAGCGATTATGCAGCACTACCAGGCGCGCGGTATGCGCGATATCACTGTAGAAGACATCTACATTGGTAACGGCGTATCTGAACTGATTGTGCAGTCAATGCAGGCGTTGCTGAACAGCGGCGACGAAATGCTGGTACCGGCGCCGGATTATCCGCTCTGGACCGCTGCCGTGTCGCTCTCCAGCGGCAAGGCGGTGCATTATCTGTGTGATGAGTCCGCGGGCTGGTTCCCTGATCTTGATGATATTCGCAGTAAGATTACGCCGCGCACACGCGGTATTGTCATTATCAACCCGAATAACCCGACCGGTGCCGTCTACAGCAAAGAGCTGCTGATGGAAGTGGTAGAACTCGCACGTCAGCATAACCTGATTATTTTTGCCGACGAGATCTACGACAAAATTCTGTATGACGCTGCCCAGCACCACTCTATTGCGGCGCTGGCACCGGATCTGCTGACCATCACCTTTAATGGTCTGTCGAAAACCTACCGGGTAGCGGGCTTCCGTCAGGGCTGGATGGTTTTGAACGGGCCGAAGAAACATGCCAAAGGCTATATTGAAGGGCTGGAGATGCTCGCTTCAATGCGCCTGTGTGCCAACGTGCCTGCGCAGCATGCTATTCAGACCGCACTGGGTGGCTATCAGAGCATCAGCGAATTTATCCAGCCCGGCGGGCGCCTGTATGAACAGCGTAACCGTGCCTGGGAGCTGATCAACGATATCCCTGGCGTCAGCTGTGTGAAGCCGAATGGCGCGCTGTATATGTTCCCGAAAATCGACGCGAAGAAATTTAATATTCACGACGATCAGAAAATGGTGCTCGACTTCCTGCTTCAGGAAAAAGTGCTGCTGGTACAGGGAACGGCATTCAACTGGCCATGGCCGGATCATGTACGTATTGTCACCCTGCCGCGCGTGGATGAACTGGATATGGCAATTAACAAGTTTGGCCGGTTCCTCAGCGGCTACCGTCAGCTGTAATGATCTCCCCAAGAGCGGCCCTGGCCGCTCTTCGTATTTTGAAGTAAGGGAAAAATCACCATGACTCAAAGCCACTTCTTCGCCCACCTCTCCCGCCTGAAACTGATCAACCGCTGGCCGCTAATGCGCAATGTGCGTACCGAAAATGTTTCGGAACACAGCCTGCAGGTAGCGATGGTTGCCCATGCTCTTGCCGTAATAAAAAATAAGAAATTCAACGGTAACCTTAACGCGGATCGTATCGCGATGATGGCCATCTATCACGATGCCAGCGAAGTGCTGACCGGCGACCTGCCCACCCCGGTGAAGTATTACAACGCGCAGATTGCCCGTGAGTACAAGAAGATTGAAAAAATTGCCCAGCAGAAGCTGATTGAGATGCTGCCGGAAGAGCTGCGTTCCGCCTATGCACCGCTGCTGGATGAGCACCAGCACAGCGAAGACGAGACCGCGATTGTCAAGCAGGCGGATGCCCTGTGTGCCTATCTGAAGTGTCTGGAGGAGCTGTCAGCGGGCAATAATGAGTTCCTGCTGGCAAAAGCGCGACTGGAGAAGACGCTGACTCAGCGCCAGAGCCCGGAAATGGACTATTTTATGGAAGTATTTGTACCCAGTTTTAACCTGTCACTGGATGAAATCAGCCAGGATTCGTTGTAACCCCGGGCAGTTTTTGCCGCGTCCCTGCGTAATGCGCACCTGCAAGGATTTTCGTAGGGGCCAGGGCCGGCTGACCGGCGGTTAAAACCCGTATTTGAGCTTCGCTGGCACACATCGTTGCGATCGTAGCTCTATAACCAGTCTATGGTGCTTTTCACCCTGCGATGACGCATCGCCAGCAGTAAAACCGCATCAGACCAATCTGCTGCTCATCTGAGGTTTCAGCACACAAGAAACCGGCCAAAAAACATCCACCCGCCATAGGCGGCCACGCCTATCACTCCGGCGAAGTAATACCTCGTCTTGTAGCGGTTACCGATGTAAAAATTGCGAATCAACGCAATCAGTAAGGGAGTAATCAGAAAAAATGCAGCTATTCCTGCCTGAAGTATACGGTTACCGATGGATTGATGTGGGATGCTGCAAATGCTGTTCCCCGGTTGCAGCATCCAGTCATATTTGTTGATCGACAAAAGCTCAATAGCAAGGTAAACAAATACCGAATACCCCAACATAGACAGGAGATCTGATACCTTATCTTTATGTATCCTCATGCCAGATATCCAGCCCCAGGAGTTTCCTGATATGTGGACAGGCAGTGTGCCTGACTCTTTTTTAAGCAAAGAATTGTAGGAAAGTCTCCAGGCTAGTTCAATAGACAAGTGACTATTATTAAACAGGTTCTTACTGGAGCGAGTGTTTACCCGCACGGGAATAAAAAAAGCCCCGCGAATGCGAGGCTGGAAAGAATTAGTGTTTACGGTGAATATCGACGCTGCCGTCCGGATTTTTATGGATGATGACCTCTTCCAGCGAGGTGAGCACCATATCAACATCTTCGAGTCGCGGTGCGTCCGCTGGCACATTGACAGCAATCACGTGGCAGCCCGCAGACAGGCCGGAAAGAATGCCCGCAGCGGCATCTTCTACCACCACGCACTCTTCCGGTTCAAGATCCAGCAGCTGTGCGCCGAGTAAATAGGCATCAGGCTCAGGCTTGCCGCGCTCAACGCGTTCAGCCGTGACAAATGCTGCTGGTGCCGGCAGCCCTGCCGCCGCATGGCGAGCGCTGGCTACCGGTACGGAACCTGAAGTAACAATGGCCCAGGGGATCTCCTGCTTATCCAGCAGCGCCAGCAGTGCTAATGCGCCGGGCAGTGCCACAATGCCGTCAGTGTCTTCAGCTTCGAGTTTTTCCAGCGCAATAAACTCCTGCTGAATCGCCTCCGGTGAAGCCCCGGGCATAAAATGGCGCAGTGAGGTAATAGCCTGCTTACCGTGGATGAAGCCAAGCACCTCGTCAGAGTCAATCCCGTGGCGCTTACCCCAGTTTTTCCAGGCACGCTCGACAACCATCAGGGAGTCCACCAGCGTGCCATCCAGATCAAACAGAAAACCTTTACACTTCACTGCATCTTCCTTATCAGGCGTTGATAACTTGCGCGATCTCATTCGCGCTCAGATGGTACTGTCGGGGACAATTGTGCCACACAGCCAGCATACGTTGATACTTTTCCCACATCGGAACCTGAGCATTAAACTCGTGGCTGCCTGCTGAAAAATGCCCATAACGGCCTTCGACATTGACCAGAAAGCGCACATAGCCCAGATAACGCCCTTCTGTTGCCGCATCAAATCCGACGAAGTTTAAACGCCGCGCATCAACTTCCTGCGGCTCTTTCAGATTAGTCCATGAAACGTGCAGCGCGTGATACATCTCCATCATGGCTACCAGCGTACGGCACTCAGCCTCTGGCAGCTGGCTGAATTCGTTATCCAGTTCGCGCAGTTGCAGGCCGTAGCCGCGTTCAATAATAGTCTGATGGCGGCGATGACGGGCGGCGTTATCCGGATCGAGCATGGCCATTAATTGATATTGGTTGGAGAGAATTAAACGCTGGGCATGGGTCATATCCATTTTGAGGCTCCTCGGCCATGGGGCAGTCTTAAACTGGCACAAGAATCTCACAACATGGGGAAAAGCTTCTTTGACGCAAAGCGGGTTTGCATAACTTCACTGATGTAAACCCGCTCCGCTTAGAGGTCGTCGAGGAATGTTTTATCAAGCTGCTTAAATGCGCGCTTCAGAACATCCGCCAGCGACTGATAGGTAGGCTTGCCTTCGACCGGCGCTATCGCATGGCCCGCAGCCTGAAGTTTGGCACGCACATCATGGAACCAGCCCAGTAAAGAGGAAGGCAGCGGCGTAACCGAACGTTTGCCAAGCCACCACAGCCCCTGCATCGGCAGGCTACAGGCAAACAGCGCCGTGGCTATTGCCGGGCCGAGCTGACCGCCAAGGGCAATCTGCCAGGTGAGGCTGAACACAGCCAGCGGCGGCATAATCCGGATAGCAAATTTTGTGGCGCGCGTCACTCTGTTCTCAGGAAACATGGGCGCAAGGCGTTTATCGACAGGCCACGTCTTCATATAGTGCTGACCATGCTGGAACAGTTTGATCCAACCGACACTGCGGGAGTCATTAGCCATGTCAAACCTCAACTTCAGATATAAATATTAAAAAAATTCTGTAACACACCAACTTTACCTAACATGATTCAAAATATTTTGTCTTTGCTGGTCACTCTGGTTATCCTGTGCGCGATCTCAACCCGTGTTACATGTGGGCGGGCACTGGATAAGGTGCAATTCTGGTCATAAATAGGGCAACCCATAATAAAAAAATGAGAATTTAAAAAAATCTCGTAAGATTTCTACAAAAGTTGCTTTCGGACAAAACTTTTCCAAACCCAGACGTTCATCATTAATGTATCAGCTTTCATGCGCTACGCTGATAGACTGTTGACTTTTATATAGCCACTTTAAACAAATAGGACCTTCCATGTCGAGTAAGTTAGTACTGGTTCTGAACTGCGGTAGTTCTTCCCTGAAGTTTGCCATTATTGATCCGGCAAACGGCGACGAATACCTGTCAGGTTTAGCTGAATGTTTCCATCTTCCGGAAGCCCGTATCAAATGGAAACAGGATGGTGCTAAACAAGAAGCGGCCCTGGGTGCTGGCGCAGCTCACAGCGAAGCACTTAACTTCATGGTTAAAACTATTCTGGCACAAAAACCAGAGCTGTCGGCACAAATCGTTGCAATCGGTCATCGCATCGTTCATGGCGGCGAAAAATTAACTGAGTCGGTAGTTATTGATGCTTCTGTTATTCAGGGCATCAAAGACGCCTCTTCTTTTGCACCGCTGCACAATCCGGCCCATCTGATCGGTATTGATGAGGCGCTGAAAAACTTCCCGCATCTGTCCGATAAGAATGTGGCTGTTTTCGACACCGCTTTCCATCAGACAATGCCGCAAGAGTCTTATCTCTACGCTCTGCCGTACAAACTGTATAAAGAGCACGGCGTTCGCCGCTATGGCGCACACGGCACCAGCCACTACTATGTGACTCAGGAAGCCGCAAAATTCCTTAATAAACCTGTTTCTGAACTGAACATCATCACCTGCCACCTTGGCAACGGCGGTTCAGTCTCAGCTATCCGTAACGGCGAGTGCGTTGACACCTCAATGGGTCTGACTCCGCTGGAAGGTCTGGTTATGGGTACCCGCTGCGGTGACATTGATCCGGCGATTATCTTCTTCCTGCACGACACCCTGGGCATGAACGTTGATGCGATCAACAAGCTGCTGACCAAAGAGTCTGGCCTGCTGGGTCTGACCGAAGTCACCAGCGACTGCCGTTATGTAGAAGATAACTACACCACCAAAGATGATGCAAAACGCGCAATGGATGTGTTCTGCCATCGCCTGGCAAAATATATCGGTTCTTACACCGCTATGATGGACGGACGCCTGGATGCAGTGATCTTTACCGGTGGTATCGGTGAAAATGCCGCCATGGTGCGCGAACTGTCACTGGGCAAGCTTGCTCTTCTGGGCTTCGACGTTGACCATGAGCGCAACCTGGCCGCACGTTTCGGTAATTCAGGTTTTATTAACAAAGAAGGCACCCGCCCGGCGATTGTTATCCCAACCAACGAAGAGTTGGTCATCGCGCAGGACGCCAGCCGCCTGACTGCATAAAAGATCGTTACTCTCCGTCAGCTCAGGCTGGCGGAGTTGTTTCAGACACCATTTTACATAGCTAAATATTTCGCGGTACAGGAAGGCAGCACTGAGTGATTCCTCAGGAGCTTACTCAAGTAAGTCACTGGGTGAGCGCAGGCAGCCAACACAACTGTAGCGTGAAAGATGACGCTACAGGAGGTATACCACGTGTCCCGTACCATCATGCTTATCCCTACCGGCACCAGCGTCGGCCTGACCAGCGTCAGCCTTGGCGTTATCCGTGCAATGGAACGTAAAGGCGTGCGTCTTAGCGTCTTTAAACCTATCGCCCAGCCTCGTGCCGGCGGTAACAGCCCGGATCAGACCACCACTATTATTCGCAAAAACTCCAGCATCCCAGCCGCTGAACCGCTGGCAATGAGTCACGTCGAATCGCTGCTTGGTTCCAACCAGCAAGATGTGCTGATGGAAGAGATTATTGCCCGCTACCACGAAAACACTAAAGATGCAGAAGTGGTGCTGGTTGAAGGCCTGGTGCCAACGCGTAAACATCAGTTCGCCAATGCGCTGAACTATGAGATCGCTAAAACGCTGAACGCTGAAATCGTCTTTGTGATGTCCCTGGGTAATGACTCCCCGGCACAGCTGAAAGAGCGTATCGAACTGACGCAGAGCAGCTTTGGCGGCAGCAAAAATAAAAATATCACCGGCGTTATCATTAACAAACTGAACGCCCCGGTTGACGATCAGGGCCGTACGCGTCCGGATCTGTCGGAGATCTTCGACGACTCAACTAAAGCCAGCGTGGCGAATATCGATCCTAAGCATCTGTTCGCTAACAGCCCGCTGCCAGTACTGGGCTGTGTGCCGTGGAGCTTCGAGCTGATCGCCACCCGCGCCATCGATATGGCTCGTCACCTCAACGCCCGTATTATTAACGAGGGTGATATCGCCACTCGCCGCGTCAAGTCCGTGACCTTCTGCGCACGCAGCCTGCCGCATATGCTGGAGCATTTCCGTCCGGGTTCCCTGCTGGTGACTTCGGCTGACCGCCCGGATGTGCTGGTTGCCGCTTGCCTGGCTGCCATGAACGGCGTGGAGATCGGTGCCATTCTGCTGACCGGCGGCTATGCCATCGATGCGCCAATTCAGAAGCTGTGTGAACGCGCCTTCCAGACTGGCCTGCCGGTCTTTATGGTCGACACCAACACCTGGCAGACCTCTCTCAGCCTGCAAAGCTTCAACCTGGAAGTGCCAAGCGACGATACTCAGCGTATTGAGCGCGTTCAGGAGTACGTAGCCAGCCATATCGATGCTGATTGGATCGAATCGCTGACCGCTGAGTCTGAGCGCAGCCGTCGCCTGTCACCACCAGCCTTCCGCTACCAGCTGACCGAACTGGCTCGCAAAGCGGGCAAACGTATCGTTCTGCCAGAGGGCGATGAGCCACGTACCGTTAAAGCAGCCGCTATCTGTGCTGAACGCGGCATCGCGACCTGTATCCTGCTGGGTAACCCGGATGAGATCCAGCGCGTAGCCGCCGCTCAGGGCGTTGAACTGGGCAAAGGCATTGAGATTGTTGACCCGGCTGTCGCACGTGATAACTATGTTGCTCGCCTGGTTGAGCTGCGTAAGAGCAAGGGCATGACCGAAGTGGTTGCGCAGGAGCAGCTGGAAGATAACGTGATGCTCGGCACTATGATGCTGGAGCGCGGCGAAGTTGACGGTCTGGTTTCCGGTGCGGTTCACACCACCGCCAACACCATCCGCCCACCGTTGCAGCTGATCAAAACGGCACCAGGCAGTTCGCTGGTTTCTTCCGTGTTCTTTATGCTGCTGCCTGAACAGGTTCTGGTTTACGGTGACTGTGCGATTAACCCGGATCCGAACCCAGAACAGCTGGCAGAGATTGCTATTCAGTCCGCTGATTCCGCGCTGGCGTTTGGCATCGAGCCGCGCGTGGCGATGATCTCCTACTCCACCGGAACCTCAGGTGCCGGTAGTGACGTGGAGAAAGTACGTGAAGCAACGCGCATTGCCCAGGAAAAACGTCCTGACCTGGTGATCGACGGGCCACTGCAATACGACGCTGCGATTATGGCTGATGTTGCCAAATCTAAAGCGCCTAACTCACCGGTTGCAGGTCGTGCTACCGTGTTCATCTTCCCGGATCTGAACACCGGTAACACCACTTATAAAGCGGTACAGCGCTCGGCTGACCTGATCTCCATTGGGCCAATGCTGCAGGGTATGCGTAAGCCGGTCAACGACCTGTCACGCGGCGCACTGGTTGACGATATCGTCTATACCATTGCCCTGACGGCGATTCAGTCCAAGCAGGCGGAAGGGTAACAACGTTTCAGGGACAGGGTCAGGCGTGCCTGACCCCTACGAATAAAATGTACCCCGTGCGAGTCAGGCGTGCCTGTCCCCTGCGAATACAACGTACCCGGTGCGGGTCAGGCGTGCCTGTCCCCTGCGAATACAACGTACCTCGTGCAGGTGCGTAATCAAACGTACCCCGTAGGGGCCAGGCATGCCTGGCCCTTTTTTATTACTGGATCACCACATCCAGCGCACGCAGATGCTCAGGCTGCCACGATAGCATCACCTCACTGCCCGGCTGCCAGCGGCTATCCATTTTGGCTGGCGACAGCTTGACCATAAAATTACCCTGCCCCGCAACTTCAGTCAGCATCCGCACATGGTCACCCAGATAGATAAACTGCTGAATACGTGCTTTCACCTGCTGATCGCCCTGCTCTGGTGCATTAACGTTAATACGCTCCGGACGAATACTGAGCTGAATTTTTTTCCCCGGGGAGCTGGGCCGCACTTTTAACGCATCCAGTTCGCAGCCGTCATCAAGCTTCACCCGATAGTAATCCCCCTGCGCTGCCACCTGAGTCGCCAGCAGGCTGTTATTCTCACCAATAAACTGCGCCACAAAAGCATTGGCGGGCTGCTCATAGAGCGTTCCGGGGCTGTCCATCTGCTGGATCATACCGTCGTTAAATACCGCCACCCGGTTAGACATGGTCATGGCTTCGCTCTGATCGTGCGTCACGTAGACAATCGTCAGACCGAGCATCTCATGCAGCTGTTTGATCTCCAGCTGCATATGTTCACGTAACTGTTTGTCCAGCGCGCCCAATGGCTCATCCATCAGAATCAGTTTCGGCTCAAACACCAGCGCCCGCGCCAGGGCCACCCTTTGCTGCTGTCCTCCTGACATCTGCGCCGGATAGCGATCGGCCAGTGGCGTGAGTTTGATCATATCCAAAATACGCGCTACCCGCTCCCTGATATCGACCTTGCTCATGCGGCGAATCGACAGCGGGAAAGCGAGGTTTTCCGCCACTGTCATATGCGGGAATAGCGCATAGTTTTGAAATACCATACCGATATCACGCTGGTGCGGTGGCAGGGTATGTAATGGCTGATCGCGCAGATAAATTTCTCCGTCGGTCGGCGTTTCAAACCCGGCCAGCATCATCAGACTGGTGGTTTTTCCGGAACCGGATGGCCCTAAAAGAGTTAAAAACTCGCCCTCCTGTACCTCAAGATTCAGATTACGAACCACCAGCTTTTCGCCGTCGTAGCTCTTTTTGATATTCTTAAAACTCACCAGGGATCTCATAGCATTCTCTCGTTAAACGGGGAAAAAACGTCCCAGGCACGCTTTGTGCATAACTCCTGCGGGGGCGTGTCTGTTGGGTGGCTCTTTTTTAGCTCTACCACAACAAATTTCGCTTCGACAAGCAGAATCTGACAAAAACACAAAAAAAAGCCTGAAAGCATCGCTCGCAGGCTATTGTTTTCTATTGTATTTTTATTTTACCGATAAAATTCGCCTGAAAAAACGGCAGAATCAGGCAATCATTTGGCTATGCACCATCGCAGGGCGTCCCCTGCGGATTTAAGCGCCGCCTCAGGCAGGCGAGGATCGGCGCAAACTTCTCCGCCATCTGCTGCTCATCAACGCAGGCATAGCCCAGCAGCAGCCCGCGTCGCGTGGTGCCAAGCAGGTAGTAGGCGGATAGCGGACGCGTCAGTACGCCGTTTTGCTCAAGCTCGGCGCTGAGTGCCACATCGTCAATGTTATCGGGCAGTGACAGAATCAGATGCAGCCCGGCATTGCTCTGTTGGGCAATAAACGCTTCCCCAAGACTGTCCTGAATCACCCGTACCAGCTCCGCACGGCGTCGGCTGTAGAGCTGGCGCATTTTTCGCACATGGGCGGCATAGTGCCCTTCCCGGATAAATTCAGCCAGCGTCAGCTGTACCAGCCCGTTGCCGCCACGATACAGCTCGGAATGGGCCATTTTCATCCGCGCCGCCAGCGGTTTCGGCACCACCATGTAACTCAGACGCAGGCCCGGATAGAGGGTTTTACTGAAGGTGCCGAGGTAAATTACCGGTGCATCCGGAGCCAGCCCCTGCAACGCCGGGATCGGTGAGTCGCTGAAGCGAAACTCGCCGTCGTAATCATCCTCCACCACCCAACTTCCGACGCGTTTCGCCAGCTCAAGCAGCTGGTGCCGCCGTTGCAGGCTCATCACCGAACCCAGCGGATACTGGTGGGAGGGAGTAACACAAATCAGCCGTGGCGGGCGGGCGTCGCCGCTGATATCGGGCAGCATCATGCCCTGCTCATCCACCGCCGTTGGCAGCAGCTCAATACCGTTCACCGCCAGCACGTTACGGATGCCCCAGTAGCCCGGCTCTTCAACCCATGCGCGATCGCCCGGGTCACAGAGCATTTTTGCCAGCAGATCCAGCGACTGGTGAGTACCGGCAGTTACCAGAATCTGATCGGGCGTACAGTTGAGCGAACGGATCACCCGCAGATAATCAGCCAGCGCCTGCTGCAACTGCACGCAACCGCCGTGGCCGGAGTAACTCAGCGCCTCCACCGGCATCCGGCGACTCAGCCGCAGGTGGATTTTGCGCCAGATATCATGCGGCATATGGCTGACATCCGGTACGCCGGGCATAAACGCCCCCCACTGATGCGGCCCGGCACCGCTGCGCGTTAGCAGGCGAGAGCCACGGCTGGAGAGGCGGACAAAATTAAACGGCCGGCTGGCGCTGACCGGTATTTCTCCTGCATCAGGCATCGTTTCCGGCAGCGCATCGCAGACAAAGGTGCCGCTGCCGGTACGGGTTTGCAGATACCCCTCTGACTGCAACTGTTCATACGCCGCCAGCACGGTATTACGCGACACGGACAGATCTTGCGCCAGATCGCGCGTGGCGGGTAAACGGCTGCCGGTGGCAATCGATCCATCCTGAATCGCGCACTGCAACACATCGTATAAACGCTTGCCCAGCGCTCCCTCAGGAGCCAGTGCCAGGCGATGCGCGAGCAGGTCGCCGAGTAAGGTTCGCAAAATTGGTTCCTTGAAATAAAAAAAACTGGCTCTGGATTATAAAACCCCGAAAAGGCTACAAAGCAAGGAGAGCAGAGTACGCGAAATTCATAATTGAGGTTACACCATGAGCAACAGTGAAATACAGCAGCGCCGTCTCAACGCCACCCCACGCGGAGTGGGTGTGATGTGTGATTTCTTCGCCACCAAAGCGGAAAATGCCACGCTGTGGGATCATCAGGGCCGTGAGTATATCGACTTCACTGCGGGCATCGCGGTGCTGAATACCGGTCATCGCCACCCGAAGGTGATGGCGGCCATCCGCGCCCAGCTTGAGTGCTTCACCCATACCGCTTACCAGGTCATCCCGTACGAGAACTATATCGCCCTGGCCGAACAGCTTAACCAGCGGGTTCCGGTTGCCGGGCCGTGCAAAACCACCTTTTTCTCCAGCGGTGCCGAAGCGGTGGAAAACGCGGTGAAGATTGCCCGTGCCGCCACCGGGCGTCCCGGCGTGATTGCCTTTAGCGGTGCATTCCATGGCCGTACGCTGATGACCATGGGGCTGACGGGTAAAGTCACGCCGTACAAAACCGGTTTTGGCCCGTTCCCTGGCTCGGTGTTCCATGCCCGCTATCCGAATGCGCTGCATGGTTTCAGCGTGGCCGATGCGATGGAGAGCCTTGAAACACTGTTTAAATGTGATATCAGCCCGCAGCAGGTTGCAGCGATTATCTATGAACCTATTCAGGGGGAAGGCGGTTTTAATATCGCCCCGGCTGAGTTTGTCACCGCCCTGCGTACCCTGTGCGATCGCTACGGCATTGTGATGATTGCTGACGAGATTCAGACCGGTTTTGCCCGTACCGGCAAAATGTTCGCCAGCGAATACTATCCGGATGCAAAACCTGACCTGATGACCATGGCGAAAAGCCTGGGCGGCGGGCTGCCGATTTCTGCGGTTTCCGGTCGCGCGGAGCTGATGGATGCGCCGGAGCCTGGCGGCCTTGGCGGCACTTATGCGGGTAATCCGCTGGCGGTAGCCGGTGCGCTGGCAGTGCTGGAAGTGATTGAAGAGGAGCAGCTGTGCGCACGCGCCCTGCGTCTGGGGGCCGGGCTGGTGGAAATGCTTAACGCCTGCGGCAATCCGGCGCTGGTGGAAGTGCGTGCTCGCGGATCGATGGTCGCCGCAGAGTTTAATGATCCGGCCACCGGGAAACCTTCCGCAGAGATCGCCCGCTCTATCCAGCAGCGTGCGCTGGAGCAGGGTCTGATTCTGCTGACCTGCGGCGTACACGGCAACGTTATCCGCTTCCTCTATCCACTCACTATTCCTGACGCTCAGTTTAAAAGCGCGCTCACTCTGCTCTCTTCTTTATTACGCGGCTGATTCACAGCTCGCGGCCACAGGGAAGTGGCATAGAAACTGCATCTAAATAACATTAATAATTAGGAGCCTGGCATGGTCAAGACTTTAGCAGCACTGATTCTCGCAACGTTCACACTCCAGGCACAGGCGGAAAGCCTGACGGTTATCTCCTTCGGTGGCACCAATAAAGATGCGCAGGATAAGGCGTTTTATAAACCCTTTACCGCCGCCGGACTGGGCACCATTGAGTCAGGGGAATATAACGGCGAAATGGCACGTATCCGCGCCATGGTCGAGACCGGACAGATAGGCTGGGATGTGGTGGAACTGGAAACACCGGAGCTGCAACGCGGCTGCGAGGAGGGCCTGTTTGAACAGCTGGACTGGAGCAAGCTGGGTAATAAAACTGACTTTATTCCTGCCGCCGTCTCCGAGTGCGGTGCCGGGATCTTCGTCTGGTCGACGGTGCTGACCTATGACGCCAGCAAACTGAAAAAAGGTCCGGCAAACTGGGCAGACTTCTGGAATGTGAAAGAATTCCCGGGCAAACGCGCACTGCGTAAGAGCGCGAAATACACCATGGAGATCGCGCTGATGGCCGACGGTGTCAAACGTGAGGATGTTTATAAAGTCCTGGCGACCCCGGCAGGTGTGGATCGCGCATTCAAAAAACTGGATCAGCTGAAACCAAATATTCAGTGGTGGGAATCCGGCGCGCAGCCGCTGCAATGGCTGGTTTCCGGCGATGTAGTGATGAGCTCCGCCTATAACGGTCGCATCGGGGCCGCGCAGGACGAAGGTCATAATTTCAAAATCGTCTGGGATAACGCGATCTACGACCTGGATAACTGGGCGATTGTAAAAGGTTCAAAACACAAAGCGCTGGCCGAGAAGTTTATTGCTTTCGCCAACAAGGCGGAAAACCAGAAAGTGTTTGCTGAGAACATTCCTTATGGCCCGACCAATATCACTACCAGCAAGCTGCTTGATCCGGCACGCCTGAGCAAACTGCCAACGGCACCGGATAACCTCGCCACCTCTGTGCAGGTAAACAGTGATTTCTGGCTGGAGCACGGTGAAGACCTGGAGCAGCGCTTCAACGCCTGGGCCGCAAGGTAATTTCACTCATTCAGACAGGGCCGGAGCACTCCGGCCATTTATGCCACAAGGAAACCGCTATGAGTCAAAACACCGTGATGGATCCCCCGCCGGGAATCGCGCCACCAGCGGCATCGCCAGGCCTGCAACAGCGTCTGCGTGAGGTCGACGGTGCCAAAACCCGTCGCTCCCTGCTGCTGATTGCACCGCTGCTGATCTTCGTGGTGGTCTGTTTCCTGTTCCCCATCGTCTCCATTCTGAGCAAAAGCGTCGAGAACCCGGAGTTTCACGACAACCTGCCGCAAACTTCCGCCGCGCTGGCAGAGTGGTCAGGCAGCGCCCTGCCGGATGAGGCGCTTTACGCCACGCTGGGGAAAGAGCTGATCGCCGCACGCGAGCGCGGCCAGATTGCCACCGTTGCGAAACGTCTGAGCTATGAAAACTCATCGTTTCGTCGTTTGATTACCACCGCACCACGGCTCATTCCCGCCTCCGGTACCGGAGTAAAACCGGCGATGATTGCCGGGCAGCCCGCATGGGGAGAGCTGAGTACCTGGCAGACGCTGAAGCGGGTATCCAGCCCCGTGACCAGCTACTATCTGCTGTCGGTTTTTGACCGCAAGATCGATGCAGCCAGCGGCGATATTCAGGCGTTGCCTGCTGACCAGGCGCTGTATGTTAACGTACTGCTGCGTACCCTGTGGATGGCTACGGTGGTGACGCTGCTGTGCGTCGGTATTGGCTACCCGCTAGCCTACTGGCTGGCGAAACAGCCAGCTAACCGCGCCAATCTGCTGATGATCCTCGTACTGTTGCCGTTCTGGACGTCGCTGATTGTCCGCACCGCCAGCTGGATTGTGCTGTTGCAGTCAGGCGGGCTGATCAACCGTGCGCTGCTGGGGATGGGAATTATCGACCATCCGCTGACGCTGGTGTTTAACCGTATCGGGGTGTTTATCTCGATGACCCATATCCTGCTGCCGTTTATCGTGCTGCCGCTGTATGCGGTGATGAAAGGCATCTCACCCAGCTATGTGCGTGCGGCTATTTCACTGGGTGCTCACCCCTTCCTCGCCTTCTGGCGCGTCTATGTGCCGCAGACCTATGCGGGGATCGCCGCCGGAGCACTGCTGGTGTTTATGATGGCCATCGGCTATTACGTTACCCCTGCCCTGCTGGGCGGGCCGAATGACCAGATGGTGAGCTACTTTGTGGCCTTCTTTACTAACAGCACCATGAACTGGGGTATGGCCGCAGCGCTGGGCAGTCAGCTACTGATCATCGTCCTGCTGCTCTATATCGTCTACGTCCGTGTCACCCGTACCTCTGCCGAAGCGGCAGCTCACTAAGGAGAAGATGATGAGACAACAGGGAACGCTGATCCTGCGCCTGTGGAAAGGGCTGTTTAACTGTTATGCGGCGGCGGTGCTGCTGTTTCTTATCGTGCCGGTGCTGGTGATTGTACCGCTGTCATTTAACTCCAGCTCATTTCTCAGCTATCCGTTAAGTGGTTTTTCGCTGCGCTGGTACGACACCTTTTTCCACTCACAGGAGTGGCTGGGGGCACTGCTTAACAGCCTGCTGATTGCTCCGCTCGCCACCCTGCTGGCTACCGTACTGGGGGTGCTGGCATCGATTGGCCTGGTGCGCGGTGAGTTTCGCGGTAAAGGTATTGTGATGGCGATTATTATTTCACCAATGGTCGCCCCGGTGGTGATTATTGCCGTGGGTATGTTCTTCTTCTTTGCCAAACTGTCACTGCTTAACAGCTACCTCGGTCTGGTGCTGGCCCACGCGCTGCTTGGCGTGCCTTTTGTCGTCATCACCGTGGTGGCGGTGCTGAAAAGTTACGACACTAATCTGTCACGCGCTGCCGCCAGCCTTGGTGCTTCACCGCTGCTGACCTTCCGCAAGGTGACGCTGCCGTTAATCGCCCCCGGCGTCTTTTCCGGTGCACTGTTTGCCTTTGCGGCTTCGTTTGATGAGGTGGTGGTTACGCTGTTTCTTGCCAGCCCAAACCAGCGTACGCTGCCGATTCAGATGTTTGCCGGTATCCGCGAAAATCTTGACCCGACTATCGCTGCGGCCGCCAGTCTGATGATTGGTGCCTCGTTGATTCTGCTGGTTGTGATGGAAGTATTACGCCGACGCGGCGAAAAGATGCGCCAGTCCAGTCCGGCACATTAAACGCGTTTTTCAGAGGGGTTGATAAACTGTGGCGCAGAGTGCCTGCGCCACAGGGAGGATCAGTCGTGGCGGCCTGATTCGTTATTACGCGTCAGCCACAGCGACAGCGCTTTAAGCGAGTCGGAGGTGAACTCGTCACAGCGGGCGGTGATCTCTTCCGGCGTCATCCAGAAAATTTCATCCACTTCCTCTTCCTGCATAGCAAACGGGCCGTGGGAGACGCAGCTGAATAAGCCACCCCATACGCGGCAGTGTTCATCTTCATAATAGAACTGGCCGTGTTCAGCAAACGGCACCGCAGCGATACCCAGCTCCTCTTCGGCTTCACGCCGCGCCGAACCCAGCATCTCTTCACCGGCCTGTACAACCCCTCCGGCGGTGGCATCCAGCATTCCTGGCATAAAGTCTTTGGTCTCGGTGCGACGCTGCACCAAAATCTTGCCCATACCATCGTGAACCACGATATAGGTTGCGCGATGGCGCAAACACTGCGCACGCATCTGTACACGGCTGGATTGTGCAATAACCTCGTTATCTTCGTTAACGATATCCACCCATTCCGTGCCCTGATCTTGCTCCACCATCCGTAACCCTTTTTGTTCTGGCGCCTGGCGCACAGTTGAATCAAACATTTCCGCGCACGGTTGTGCGGGCCGCCTAAATTAATGTTTAACGCTGCACTTCGCAATCATCATTTTGTGCTCTTGTGCGCTATGCAGTTTTTGACGACTCGGATAGCCACAGCTGAACGGATGCACGCTGCCACTGGAAATGCGCATAATCTGCCAGGCGCTGCGGCAGCGGGTCGCCATGCAGCGCCAGACGATTCAGCATCAGCGCCAGGTCGGTATCAGCTATCGACCATTCACCAAACAGATTATGCTGGCCCGGCGGCAACAGACGCTCAACTGCCTCTGTCAGCGTGGCGGCTGACTGCTGCCCGGCTTCGTCCAGCGGCGCGAAACGTGCACCGGCAAACAGCACCTCCGTTGGGCGCTGCTGGCGCAGAGGCATAAAATCACTGCGTAACCAGGCCTGAATTTCACGCGCTTTGGCGCGTTTTTCGATATCACGCGGATAGAGGCGCTCATAATCCGGTGCCGGGAAGCGATCTTCGAGATATTCCGCGATGGCGGAAGATTCAGATAAGTAGAAATTGTCGACCTGCAACGTCGGTACGCGGCGCGTCAGTGAAACTTCTCCATAAGCCTGCTGCTGATGTTCGCGGCTGCTGAGGTTGACACGCTTCAGTGAAAACGGAATGCCCTTCTCACTCAGAGCAACATATACAGACATCACATACGGACTAAAAAAGTTGGAATCTGACCACAACAGAATCGTGGGATAACTCATTGGGCTAACCTCTGACATTCACAGATCGGTACATCCTGTTTACCGATTTTTTATGCTGAAGGCAATCTCCACGGCGGCTATGTTTTTGTATTTCAGAGCAGCCCACATCTATTGCTGTGCGTGCGCCTTATCACACGCAATCCTGATATCTTCACCTATGCTGAAAGCAGGAAATTGTACTGGCTCATTCTGAAGGATTATCCGTATGCATATTCTGATTACCGGTGCGACGGGGCTGATTGGCCGCCCGTTAACTGCCCGATTACTTCAGGCTGGCCACCAGATTAGCGTCGTCACCCGCAACGTTGCCGCTGCACGTGAAACTCTGAGTGAAAAGGTCGCGCTGTGGTCGGGGCTGGATCAGCAGCAAGATTTAAACGGCATTGATGCGGTGATCAATCTGGCCGGGGAATCCATCGCGGCAAAGCGCTGGAGCGAACCGCAGAAGCGCCTGCTGTGCGATAGCCGCTGGCAGATTACCCAGCGACTGGTTGAGTTGATCCAGGCCAGCAGCACGCCGCCTGCGGTGCTGATTTCCGGTTCCGCCACCGGTTTTTATGGGAACACTGGCGATATTGTGGTGACCGAGGATGATCCGGGCCACGCTGAGTTTACCCATGAGCTGTGTGCGCGCTGGGAGCAGCTGGCGCTGAAGGCGCAAAGTGAACGAACCCGCGTATGCCTGCTGCGAACGGGCGTGGTGCTGTCGCCGACGGGCGGTGCGCTGGAGAAGATGAAGCTGCCGTTTAAGCTGGGTATTGGCGGGCCGCTGGGTAATGGCAAGCAATATCTGCCGTGGGTGCATCTGGACGATGCGGTCAGCGGCATTATCTGGCTGCTGGATAATCCCACGCTGGACGGCCCGTTTAATCTGGTGGCACCTTACGCGGTGCGCAATGAACAGTTTGCGGCTGCACTGGGTGAAGTCATGCACCGTCCGGCGTTTATGCGCACTCCGGCGGCGGCAATCCGCCTGATGATGGGGGAATCAGCGGTGCTGGTGCTGGGGGGGCAGCATGTGCTGCCACAGCGTCTGGAAGCATCGGGATTTCGTTTTCGCTGGTACGAATTGCATCATGCCCTGGCGGATGTGATTTAACGGCGGGATCGGCACCGGGCGAGGCGTGCCTCGCCCCTACGGGACAGTGTGCTAAACCGCAGCATCGGGCGAGGCGTGCCTCGCCCCTACGGGACAGCGAATACCGTAGGGGTCAGGCAGGCCTGACCCGTCAGTACCGGACGAAGCGTGACTCGCCCAGCGCTACTTTAATGCCCCAGATAAAAACTGCTGCAATCGCGTACTCTTCGGATGATTAAACACCTCCTCCGGCGGCCCTTCCTCTTCAATTTTTCCCTGATGCAGGAAAATCACATGGTTCGACACATGCCGGGCAAACTCCATCTCATGGGTCACCACCACCATGGTTATCCCCTCTTCCGCCAGTTTCTGCATAATACGCAGCACCTCACCCACCAGCTCGGGATCGAGCGCTGAGGTAGGCTCATCAAACAGCAGCACCTCAGGCTCCATTGCCAGTGCACGGGCAATAGAGACACGCTGCTGCTGGCCCCCTGACAGATGTACCGGGTATTTCGCCCGCGCACGCTCGTCAATGCCCACCTTATCCAGGTAGCGAATGGCGCGCTCACGCGCTTCACTTTTGCTCAGGCCCAGCACCTGTACCGGCGCTTCCATGACGTTCTCCAGCACCGTCATATGGCTCCAGAGATTAAAATGCTGGAACACCATCGTCAGGCGGGTGCGCAGCATACGCAGCTGCTCTTTATTGGAAACTTTCAGCTGACCATCAACATCACGCACCAGATTGATATTTTCGTTATTCACCGAAATGGTGCCTTCACTCGGTTTTTCGAGGAAGTTAATGCAGCGCAGGAAAGTACTTTTTCCGGAGCCGGATGAACCAATGATTGAGATCACATCCCCGGCATTCGCCTGGAGTGAAACACCCTTCAGCACTTCATGTTCACCGTAACGTTTATGCAGCTCGGTGACGCTTAATTTATTATCAGCCATAGTGTTTACTCAGTGTGACGATGAAGGTTTAACGTGCGCCAGCCAGCGTTTTTCCGCTTTACGGAACAGACTAATCAACACATAGGAAATAATCAGATACAGCACCGCCGCAATGCCAAAAGCAATAAACGGCTGATAGGTGGCGGAGTTAATATCGCGCGCCACTTTGAGCAGATCCGGCACGGTGGCGGTAAACGCCAGCGCCGTCGAGTGCAGCATCAAAATCACTTCATTACTGTAAGCAGGCAGCGCCGAACGCAGGGCGGAAGGCATAATAATGCAGCGATACAGTTTGAAGGTGGAGAACCCGTAAGCACGTGCAGCTTCGATCTCTCCATGCGGTACCGCGCGGATTGCCCCGGCAAAGATCTCCGTCGTGTAGGCACAGGTATTAAGCGTCAGCGCCAGCAGCGTACAGTTCAGCCCGCTGCGGAAAAAAGCATTGAGCAATTCAGTGCCCTTCACCACCTCCAGCGTGTACATACCGGAGTAAAACACCAGTAGCTGCACATACAGCGGCGTTCCGCGAAACACGTAGGTAAACAGCCACACCGGAAAACGGATGGCTTTGACGGGAGAGACGCGGGCAATCGACATCAGCACCGCCAGACAGCCGCCCAGCCCGACGGACACCACCAGCAGCCAAAGCGTGATCGCCACGCCAGAGAAGCGGTAACCATCCGTCCACAGCAGGGCTTTCCAGTACTCCTGAATAATTTCAATCATAGATCAGCCCTTTTAACACCCACCGTATATCGGCGTTCCAGCCACCAGAGCACTCCGTTGGAGAGCGTGGTAAAAATCAGATAGATAACACCGGCGACGATGGCGAAATAGAACGGTTCCCATGTCGATTTCCCCGCCAGCTGAGTGGCTTTCACCACATCTTCCAGCCCAAGCAGCGATACCAGCGCGGTGGCTTTGAGGATCACCTGCCAGTTATTGCCGATACCCGGTAGCGCAAAGCGCATCATGCCAGGGAACATTATGCGGCGGAATACCTGAGAACGGGTGAAACCAAAGGCGGTCGCAGCCTCGATCTGTCCTTTCGGTACGGCCATATAGGCACCACGAAAGGTTTCGGTGAAGTAGGCTCCGTAGATAAAGCCCAGGGTGATGATACCGGCCACCATGGGATCGATATCAAACTGCGGCAGGCCGAGGAAATCCGTTACCTGGTTGAGAGCGATTTGCAGACCGTAGAAGATCAGCAGCATCAGTACCAGATCCGGTACACCGCGGATCAGTGTGGTATAGCCTTCAAAAATAACCACCAGCAGGCGGCTACTGGAGAGTTTGGCCCCGGCGCCAATCAATCCCAGGATAACGGCAAACACTACCGAACTGAGGGCCAGCTCCAGTGTCACCATCGCACCTTTAAAAATGACTTCAGAGTAGCCATACAGCATAAGCACATCCTGTCTTTCTACCGTTAAAATCCAGGCTGCAGCTGCGTTGGCCGCTCTCGCTCACCCGAATAACTTACTTATGTAAGGTCATCGGGATTGAGTCGTTTGCCGCCTTGCTGTAGCCCGAATTAATTAGGTATAAATAATCATTTGCTAACATCAACCTCACCGCTGTTCACGGTGAGGCCGCAGACAGGGTTTTACTTAACCGCCGTACACATCAAAATCGAAATATTTCTTCGCTAATTTGTCGTAGGTGCCATCTTTGCGAATCTCATCAAAGGCTTTGTCGATAGCGGCTTTCAGCTGAGGGTTCTCTTTGCTCATCCCGATACCGGTACCTACACCAAAGATCTTCTCATCCTTCACCGCCGGGCCGGCAAACGCATACTCTTTACCCGCTGGCTGTTTGAGGAAGCCTTCGCTGGCGGCGACTTCATCCTGGAACGCAGCGTCGATACGGCCCGCAGTCAGATCCTGATATACCAGATCCTGGTTGGCGTATGGGGTGACCGTCACGCCTTTTGGACGCCAGTTTTCGTTAGCGTAAGTTTCCTGCGTGGTGCCCTGTAACAGACCGATGGTTTTTCCTTTCAGGGATTCCAGGGTCGGCTGAATTTTGGAGCCTTTCGGTGCAATCAGGCGTGAGTTAGCTGCGTACAGTTTTTCAGAGAAGGCGATCTCCTGCTGACGCTTTTCGGTGATTGACAGGGAAGAGATAATCGCATCGATCTTCTTCGCTTTCAGCGATGGGATAAGCGCGTCGAAGTCGCTCTCCACAAAGGTACATTTGGTTTCCATACGCTTACAGATTTCGGTAGCCAGGTCGATATCAAAACCAACCAGCTGCCCCTGAGCATTTTTCATTTCGAACGGTGCATAGGTAGGATCGGTACCGATGCGCAGCGTTTTTGGACCCGCAGCAAAAGCGCTGCTTGCAGCTGTAATGGACATTAACAGGGAGAGAGCCAGGACCTGCTTTTTCATAAATTATCCTCAGTCCCCTTCATCTTTCACGCTGCATAAGCATTGGCTGTTCTCACTTATCCCGTCACTTACTGATGTAAGCTCCTGAGATTTGTTTGATTGCCGTTTGCCCGCAACCCGAAATCTTTCGGGGCTATTATTTTTAATGGTTCATGATGTGTCTGCACAGTGACTTACACAATACAATTAGCAGGTTCCGTGCCACATTTTGTAGCACGGTGCTGTTTCTATCGCGGGAGGTCCCAGGCACCGTGATCGCTCGGTTTGCAGGAAAATTTATAGCAGGTTTGTTGGAATACAGGAGTAACAATGTTTCATATTGGTGCACAACTTGCACGAAAAGCGATTCAGCACCAACATTTGCACTAATGTAGTGCGCATCAGCGGCTGTTATGCACCTTGCCAGCGCGTAAACAGATCTTCATCCAGCTCGATATCGAACTGATCCAGCACCCGGTTAACCGTCTGGTCGACAATATCCATTACGCTTTGCGGGCGATGATAAAAGGCAGGCACTGGCGGCATAATAATCGCCCCCAGTTCAGAAGCGGTGGTCATCATACGCAGATGGCCAAGATGCAGCGGCGTTTCACGCACACAAAGCACCAGCCGGCGTCGCTCTTTCAGCACCACATCGGCGGCACGGGTCAGCAGGCCATCGCTGTAGCTGTGAACAATACCGGAGAGGGTTTTCATCGAACAGGGCAGGATGGCCATGCCGTCGGTTTTATAGGAACCTGAGGAGATACTGGCCGCAATATCGCGCGCATCGTGCACCACGTCCGCCAGCGCCTGCACTTCACGCAGCGAGTAGTCACTTTCCAGCGCCAGCGTCTGTCGTGCGGCCTGGCTCATTATCAGGTGAGTCTCCACGCCGCTAACCTGCTGCAAAATTTGCAGCGTGCGGATGCCATAAATCACACCGCTGGCGCCTGAGATGCCAATAATGAGTCGTTTCATACACAATCCTTAAAAAAAATGAGCCGGAATCGCTTCCGGCCCATCTTAGCTTATTTACCCTGAGTAATTCGAGTCAGATGCAGCCAACGCACTCATTGCCTGAAGTGCGGCCGGTATACCCTGAGTAATTCGAGTCAGACGCAGCCAACGCACTCATTGCCTGAAGTACGGCAGGTATACCCTAAGTAATTCGAGTCAGATGAAGGCGGCAAGGCTGTGAATCCCCGGGAGCATAGATCAACTATGTGACCGGGGTGAACAGACGTAGCCAACGCGCATATGGCTTGAAGTACGACGGGTATTAGCCTTCGTTGTGCATTTCAAGATTCTCTACTTCATTCTGAAGCTGCATCGCTTTCGCATCATCATTACGCAGAGATTGCAGATATTCCAGGTACTGCTGGTCTACATCTTTGGTGACGTAGATACCATCGAATACTGAACACTCAAACTGGGCGATGTCTGGATTCTCTTCACGCACTGCCTCAATCAGATCGCTCAGATCCTGGAAGATCAGCGCATCTGCTCCGATTAGCTGACGGATCTCTTCCACTTCACGACCGTGAGCAATCAGCTCTGTGGCGCTTGGCATATCAATGCCGTAGACATTTGGGAACCGGATTTCCGGTGCCGCAGAAGCGAGATACACCTTCTTCGCTCCGGCTTCACGCGCCATCTCGATAATCTGTTCTGAGGTGGTTCCGCGTACGATGGAGTCATCCACCAGAAGCACGTTTTTACCGCGGAATTCGGCACGGTTAGCATTCAGCTTGCGGCGAACTGCGCTACGACGCTGGTGCTGACCTGGCATGATAAAGGTACGCCCGACATAACGGTTTTTCACAAAACCCTGACGGTAGGGCTTATCGAGAATACGCGCCATCTCCAGTGCAATATCGCAGGAGGTTTCAGGGATGGGGATGACCACATCGATATCCAGATCTTCCCACTCGCGGGCGATCTTTTCACCGAGCTTGGTTCCCATACGCACGCGGGCGCTGTACACCGAGATTTTGTCGAGGAATGAATCCGGGCGTGCAAAGTAAACGTACTCGAACAGGCACGGGTTGCACTTCGGATTTTCTGCACACTGGCGGGTAAACAGCTGGCCTTTTTCGGTCACATACACTGCTTCACCTGGTGCCACATCGCGCAGGAACTCAAAGCCCAGGGTATCCAGCGCCACGCTCTCAGAGGCCACCATATACTCGGTACGGCCATCAGTCATACGACGCTTGCCGATCACCAGCGGACGAATGCCATTCGGGTCGCGGAATGCCACCAGACCATGGCCGATGATCATCGCTACGCAGGCATAGGCACCGCGTACACGCTGATGCACTGCGGCAACGGCGGAGAAGATGTTCTCTGCTTCCAGCGGATCATGCTGGAAACGATCCACTTCCTGCGCAAAGATATTCAGCAGGATTTCAGAATCTGAAGTGGTATTTACATGACGGCGGCCAGTTTCAAACAGCTCTTTACGCAGTTCGTGGGCATTGGTCAGGTTGCCGTTATGGGCAAGTGTAATACCGTAAGGGGAGTTAACATAGAAAGGCTGGGCTTCAGAAGCACTTGAGCTTCCTGCCGTTGGGTAACGCACATGGCCGATACCCATATTACCCTGCATACGTTGCATATGGCGGGCTTCAAATACATCGCTGACCAGACCGTTTGCTTTACGCAGACGGAAGCAATTCAATGCATCAATGGTAACGATGCCTGCGGCATCCTGCCCACGGTGCTGAAGCACCGTTAACGCGTCATAAATCGACTGGTTGACCGGTGCAAAACCGGCGATCCCGACAATACCGCACATATTGACATTTCCTCATAAGCCGCGACCCCGGTGCGATTACCGGGGCAAAAAACTCGACGTGCTTTTCAGGTAATCAAAAAACCACCTGATAATGTAACTGAACTGAGGAACAAGCTGGGACTGCTGCCAGTCCGCACTTTTGGAAAAGCCGGTGAATGTGTCGAGGAAAAAGAGCATCGCTGAAACGATCAGCACGCCGCGTAATGCCCCAAAACAGACCCCCAGCACTCTGTCGGTTCCCGACAGGCCAGTTTTTTCAACCAGCGAACCAATCACGTAGTTAACAATGGCCCCGACAATCAGGGTGGCAATGAATAACACCGCAATGGCGATCCCATTTCTAACCAGTTCGTCTTCAAATCCTGTGAACCAGACGGCAAGGTAGGAGTAGTAATGACTGGCGACAAAAAATGCGCAACCCCAGGTGACGAGAGAAAGAGCTTCCCGAACAAATCCTCGAATCAGGCTAACGAGAGCCGAAAAACTAATTACCGCAATAATGACGTAATCTATCCAGACCATGAACGCTTCCAGTGACCAGGCCCCTGTGTCAGCCTGCATCCCCCTGTAAGCACAGGTGCAAGGGGATACTGCCTCAGTTCGGGGCGAATTCTAACAGAAAAAGAAAACGTTTGCGTAGGGTTTTCCTGTGGTGATTTAAATAAACGAGAACGCTTAAAAAAAACACTTTCGTACGCGGATCTCCTCCGCGAAACACTCTTACGCAATACCTTGATTTGCCTCTATCATCACGCACGACGCCCGGAACGACATGCTGTCAGCTCCGGGCGCGGGGTGATCAAAACTATCGCAATGATAGCCCGTCGCAATAGTCAGCGACGAGCCAGCATTGGCTAACGGGCGGAGTAAGGTTTGACTACCCCGCCGAGACCAGAGATCCCCTGTAACGCGCCAACCGCCGCCTGCATTTTGGCTTTTGAAGCATCCGGCCCGACGTAAATACGGGTGATCTGACCCTGTACCGGCGTGGCTGGAACAGTGAAGGCACGATAACCGGAGAGACGAAGCTGGGCGACGATCTCATTCACTTTCGCGGCGTTTTTCAACGCGCCAAGCTGCACAACCCAGGCCTGCCCTGACGGTGCAGTTTCCGCGACCGGTGGCTTACTCTCTACCGGGGTCTCAACCTTCGCTTCAGGCTTCTCAACCGGCTTCGGTTTTTCTGCCGGTTTCGGTTTTTCTACCGGTTTCTCAATCGGTTTTTCAACTGGCTTAGGCTGCGGCTTCGGTTTTTCCACCACTTTCGGCTGCTGCTGCACAGGTTTGACCGGCGGAGGTGTTACCACCGTTGGCTGATTACGCGACTGCGGCGCAGTAGAACCACTGTCGGCCTGAGAAGAGTTGTCACCGGCGTTACTGCCCGCGCTAATTGCGGCCCCGGCCCCTTCTGGCGGCTGTGCGGGTAGCGACTGCGTTGGCGGCGGCACCAGGTCAGTTTCCTGCTGATCTTCCGGCTTCGGCACCAGCGGAATAGCCGCGAACTCCTCTTTATAGTGTTTCTTTTTACCATCGAGCAAACCAGGCAGGACAATCACACCCAGCGCCACAATGATGATGGTTCCGACTAAACGGTTTTGAAACTTACTTGCCACTGCCGTTCTCCGTTTCCATCGTTTCCATTACCTGCGCCACGGTGTGGAATGAGCCACACACCAGCACAATATCTTGTTCACTCGCCTGTAGCAGCGCCTGGTGCCAGGCACTCTCAACCGAGTCAAACGCCTGTGCACCGTCAAGGTGCGCCATCAGTTCAGCAGCCGTCGCACCGCGCGGGCCATCGAGTGGCGCACAGTACCAGTAATCCACTAATGGAGTGAGGCAGGCCAGCGTACCGGCGATATCTTTATCGTGCAGCATTCCGATGACCGCATGCACCTTACCGCTGCGCGGCACCTCCGCCAGACGGCCCGCCAGATAGGCCGCCGCATGAGGGTTGTGCGCTACATCAAGGATAACGCGCGGTGATTCGGAAACCGTCTGGAAGCGCCCGGGCAACATCGCCTGATGCAGCGAGCTGCGGATAGTTGCTTCATCGACCGCGAGCGGTGATGCCCGCAGTGCTGCCAAGGCAGTAGCGGCATTCGGTAATGGCACCTGCGGCAGCGGCAGCCGTTCGACCGTGCCGTTAGCATCGCGGAAAGACCAGCTATCCGGAGTTGCGCTGTATGACCAGTCGCGGCCGCGCTGCAACAGCTGTGCGCCCTTCTCTGCCGCCACATCGGCGATAGAGTGCGGCATATCCGGCTCACCCACCACCGCAGGCTTGCCACTGCGAAATACTCCGGCCTTTTCACGCCCGATGCTCTCACGATCGGAACCCAGCCAGTCGGTATGATCCAGCGCGATGCTGGTCACCACCGCCACGTCCGCATCGACGATATTGGTCGCATCAAGACGCCCACCCAGCCCGACTTCAAGGATCACTACGTCAAGCTTTGCCTGCGCAAACAGCCACAGCGCCGACAGCGTGCCGTATTCAAAGTAGGTGAGAGAGGTGTCGCCGCGCCCGGCTTCAATGGCGGCAAACGAGGCGGTATGTGCCGACTCCGCCAGCTCTTCGCCCTGAATACGTACCCGTTCGGTGTAGCGCACCAGATGGGGCGAACTATAAACACCCACGCGATAGCCCGCCGCCATCAGCACGGTTTCAAGGGTACGGCAGGTGGTGCCTTTACCATTGGTTCCGGCTACGGTGAAAACGACTGGGGCAGGTGTCAGCAGGTCGAGAGAAGTGGCAACGTGCCGGATGCGATCCAGCCCAAGTTCGATAGCCTGAGCGTGTAAATGCTCAAGATAATAAAGCCACGAGGCAAGAGGCGACGTGGCTTGAGGAAGATTATCCATGTGTCCCATTCACAACGTTACGCTGCATTGGTGAAAGGGACGCAGCGCATCCCTTTCTCTTCATCGGTCAGGCCTCGTGGCTCTGTGGTTCCTCAACGGCCGCTTCTTTGATGTCATCTTCCTGTGGTGCAGGGAGATTCATCATTTTTGCCAGCAGGCTGGCAAGCTTGAAGCGCATCACCGGACGGCGAACGATCATATCAATCGCGCCCTTTTCGATCAGGAACTCACTGCGCTGGAAGCCCGGCGGCAGTTTCTCACGCACGGTCTGTTCAATAACGCGTGGGCCGGCAAAGCCGATCAGCGCTTTTGGTTCCGCAATGTTCAGGTCGCCCAGCATCGCAAAGCTGGCAGAAACACCACCCATAGTCGGGTCAGTCAGCACGGAGATATACGGCAGGCCACGAGCCTGCATTTTCGCCAGTGCTGCACTGGTTTTTGCCATCTGCATCAGCGACATCAGCGCTTCCTGCATACGGGCACCGCCTGAGGCAGAGAAACAGATCATCGGGCAGTTATCTTCCAATGCCTGTTCAACTGCTCGCACAAAGCGCGCACCAACCACAGAACCCATTGAGCCACCCATAAAGGAGAACTCAAAAGCCGCAGCCACAACAGGCATCCCGTGCAAAGTGCCCTTCATTACAATCAGAGCGTCGGTTTCGTTAGTCTCTTTCTGAGCCGCTACCAGACGATCTTTATATTTTTTTGAATCCCGGAACTTGAGCACATCTTTTGGTTCCAGCTCGCTGCCCAGCTCAACCAGTGACCCTTCGTCCAGCACGCTGTGCAGACGATCGCGGCCATGCATACGCATATGGTGGTCGCACTTCGGGCAGACTTCCAGATTACGTTCCAGCTCGGCACGGTAGAGAACCTGCCCACAGCTATCACATTTTGTCCAGACCCCTTCAGGAATGCTTGCTTTACGCGATGGGGTGATGGTGCTCTTATTGAGAATTCGTTCAATCCAGCTCATTGATGACCTTTCTGTTTGAACCTGGCACTCCTGCTGGGGAGAGCCAGTTTTTCTTTTCTGCGCCGCTGCCTGATGCCGCAGCGCAAACCGTAATTTATCGCTCATTAAACCATAACCGCCCGACACTGTGGACAAAAATCTGGTCAGGGGGCGCTGGCGTAAGGATTTAAATCATTGTTGTTTCTGCTGACGTGCCGCGCGGCGATGGCGGATCACTTCAATAACACCCGGCAACACCGACACCAGGATAATCGCCACAATCAACAGCTTAAGGTTCTCCTGCACCACCGGGAAATTACCAAACAGGTAACCCGCATAGGTAAACAGCAGCACCCACAGCAACCCGCCCGTCACGTTATAAATGGCAAAATGACGATAGGACATCTTACCCATTCCCGCGACAAAAGGCGCGAAAGTACGCACGATAGGGACGAAGCGCGCCAGAATTATCGTTTTCCCGCCATGACGCGCATAAAATTCATGGGTTTTATCAAGATAGCTGCGACGGAAAATTTTGGAGTCCGGGTTACTGAACAGCTTGTCACCGAACAACCGTCCGATAGTATAGTTCACCGCATCCCCAAGGATTGCTGCCACCACCATCAGTGCTACCATAGTATGCACATTCAGGTCGTTACCCGGCAGCGCAGCGAGTGCCCCCGCCACAAACAGCAGAGAGTCTCCCGGCAGGAAGGGGGTCACTACCAGGCCAGTTTCGCAGAACAGAATCAAAAACAGAATCGCATACACCCAGATACCGTACTGGGCAACCAGCTCCGCGAGGTGGACGTCGATATGCAAAATGAAGTCGACAACAAAACGAATCAAGTCCATACAGGCTTCCTTTAATACTCCAGCCAGGGTTAATCCCCGAGGAACAGTGGTCCCATCGGTGGACGGGGTAGCTCATAGCGTGCGGGATAGTCGACCGCGACCAGATACAGGCCTTCTGCCCGTCCTGTCGCTGCCGCCAGCTTGCGATCTTTCGCTGCCAGCAGTTCGGCCATCCAGCCTTCAGGCTGATTCCCACAGCCAATTTCCATCAAACTGCCAACAATGTTGCGCACCATATGATGCACGAACGCATTGGCTTTAATATCTACCACCACATATGCACCGCGGCGGCTGACATTAAGATGCATGACGTTGCGCATCGGCGTTCGCGACTGACACTGCACGGCGCGAAACGAAGTAAAATCGTTCTCACCCAACAGGCACTGCCCGGCGCGCTGCATTCTTTCCACATCCAGGGGATGATAAAAATGCGTCACGCCACCGGCCAGAATCGCCGGACGCAGCCGATGGTTATAAATCACATAGCGATAGCGGCGTGCAGTGGCGCTGAAACGGGCATGGAAATCCTCCGGCACCGCTTTCACCCAGCGCACCGCAATATCTTCCGGCAGATTGGTGTTGACGCCCAGCGTCCAGGCTGCGTCTTTACGCTGCGAGGTGGTTTCAAAGTGCACCACCTGCCCCGTGCCATGTACCCCGGCATCGGTACGCCCGGCACATAGCACTTCTACCGGATGATCGGCGACTTTCGACAACGCCTGTTCCAGTTTTTCCTGCACGCTGCGCACTTCATTCTGCCGCTGCCAGCCAAAGTAGCGGCTCCCGTCATATTCAATGCCCAGCGCCAGTTTTATGGTCGGCTGTGGCACGGCGATGTCGGACATTAGTAGAAATACTCCTGCACCAGCTTCTCAGCAGTTTTCACCGCCATTAACGCACCGCCAAAACGGACGTTATCAGCGACTGACCAGAACTGTAACAGCTCGGGAATACCATAATCATTACGCAGGCTGCCAATGCTGAGATGGGCACTGCCGGAGGCATCGCCAACCTGTGTCGGGAAGTCATTTTCCGCAGTCAGGTTGATATCTTCCATCTGGCTCAGGGCATCACGTGCCTCTTCGGATGACATCGGGCGCAGGTTTTCAATATAGACAATCTGCGCATTACCGTAGAATACCGGTGCCTGAATGGTGCTCACTGCAATGGGCAATCCCTCGTCTTGCAGCACTTTACGTACCTGCTCAACCAGGCGACGCTCATGGGGCACGCTCCCTTCACTATCCGCTACCAGCGGCAGCACGTTGAACGCCAGCTGACGGCCAAAGTAGCCCTCTTCCGCAGGCAGTCCATTCAGCAGGCGCGCGCTCTCACCAGCCAGCGAATCCACCGCCGCCTTACCATGTGAAGATGCCGCCAGCAGGTTGGTCACCTGTAAACGCCCTAACCCAGCCTGATCGACCAGCGGTTTAATAGCGCACAGTAGCTGGCTGGTTAACGCATCGGCCACGCTGATAATATTGCGGTTGCGATAGTCGGCCAGCACCTGCGGGTTTACGTCCGGCACAACCAGCGGGACATCAGGCTCCAGCGCGAACAGATCGCTGCTGTCGATCACCAGGCAACCTGAATTGGCCGCATCATCGGCGTATCGCGCCGAGGCTTCGCGTCCGGCAACGAAAAATGCCAGCTGCACCTGCGTCCAGTCAAATTCTGCCGCATCGGTAACCCGTACAGATTTACCTTCATAGCGCAGCACTTCGCCCGCACTACGCTCGCTTGACAGCGCATACAGCTCACCAACCGGGAACTGGCGTTCCGCCAGCAATTCCAGTAAAGCTCCCCCTACTGCGCCTGTCGCACCTAAGATTGCGATATTCCAGCCGTCAGACATGTTGGTTTACTCCAGACAATGACACAAAAATAGAAGGCGGTGAGTTCACCGCCTGAAGATTCAGAAAAGACTTAAAGGCTGATGGCATTAAAGCCCAGCTTGTTCAGCAGCGCGGCGGTGTCGATGTTATCGCACTCAACCCGCAGCGAAGACCACTCGCGACGCTCCTGATAATTCTTCCGCAGGCGATCAAATTCGCCCGGAATTGCCGCTACGTGGCGCAGTGGCGCATCATCGCGGCGCACATCATACACCAGATGTACCAGACGTTTCAGCGTTGGCTGATCCAGTTCGCCCCGCAGCGTAATTCGCCCAAACTCCGGCGCAGGCAGCAGCGTCTCCAGTGCCACCTGCTGCGGCTGGCCGATAAACTGCGTCCAGGCTTCAAATACCTGCGTAGTGCCGCGCGCCTTTCCTTCCAGGGTGTAACCGGCAATATGAGCGGTAGCAATGTCCACTTTTTCCAGCAGCGGCAGCGACAGTTCCGGCTCCGGCTCCCAGACGTCCAGCACTACGCTGAGATCGTCGCGCAGCCCCAGCACCTTCAGCAGGGCGGCGTTATCCACTACCGGGCCACGGCAGGCGTTAATTAAAATAGTACCGGGTTTCAGCGCCATCAGCAGTGGCTCATCGGCCATATGCAGCGTCTGGTATGGGCCCTGTTTAAACAGCGGAGTATGGAAGGTCAGCACGTCCGCCTCAGCCACCAGCTGCGCCAGCGGCAGGAATTCGCCGTCGTCGCCACGTTCGGCACGGGGTGGGTCGCAGAGCAAGGTGCGAATGCCCAGCGCCTCAAGGCGCGCCTGCAGGCGACCGCCAACGTTCCCTACCCCAACAATACCTACCGTACGGTCGGATAACTGGAAACCATCGCGCTCGGCCAGCAGCAGCAGAGCAGAAAAGACATATTCAACCACCGCAATGGCGTTACAGCCCGGGGCTGCCGAAAAGGCGATACCCTGCTGATTGAGCCAGGCCTCGTCTATATGGTCAGTACCGGCGGTCGCCGTACCGACAAATTTTACCGGCTTACCGTTGAGCAGATCCGCATTCACTTTAGTCACCGATCGCACCATCAAGCCGTCCGCATCATCCAGCTCTGCCTGCGGGATCGGACGGCCCGGCACGGCCATGACATCGCCGGTACGGCTGAACAGTTCACGTGCATACGGCATATTTTCATCAACGAGGATTTTCACAATCGGTTTCCAGCTGGAGTCAGTGAGGGGCGTTATTCTGCCATAAAGCGGTAAAGCGAATAACCCGCAGATGCGTCTGGTTGCATAAAAAGAGACGATCGTAACAATCAACCGCACAGATTCATGTTTACAGCGCCAAAGAACGCTGAATGCGATAGCGCTCAGGTGTCGTGCCCGCGTGCTGCTGGAACATTACAATGAGCGCCGAAGCCGAGCTGTAACCAAGATCGAGCGCCACCTCCTGTACGCTTTTTCCCTGTTCCAGGCAGGAGATCGCATGCAGAAAGCGCAGGCGCTGTCGCCACTCGCTAAAGGACATGCCAAGCAGTGACTGACAGCGCCGGGAAAGCGTGCGCTCGGTGGAATAGACCCGTCTGGCCCACTCTGCGAGCGTGGTGTTATCCGCCGGGTTCTGTTCCAGCGCCTGCAAAACCGGGCCGAGGATCTTATCAGCGGTGGAAGGCAGGTAACTTTGCTGGCTCTCTGCCATCTGTAGCTGATCGAGCAGTACATCGCACAGACGTAAATCCTCAGCAGTCTGCGGCACCAGCAGCTGACGTGCCGCACAATCGTTGATAATCGCATGCACTACCGGGCTGACGCGCAGCAGGCAGGCGCGATTCGGCAGCCCCTTGCAGGCATCAGCAGCAATATTCAAGGTGCGAAAATGCGCCTGCTTGCGGTTATAGCTGGCGTGCTGCTGGCCGGGCGGAATCCAGATGGGCAGGCCTGGAGGCGTCAGCAAACGCTCACCTTCAACCTGCATTTCAAGCACATTGCATGTGACAAAGATCACCTGCCCCCAGCGATGGTAATGCGGCAGATATTCCGTACATGCATTAGCCTGCTCATAGCGAAAAAAGAGCCTTAGCCTGTCGGCATCAACAGGGGCGACATAGGTCAGTTGCTGTATCATCTTGTCCGGTTCAGGAATGCTTTTGTCTTATTATCGTTATCTGTATTAAACACGACAAGTCTACACTGCACTTCTCACTCCCTCCTTAAGAGAAAACTGATGAGTTTTTTGTTTCCCCTGCTGGCCGTGCTGATCTGGTCGGTCAATGCGGTTGTCAGCAAAATGTCGGCAACGGCGATCGATCCAGCGGCGATCTCCTTCTATCGCTGGGTGATAGCTCTCGCGGTGTTAACCCCTTTTGCCCTGCCCGGGGTCTTGCGCCACCGCCAGCAAATTAAACAGTCGTGGTGGAAACTACTGGTGCTCGGACTGCTGGGCATGGTGCTGTATCAGAGTCTGGCTTATTACGCTGCGCACAGCGTCAGCGCGCTATTTATGGGTATTCTGAATGCGCTAATCCCATTACTCACGGTGTTATTAAGCGTAGTAGTGATGCGTCTGGCCCCGACACAGGGCATCCTGTTGGGCAGTATTCTCTCATTTTGCGGTCTGGTCTGGCTGGTCAGTGAAGGAGAACCGGCACAGCTGTTATCACACGGGTTAGGCAAGGGTGAGGTGATGATGTTTGCCGCCTCCGCTTCCTATGCTCTGTATGGCGTATTGACCAAACGGTGGGCGATTCCGCTGCCAAACTGGCAAAGTTTGTGGGTACAGGTGGCATTCGGCGTGCTGTTACTCACACCAAATTTCCTGATGGCTCCAGATATATCACTCAATGCACAAAATATCCCTCTGGTGCTGTTTGCCGCCGTTCCTGCTTCGGTCATTGCCCCCTTCCTGTGGATTCAGGGGGTAATGCGTCTGGGGGCCAGCACCGCCAGCATTTTTATGAATCTGGTTCCCATATTTACCGCAGTTATCGCAGTTACCTTCCTGCACGAGTCATTACATAGCTACCATTTTATCGGCGGAGGGATCGCACTTGCTGGGGTTATTATCGCTCAGAAGCTACGTAATCCATTGATTAAAAAGTAGTACCTCGCTAAATAGTTCTACATTAATCTGCCCTGCCACTTTTGCGGTTATTAAAAATAGCCGCTCAGATCATTCTAACTTTTAAATAGAAATAAGCCTGCATCATCTCAATTTATATTGAAATACTTTCCAATAAAACATAAAAGCAAATAAGATCTACTTTGGATTAATTACTATTCCAAAAATCTCCATAGAGACTACTCTTCTCCTTAACAAAAACGCCTTAATGGAAATGAAATGTTTTTTCATAATTAAAAACACAGTCTGTTTATGGTAACAAAAGGAAAATACTCCCTCTTGTCATCTTTATAATTAAGATAACAACGTTATTAACAGATCATTTAATACTTACTGGCATTTGCCACTTTTACTTAACACCAGCACCAAATTTAGTTACCAGCCAGGTAACTAAATATCCCACTCACTGCAAGAGGAGTGGGATGTAACAGAGTTCCTTCTACAGGAGCTTCTGTGATTTAGGAATAGTTAATGTTAATCAAAAGGATATTATGATGAAAAAATTATTACTGGCAACTTCACTGGCCGCTGTTATTGCCATCCCTGCTTCAGCTATTGCAGCCGCAGACGGAACAATCACTTTCACCGGTGAAATTACCAATACCACATGTGCTATTAGTGTTAACGGCAGCGCTTCTGCCAACACGGCAGTAACATTTGATCCTGTTTCTGCCACATCACTGACCACAAACGGTGCAGTAGGTGCTGAGAAGCCTATTACGATGAGTCTGACAGATTGTCAGAACCCAACGGAAAACGTACGTGCAGTGTTTGATAGTGCACACACCGACCCGACTACAGGTAACCTGGCAAACACCGGTACCGCTGGGAACGTTCAGGTTCAGCTGCTTGACTCAACTCGTAGTGCGATCAACCTGAATAATCCACAGAGTTCAGGCCCATCGTTCAATATCGTAGATGGTAAGGCTTCCCTGCATTACTACGCTCGTTACTTCGCTACTGACCAGGTAACCGGTGGTGATGTGAACACCCTCGTTAACTACTCGTTAAGTTATTTCTAAATTAGTGCCAAGTGCAAGAGTTTACTCTTGCACTTTTATTCTTATCGCTAACACGAGTCGCTACCATGTCCGTTGTAAGAAATCTGCACCAGAGAGCTTATAAACTCCTGCCTGCTTGTATTTTGTTACCTTTTGCAGTTATCGTTCATCAGGCCAATGCTAACGTTATCATTCATGCAACGCGCGTGATCTATCCGCAAGATCAGCGTGAAGTAAATATTCAGCTAACTAATGATGCGGAGAGACCTTCACTTATACAATCCTGGATTGATGATGGTGATGATAAGTCCTCATTTAATAATACTTCCGTCCCATTTGTTCTCACTCCACCAATTATACGAGTTGAACCTAATAGTGGACAGACGCTAAGACTTACCTGGACCGGCGGTGCATCATTACCCCAGGATAAAGAGTCTATTTTTTGGCTAAATATTCTGGACATTCCGCCAAAAAATACGGATACCCCTGATGCCAATATGTTACAGATGGCAATCCGTAGCAGATTAAAAGTCTTCTTTCGTCCGCCTGCTCTCAGCGCAGAAGGAGCAAAGAAAGCATTCTATGATTTGCAATGGAAGTATTCCCCTTCTGCACCAAAAACGGTGCTGGTGGTGAATAATCCGTCACCCTATTTTGTAAATATCTCCAATGTAAAAATTGAGAGAAATAAAAAAGAAATAAAAAGTCTCAAGGGCGAGATGATCGCGCCAGGAAGCGCTGCCGAATTCAGATTTACGGCTCTTCCTGACAACATTAAAAATGATGAAATACGCTACGAAGCGATCAATGACCATGGAAGTGTCATCACGATAAAAACAACACAAAAAACCAGATAAGACACGCCTCATGAGCGATGCCTTGTCACATGGAGAGCTAAATGCTCAGGACATTGTTTACTTCCACTCCTGTACGGAGCATTGATTTATCTCTTAACTCGGTGCACAGACTATTTCTGGTCGGGCTGCTGGGATCAGGCATCCAACTGGGGGCATACGCCAACACCAGCGACGGGTTCGCCACCTTTGATGCCAATTTTTTACCAGCAGGAATGGGTGAGCAGATCGATGTCACCCAGTTTAGCCATCGCCACTCTATTCCGCCGGGTTATTACGACGTAGGGATATTGCTTAACGAAAAAAACATCGGCCATATGCGGCTGCTGGTCAGAAAAATAGAAGGCAAGTCAGTGATATGTACCACCCGCCCGTTAATGAATCTGATTCCGCTCAGAGCAGAAGAGATCGATAGTAATAAATGGCAGCAGCTGGACGATGCCGACCAATGCTACGGCCTGGAACACTGGATCCCTGACGCCAGCGCCCATATCAATACATCAACCCTGCATATGGTCATTTCTGTCCCTCAGGCACTTTTGGAACGTCAGGCACAGAATGAAGTTTCCCCATTACTGTGGGACAAAGGTGTGAACGCCCTTATCCTGGGATATGACAACAACTATTATCAGTCAAAACAGGGAGGTAGCGTCTATCGTTCGTTCTACAACGGTGACAATATTAGTCTTAATATTCTGGGATTGATGTTCCGCCATCGTGGGTCATTAAGCTGGGATGAAGAGAGCGGTGCTCACTACAGCAGTTTACGTAATTACGTCGAATACGGTATCAGCCCGCTGAAATCGCGCATTATCGTGGGCGATACCGACACCAGCGGTAATCTGTTTGATAGCTTTTCTCTGCGTGGCGTAACGTTATACAGCGACGATAATATGCTGCCTGACTCCAGGCGCGGCTATGCCCCCATGATCCGCGGCGTGGCCGAAACGAATGCGCGCGTCAGCATACGTCAGAATAATACGCTGCTGTATGAAACGACCGTTTCCCCAGGGCCGTTCAACATTGATGACCTCTATCCGACGGGTTACGGTGGCGATCTCGTTGTGACCGTTCATGAGTCAGACGGGCGGATCAATCAATTTATGGTGCCGTATGCCGCCGTTCCGCAATTAATCCGACCGGGGATCACACGTTACAGTTTCAGCGCCGGTACTTTGCGCAATATGAATGTGTCGCAGCGCGAAAAAGTGGCACAGGTGACCGTGCAGCGAGGCATCAACAACCTGATTACCGGCTATGGCGGCATATTAAGCACGCCTGACTACCATGCATTTATGTTGGGTGGGGCAATGGGCAGCACCTGGGGTGCGCTGGCGCTGGATGTGACGCAGGCACAGACATTCACTCCCTCGCGAGATCTTACCGGGCAGAGCTACCGCGCCACCTACAGCAAAAGGTTCAACAGCAGCAACAGCACGGTTACATTCGCTGCTATGCGCTTTTCATCTTCAGGTTATCTCGATCTGAAAAATGCTATGCAGGTCATCGACCACGACACACGTCGCAAGGCGGACGAAGCAGAATATCTCTTTTATTCACCTCGCAGCCGGATCTCCGCCAGCCTGTCACAGGGATTTAAAGATAACTGGGGTCAGCTCTATCTCACGGCTATACGGCAGAGTTACTGGGGTAAAGGCGGTAGTAATAATCAACTACAGATGGGTTACAGCAACAGTTTTCGCTCAGTGAGCTGGTCATTCTCGGTGAACCGGGTTAATGCACGCGACGGCGCAGAGACACAATACACGCTGGGGCTTTCTGTTCCCCTGGGCGGCGGTTCACCGCAAACACATCTTAATATGAACTTCAGCCACGATGCTGACGGGCTCTCAAGCCAGGCTAATCTCAACAGCTCGCTAGGTGCTCACCAACAGTTTGATTACTCAGTAGGAATGCGGCATGACAAGAAGCAAAGAACAACCGCTAACGCGGCGGCCAGCTTGTATACCCCTTACACCTCAATACAGGGAACGGTGGAAAAAGGTCGGCAAAGTCATTCCTGGTCTACGGGTTTGCAAGGCTCCGTCGCCATCCTGCATGACGGGATAACCGCCGGGCCATGGCACAGCGAAACCATGGCACTGGTTGATGCACCTTATGCCACCGGTGCCCATGTTGAAGGTCATTCAGGATTAACGCTTAACCATCAAGGACGCGCGTTAGTACCTTATCTTATGCCTTACCGGCTAAATGATATCAGGCTCGATCCGCAGGAGTTGCCGCTGGATGTTGAATTGAAAAGTACCCAACAGCAAATTGTGCCACATAGCGGGGCACTGGTTAAGGTCAACTTTTCCACCTCGCGCGGACGCCCGGTGCTGATTCACACCACCCTGCCTGACGGCCAAAGTCTGCCTTTCGGTGCCAGCGTTCTGGATGAAGAGGGAACAAATCTCGGGTTGGTTGCTCAGGGCGATATCATTTATGTCCGTCTGCCAGCGGGAGATTCGCGTCTGCGAGTGACATCAGGTGATGAGGAGATATGCATGCTGAAAGTACATCTCAGCCCTCTGGTGGATGCGCAAAACGGCTTTGAACGTTTTGAACAGCCCTGCCTGCCGACATCCACTCTCTAACAATGAGTCGTTGAAATGAAAAATCGTAAAGTACTTCTGTCAGGTGTTGTCGTATTGGCACTGTCATGCTTAAGCCTGAATACCGCAGCAAGTTCGCTGAAGTGTATTCCGGACATTCGCGACCCATTTCCCCTGGTAACCTTTAATGGCAGCAACGGTATCAAGCTCTCCGCTTCCCTGCCCATTGGCCGTACAGTATTTAACCAGACCTTCACCATCAACGTCTTGTGCAGTATCAGCGATCCTCTTCAGCAGGAGGATGAAGTGGCTTTTTTTGTTCGCCAGACCAGTACGCAAACACTGGGTAATGGTTTAACGCTCTACACCACGATCAACGGCGATCGCGGGAGTGAGTACAGCGTCGTCAATACCGGGATAACCATCAATAATCACAATGCCGCTCGGCAAATGCCGCCGCGCACCTGGCAGCGTTTTTCGCTCGATGTCGCCGTTGAGATTGTCAAAACCGCAAAAACACCGAGTCGCCCGGAGCAAGTCACTCCAATCAAACCGCGCATTGAGCTTTTCCGTATTGGCGCGGAGAGCGGGGTAAAAAGTGCGAAATTTGTAATGCTGGATGCCACTTCCGGCCTGACATTTATTGCTCACAGCTGCCGGATTCAGGGGCCATCCTCATTTAGTGTTGCGCTGGGTCCGGTGAGGATCCGCAGCGGAGGCGGGCTGGGATCCGGTATCGGCTCAGTTAATAAGGGTCAGGCCTTCGCACTGAATTTTCTCTGCGATACCGACGTCTCCGGTGATTTCAACGTGATGATGCAACTCGCTGGTACCCGCCCTGCTGATGCAACAACTCCCGGTTTGATCGCTCTCAGTAAAGAGACAAACACCGCCAGCGGCATAGCGCTGCAAATATTACACGCCACCAGCACTCTCCCGGTTGAAATAGGTAAACGCTGGCAAATCGCCAGCTATCCGCTCACCAGCGGCGTGGTGACTGTCTCACTGCGGGCACGCTATTATCAGACTGAAAAACGCATCACTGCCGGAAAGGCCAACGGCATCGTTACATGGACTCTGCACTACATGTAAGCAGGCAAGATTAAAAAAAGCAGTAAAGCGCCGCAATTGTCCCCCCTTCCTCTACCTATCACCGGGCGGGGTTGTTATCATAGCGGATAACCATTTTGCTCCGGCGCCCCCCGGACGTTGACTCTGACTGAAGGACTTCGCCATGCAACCTATAAGCGGCCCCGGTGCGCCGTTACCCGGCGATCGCCCGGCTATTGATGCCAGGCCCGGCGCTGCCCGCCCGGGCACCAGTGCGGGAACCGGCGAACAGCCTCTCACACCCGCACAGCGCACCACGCTGGAACGCCTGATCGTTAAGATTATGTCGCTTAGTTCGCTGAAATCTGCAGAGCTGTGGGCCGGACTGCGCCACGAGGTTGGAGTGAAAAATGATGCGGGGCTTCAGGCGCGTCATTTTCCGCCTGCGGAGCAGTTCCTCAATACTCGTCTGTCGCAGGTACAGAATACCCACGCCACGCGCCAGCTGCTGCAACAGCTGACTGATTTGTTGCCGACCGGCAATAACCGCCAGGCTGTCAGCGATTTTATCCGTCAGCAATTCGGCCATACCGTGCTCAGTTCGCTCAACCCGGATCAGCTGCGCCAGGTGTTGACGATGTTACAAAATGGCCAGATGGCTATTCCGCAGCCACAGCAGAACCGCGTTACCGACCGCTCACTGCTTCCGGCCGAACATCAGACGCTAAATCAGCAGATTTCACGCCTGGCAGCGGCCACCGGGGAACAGCCGGTTAAACTGTGGGCTGCGCTATTAAAAGTGGTTAATCTGCACAGCGGCGATCCCATTCCTTCACGTATTTTCCCGCTGATGAACCAGTATTTACAGGCCAGCCATACCCTGAGCCAGCACGCTGCAACCACGCTGGCGCAGCTGACCGCCACGCTGAAACAGCCGCCGGATGCAGGTGAACAGCGGATGCTGGAGGACTACAGCCAGCAGCGCTTTAACGTCACTCCGCAGACGCTGCTGACACCCACTCAAACGCAGGATCTGCTCAATCTGCTTTTCAGCCGCCGTGCAGAACGTCTGCAAGAGCAGCATCTGGCCGACAGTGAAATTAAGCCGCAGCCGATCGTTATTCCATTTTGGGGCGCACTGCCACCGGTGCTGCAACCCCTGGCGAACCGGCCGGTATTTACCGCCTTTGCCGTGCTGTTCCTGCTGGTTCTGGCACTGTGGATGCTGTTTTAATTCACCTTAAGCGGCAGGCTCAGATAACACAATTTGAGCCTGCCGCTTCATCGTTACGCTGGCTCTTCGCTTACGTTCTTCTCACCAAATTTATCGCGCATATGCTGCTCGATCTCTTCCAGACTTTTTCCACGGGTTTCAGGCAGCATGAGTGCCACAAAAGCCAGCGAGCCAATATTGATAATGGCAAAGATAAAGAAGACCTTACTGCCAGCAAAAGCCATCAGCGGCGGGAAGCTGAACGCAACAATCGCATTAAAAATCCACTGCATGGATACCGCCGTTCCGGTTAGCGCACCGCGTAACTGCATCGGGAACAGCTCTGACATCAGCAGCCAGTACACCGGCGATATGCACATCTGCATAAAGAACAGGAACAGCAGAATCAGCCCCAGCGCCATATAGCTCTGAGTTAACCCCACGGGTACCAGCGTCATCACCAGCCCCAGCAACACCTGCGCGGTGATCACAAAAAACAGCCCGGTCATCAGCATTTTTCGGCGCGGGAAGCGGCTGACCGCCCAGATGCCGACAAAGGTAGCAATTACCGACACCACGCCATTGCCGATGGTTGCGGCGATGGCTGCACTGGTGCCCAGCCCGGTAGATTTGAGAATAATCGGGGTGTAATACATAAAGCCGTTAACGCCGGTAAACTGGATAACAAAACCCAGCCCCATGCCGATTAACAGCAGACGCAGCACCCACTTTTCTCTGATCAGCGTCCTGACATCCGGCCCGCGCTCCGCTTTTCGCGCCTGCTTTTTCATCTCATTCATCTCTTTACGTACCTCACGCGGCGTCTCGCGCAGGTGTTTCAAGATTTTCTTTGCCTCATGCAGTCGCCCTTCCGCCACCATCCAGTGCGGCGAGGCAGGAACAAAGAAGGTACCGATAAACAGCAGCAGCCCGGGGATCATGGCAATTGCCAGCATATAGCGCCAGAGATGTTCATCATGCAGCAGATAGCTGAGTAAGGTGCTGGCAACATAGGCAATGAGCTGGCCGGTAACAATCATCAGCTCATTGCGACTAACCAGCGGTGCCCGCAGCTTAGGCCCGGCGATTTCCGCAATAAATACCGGAACCGTAGCCGAACCGCCGCCAACAGCAATGCCGAGCAGGAAGCGCATAGCAACCATGACCGGAACAGTGGGTGCCAGCGCAGTACCGAGTGAACCGAGGACAAACAGTACGGCCAGGCTACGCAGGGTAATACGTCGGCCAAATTTGTCAGAGAAGAAACCGCTAAGAAATGAACCCAGTGCCGCACCAAATACCAGTGAAGAGGCAACCAGCCCCTCAGTAAACGAGGTCAGGCCCAACCCACCCTGGTCGGCAGGCGCAGACATATAAGGTAAAGCTCCGGAGATAATGCCGGTGTCATAACCAAATGCCAGTGCGCCCATCGTGGCAACCAGCACCACAAAGAAAATTCGCTGCCGCACGGTAACCGCGCGTGCAGACTCATCGTCTGATGAGTCATTGGATATTGTGTTCATAAAATCCCTGAATAAGAAGAAAGATCTGTGGCGCTCACTTTTATAGTGAAACCAGCGCTAAACGGTGAGTCGCGCAGAAAGTGTAGACTCCGTCACAGTTTTCGCCATATTCAGGAGGAAATTAACAGCCGTAATCGACCAGTAAACAGCAGCCCGGGCGGGCACTCAGCCGCCGGGGCTGCTGACGGCACCGCGTGAGAAGCTGAAAGTGACAGCGATGCCCGCCAGCGCGCAGAGCGATCCGGCGACAAATACCGAACCGTAGCCGAGGCTGGTCGCCAGCACGCCAGCCAGCGGGCCGCTGGCACCATAGGCGATATCCTGAAACGCCGAAAATCCACCCAGCGCCGTGCCCCGCACCTGGGGCGCTACGCGTTTCAGCACCTCCACCCCCAGCGCCGGGAACACCAGCGAACAGCCGCAGCCGGTCAGCGCGGCACCCGCCAGCGCCACCCAGCCATTGGATGCCGCACCTAACAGCAGTAACCCGCAGGCTTCCACCACCAGCGAAATCAGCGCTACGCGAATACCGCCAAGCCTGTCCGGCAGGCCACCAAACAGCACACGCACCAGCACAAACGCCACGCCGAAAGCCGTCAGCGCAAAACCAGCGTTCCCCCACTGCTGATCGGCAAAGTAGAGCGAAGTAAAGGTACCGATAACGGCAAAACCGGTGCCCTGCAACGCCAGCGCCAGACCTGGTTGAGCGATCTGCCCCACCACCTTCCACAGTGGCGGACGCTCACCGCCGTGAACTGGCACCGCACGCACGCCGGTGTTAAATAGCAGCGCCACTACCGGCAGCAGAATAGTTGCCACGCCCAGCGCCATAAAACCCCACTGGCTGTGCAGCCACAGACCCAGGGGTGCTCCGGCAGCCAGCGCCCCATAAATCGCCATGCCATTCCAGGACATCACCTGCCCCCCGCGCTTTGGCCCTACCAGCCCCATTCCCCAGGTAAGATTGCCGGTCAGCAGCTGACTTTCGCCAAAACCCAGCAGCAACCTGCCTGCCACCAGCAGGGCAAACTTTCCCATCACCGGCAGCGGCAGCAGTGCCGCCAGCAGATAGGCAACGCCCACCAGCCCGAGCGCCAGCATCCCCTGTAAGGTCGAACGCTTTGCCCCGCGCTGATCGGCCAGCCGCCCGGCATAGCCACGGCTCAACAGTGTGGCAAAAAACTGAATACCAACGGCAATCCCCACCATCACATTATTCATTCCCAGTTCCTGATGGACATACAAAGGGATCACTGGCAGCGCGAGACCCGCCGTCAGATAGGTAAGAAATACGGCAAAGGAGATTCGTGCAAGGGCGCGGGTTGCCGTTTGCGGACTTTCATTATTGCGGCTGGACATGAAACTTCTCCTGGTAACACCGGCGGCACAGCCTGTGCCGTTGCGCTGATCTGAATAGAATTTTATTTTCAAAGCAATAGAGAGTGGCTAAAAAATTTCATAGCGTCAATATTACATGGGCTGTTCGTGAGAAAGCTCGCAGCACGTAATGAAATTACGTTATCGCCTTCCTCTCCGGGTGAGGTTAAATGGCTTGCCTGAGCGGTGAAACAGCGAGGCAGCTCCCATTACGCCAATAATATTACGCAAAAGTCACACTTTCCCTCCTGGCCTGCGATTATCTTTCGGCCACCGAACCTGGATTGTTAAAATCTTGTTATTATATATTTTTATTAACACTTAAATAACATCTTAGCGTAGTAAAAAACCAACAAAATCATTCAATGAAACACTTAATTAACACGATTTATTATAAAACCTTACAAAAAAAGTTACCGATCACACTTCTGCCTCTCCCCGCCATCTTTGCCAAAATGTTCTTGCTATCTTGACCCGGTGGTCAATGCCACCCCTTACCTGACTAAAACAACGATCCGGATAACAAGGTACCGCTATGAAATTCAATCTCTCGTTACTCAATGCATGTGTAGTCTCCGCCTGCATGTTGTTCGCCACCCCGCTGCTGGCCGCAGAAAAACATGATATCGCTCTGGTGGCAAAAGTGACCGGCATTCCGTGGTTCACCCGTATGGCTGTAGGCGTGGATGAAGCCGCCAAAAAACTGGATGTGAATGCTTACCAGGTGGGTGGTTCAACGGCCGATCCGGCGCAACAGGTTAAAGTCATTGAAGACCTGATCGCTAAAAAAGTGGATGCAATTATCGTGGTGCCAAACGATGCAAAAGTGCTGGAACCGGTGCTGAAGAAAGCACGCGACCAGGGCATTGTGGTGCTGACTCATGAATCCCCTGACCAGCCCATCGGGCAGTGGGATATTGAAACCATCGACAGCGTGAAATACGCCGAGAAAAATATGGATGAGCTGGCCAGTAATATGGGCGGCAAAGGCGGCTATGCCATCTATGTAGGTTCACTCACCGTGCCACTGCATAACGCGTGGGCCGATGCAGCCATTAAGTATCAGAAAGAAAAATACCCAGAAATGCACGAGGTTACCTCGCGCCTGCCGGTAGCGGAAAGTATCGATAAATCCTACGCCACCACTCTCGATCTGATGCGTACTTACCCCGATCTGAAAGGGATTATCGGCTTCGGTTCACTCGGCCCGATCGGTGCCGGGCAGGCGGTGAAAAGTAAACGTGCGAAAAATAAAATCGCCGTGGTCGGCATCGCCATGCCAGCGCAGGCTGCGCCATACCTGGCAAGTGGTGACATCAAAAAAGCACTGCTGTGGGATCCGAAAGATGCCGGATTTGCCCTGGTGAGCCTTGCCGATCAGCTGCTGGACGGCAAACAGGTCACGCCGGATCTGACCATTGACGGGCTGGGTAAAGCCGATGTGGATATGGAGCACCATGTGATCCGCTTTAATCGCATTCTCGAAGTGACCAAAGATAACGCGAAATCCCTCGGCTTCTGATCGTTTTGGGCCAGTTATGCTGGCCCTTATCCACTCCAGGGTACTGAATTATGTCCACGCAAACACCGTTTATCTCACTGGAAAATATCAGCAAATCATTTCCGGGCGTGCGCGCACTGGATGATGTGTCGCTGACGCTGAACCGTGGCGAAGTGCACTGCCTGGCCGGGCAAAACGGCTGCGGTAAAAGCACGCTGATCAAAGTGATCTCCGGGGTTTACCAGCCGGATAAAGGCTCACATATCAGCATAGACGGCAAGCTGTTAAGCCACCTGACGCCAGCCCTTTCCGCTTACTACGGCATTCAGGTTATCTACCAGGATCTGTCGCTGTTTCCTAATCTGTCAGTAATGGAAAATATTGCTGCTCATCGCTATCTGCCGGGCGGCAGCTTCTGGGTTAACCGCCGGGCAATGCGCCAGCTGGCGCAGGAAACCATGGCGCGTATTGGCGTGAATCTCGACCCGGCGCGCAAAGTTGAGAAACTGTCGATTGCCGATCGCCAGCTGGTTGCTATTTGCCGGGCGCTGGCAGCCGATGCCAGCCTGGTGATTATGGACGAACCCACCGCTTCGCTGACACGCCACGAAGTTAACGGCCTGCTGCGGGTGGTCAATGAGCTGAAAGCCGCCGGGATCTGCGTGGTATTTGTCAGCCATAAGCTGGATGAGGTGATGGAAGTCTCCGACCGCATCAGCGTCATCCGCGACGGCAAACTGGTGGGCACGTTTACTGCCAGCAAAATCGATAGCGACGAACTGGCCTACCTGATGACCGGGCAGCGCTTTAGCTTCAGCCATCTGCCGGAGCGCGCTTCACCGAGCGAAACGCCGCTGCTCGAGGTGCGCAACCTTTCGCGCCGCAACCAGTATCAGCAGATCAATCTACAACTCAGAAGCGGTGAAATCACCTCGATCGTTGGCCTGCTGGGGGCCGGACGCACCGAGCTTTGCCTGTCGCTGTTCGGTATTACCCGTCCCGACAGCGGCGAGATGATTATCGACGGTAAGTCGGTAAAACTGCGCAGCAACCGGGACGCCATCCGCCACGGCATTGCCTACGTCTCCGAAGATCGGCAGACCGAAGGGTTGATTATGTCGCAGTCGATTTTTGACAATTTGCTGCTGCCGGTTTTCTCACGGCTGCGCAATCGCCTGGGATTGCTCGACAGAGATGAAGCACGTCAGCAGGCATCGAAGCTGATCCGCGAACTGAATATTAAAGTCTCTGACAGCCAGCTCGCCGTGCAGACACTTTCTGGTGGCAATGCCCAGCGCGTGGCCATTGGCAAGTGGGTGGCGACCAGACCGAAAGTACTGATTCTCGACTCCCCTACCGTCGGCGTGGATATCGCCAACAAAGAGGGAATTTACCGTATCGCCCGCGAGCTGGCCGAGTCCGGTATGGCGGTACTGATGATCTGCGATGAGATCCCGGAAGCTTACTACAACAGCCACCGCGTGCTGGTTATGCGTAAAGGTGAACTGGTTGCCAGCTTCGCCCCCCACCAGTGCAGTGAAGAGGAGATAGCCGGGGTGGTCAATGAATAACAAATTACGTCAACTTATCAGCCAGCACGAATTCTGGCTGGGTATGCTGATTGTGCTGCTGGCCCTCGGCCTCAGCCTGCGCACCAGCGAGTTCCTCACGCTCGGCAACCTGACGGACGTCGCCACCAGCTATGCCATCCTCGGTATTCTGGCCTGTGGCCTGTTTGTGGTGCTGATTGCCGGAGGGATTGATATCTCGTTCCCGGCAATGACGGCCATTGCCCAGTATGTAATGGCCAGCACCATGCTGGCATACGGCGGCAATCTGTTTAGCGTATTTGCCGTTGCCATCGGCTGCGGCCTGCTGCTGGGAATGTTTAACGGCCTGCTGGTTTATCTGCTTCGCGTACCGGCGATTATTATCACTATCGCCACGCTGAACCTGTTTTACGGCCTGCTGGTCTGGGCTACCAACGGCACCTGGCTGTATGGTTTCCCGGACTGGTTTATGAACGGTATTAACTGGTTCTCCTTCACCGCCGCCGACGGCTACGACTATGGTCTGACGCTGCCGCTGCTCTGCCTGCTGGCGGTGTTTGTGCTCACCGGCGTCCTGATGAACTTTACCCGTATCGGACGGCAGATCTATGCAATGGGCGGCAGCCGTGAGTCGGCTTCACGCCTCGGCATTAACCTGCGCGGCCTGCATCTGGCGGTCTATGGCTATATGGGCGTGCTGGCCGGTGTGGCCGCAGTCGTTCAGGCACAAACCACGCAGTCTGTCGCCCCGAATTCACTGGTTGGCTACGAGCTGACGGTGCTGGCGGCGGTGGTACTGGGCGGTGCCAGTATGAGCGGCGGACGCGGTACGCTAACGGGAACGCTACTTGGCGTGCTGCTGCTGGCGTTCCTGCAAAACGGCCTGACGCTGCTGGCAGTGTCGTCTTACTGGCATATGGTGTTTAGCGGCATCATTATTCTGGTCAGCGTTAGCGCCACGGCCTGGAATGAAAAACATCAGCGGGCAAAGGGGAACTGAGATGCTGACATTACTGAATAAACTACCGGGAGATCGGATTCTCCGGCTACAGGTGCTGATGCTGGTGGCGGTACTGGCGCTGTTCTCCCTGACGCTGGGCGGACGCTTTTTTAGCAGCGGTAACTTCAATTCGATCGCCAGCCAGCTGCCGGTGCTCGGCCTGCTGGCGCTGGGTATGGCCGTCACCATGCTGACCGGTGGGATTAATCTGTCGATTATTGCCAGCGCTAACGCCTGTTCGCTGCTGATGGCGGCACTGATCGTCGCCCATCCCGATCGGCCAGAGTGGATAGCCCTTGCACTGCTGGCCGGGCTGGCGCTGGCAGTGGCGATAGGCGTGGTAAACGGAGTGCTGATTGCGGTGATTGGCGTCTCGCCCATTCTGGCAACGCTCGGCACGATGACGCTGATAGCCGGACTGAATATTTTACTGTCGAATGGCGCAGTGATCTCCGGCTTCCCGCCGTTGATTCAGATGCTCGGCAACGGTGATGTTGCCGGTGTGCCCATCTCTTTACTGCTGTTCCTCGCCGTGGCTGCCCTGATGTGGCTGCTGCTGGAGCGCACTACGCTGGGCCGCACCATTCTGCTGCTGGGCAGTAACGAAAAAGCCACGCGCTTCAGCGGCGTGAATACCACACGTGTCACCATTGTGGTTTATATCCTGTCGGCGCTGATGAGCTGGGGAGCCGCACTGCTGATGATGTCGATGTTCAACTCTGCAAAGGCGGGCTACGGCGAGTCCTGGCTGCTGGTAACCATTCTCGCCTCAGTGCTGGGCGGTATTAATCCGGACGGCGGTTTTGGGCGTATTCCCGGGCTGGTACTGGCGCTGATAGTACTACAGATGCTGGAAAGTGGACTGAATCTGCTGGGAGTGAGCAGCTACCTCACTATGGCCCTTTGGGGTGGTGTACTGATCCTGTTTATTGCGTTGCAACATCGCAGAACCTGAATACTGAGGATAAAAATGGCGAGCTATTACATTGGTGTGGATGTGGGAACCGGCAGCGCACGCGCAGGTATTTTTGATATTACCGGACGAATGATGGGCCAGGCGAGCCGGGAAATTGCGATGTTTCGTCCGCAGGCCAATTTTGTTGAACAGTCTTCTGACAATATCTGGCAGGCAGTGTGCCAGGCGGTACGCGATGCGATTAATCAGACCAATATCAACCCGGTGCAGATCAAAGGCCTGGGGTTTGATGCCACCTGTTCACTGGTTGTGTTAGATAAAGAGGGCCAGCCGCTAACGGTCAGCCCTTCCGGGCGCAGCGAGCAGAATATTATTGTGTGGATGGATCACCGTGCCATTGTGCAGGCGGAGCGCATCAACGCGTTGAAACACCCGGTGCTCGACTACGTGGGCGGCGTGATCTCACCCGAGATGCAGACGCCGAAACTGCTGTGGCTTAAGCAGCATATGCCTGCCAGCTGGCAAAACGTCGGCCACCTTTTTGACCTGCCGGATTTCCTCACCTGGCGCGCCACCGGCGATGTTACTCGCTCGGTCTGTTCGCTGGTATGTAAATGGACATGGCTGGCCCATCAGGACGGCTGGGATACCAGCTATTTTAAACAGATCGGGCTGGAAGATTTGCTGGAACATGACGCGGCGAAAATCGGCAGCGACGTTAAAAGTATGGGCGAGCCGTTGGGGCGCGGGCTGACTCAGCGCGCCGCCAGTGAGCTGGGCCTGCTGCCCGGAACTCCGGTCAGCACCTCCATTATTGATGCACATGCAGGTAGCCTTGGCACGCTCGGCGCTGCCGGGCCGTCAGGTGAGCTGGCAGATTTTGACCGCCGTATTGCACTGATTGGCGGTACATCGACCGGGCATATGGCGATCTCCCGCGAACCACGCTTTATCAAAGGAGTCTGGGGGCCATATTACTCGGCGGTACTGCCAGATTTCTGGCTTAACGAGGGAGGCCAGTCTGCCACCGGCGCACTTATCGACCATGTTATCCAGTCGCATCCCTGCTACAGCCAGCTGCGCGAACAGGGAAAAAATCAGGGCAAAACCATTTATGAGGTGCTGAACGCCCTGCTGCGTGATATGGCAGGAGAAGCGGATAAAATTGCGTTTCTGACGCGCGATATCCATATGCTGCCCTACTTCCACGGCAACCGCTCTCCGCGTGCTAACCCTAACCTTACCGGGATCCTCACCGGGCTGACGCTGTCGCGTACGCCGGAGGATATGGCGCTGCACTATCTGGCGACTATTCAGGCGATTGCACTGGGTACCCGGCATATTATTGAAACCATGAATCAGAGCGGCTACAGCATTGATACCATTATGGCCAGCGGCGGCGGCACCAAGAATCCGATCTTTGTGCAGGAACACGCTAACGCTTCCGGCTGTACCATGCTGCTGGCGGAGGAGAGTGAGTCGATGCTGCTGGGCAGTGCGATGATGGGTACCGTGGCAGCAGGGGTTTATGACACGCTGCCGGAGGCGATGAACGCCATGAGCCGCATTGGTAAAACCGTGACGCCGCAGACTAACGAGATCAAACGTTATTACAACCGTAAATACCGGGTGTTCCGCGAGCTGTACCACGATCATATGAAATATCAGCAGATGATGCAGGAGGAGTAATGACCCCGGAACAGAGCTGGCAACAGGCCACCACAGGTTGGGAGACTTACCGCCAGGCGCTGACGGCACTGGAAACCGGGCTTGACCGTCAGCAGTGGCTGGCGGTACTTAATGCCCTCGCCGCCTGCAAAGGCAAGATTGCGGTCACCGGCATTGGTACTTCTGGCATTGCCGCGCGTAAAATCGCCCATATGCTGGCCTGCGTGGAGCACCCCGCCATCTGGTTAAGCGCTGCCGATGCCGCCCATGGCGATATCGGTTTTCTGCGCAATAACGACGTGCTGATTATGCTGTCGCGCGGCGGTAACTCTGACGAGCTTACCCGGCTGCTGCCGACGATAAAAGCCAAAGGCTGTAGGCTGATTAGCGTAACCGAAAACGCGGGATCCGCCATAGCCCGGGCCGCAGATCTGCTGCTGTTAATGCCCAAATCACAGGAGATCGACCCGCTGAATATGCTGGCGACCACCTCTATTATCAGCGCACTGGCAGTGTTCGACGCGATGATTGCGGTGCTGATGACCAGCAGCGGTTACAGCAAAGAGACGCTGCTCCAGGTGCACCCGGGGGGGAATGTCGGGAAGATGTTAAGGGAAGAAGAATAAGTCCTGAACCGGGAATGGTGTACTTAGCCGTATTACCATTCCCCGGATCTGTTCCGCCATCATCACAGAGGGCATCGCAGCCAAAATCCCCGCACTTATCATCCCTCCTTTCCCGCCCCTTTCCCTTACCCTGTCATAGGCTATAACCACCCGGGATCACAACTATGTTAAGGAAAACCTGCCTTACACTTGCCTTACTGATGCTCTGCGGCTGTGCCACCATCACCAGTCATACCCTCGGTAAAAACCCTAAAAACTCGTTCTATGCAGGAACCCAGCTCGACTACAACATGCTGCATGACTGCTTCTGGTGCTGGCTCGATCTGCCCGTTTCCATCGTGGGTGATACGCTGATGCTGCCCTATGATACCTGGCACTATTACCATACGCCCGCAGAAACAACGAAATCGCCAAAGCCATCGCCGCCGGTGAAATAACGGCCTGATTTGTGCTAGCCTGCGGGGATAAAACATCCCCTGGGCGAGTGATAATGAACGGACAACAGATACAAAAACTCACCATGCAGATAGCACTGGCGTTACCCGAAGCAGAGCTTGACTACCCTTTCGGCCCGGAGGCGGAGGTATTTAAGGTGCGTGGCAAAATGTTTGCGCTAATGTCACAGGTGCGCGGTGAACGCATCGTGAATCTGAAATGCCGGCCCGAAGATGGCGAACTGCATCGGGCGATCTACGACTCTATTCATGCGGGCTGGCATATGAATAAACGCCACTGGATTTCGATCTATGGGGGCGAACAGATAAGTGAAGGATTGATTAAGCAGCTGGTGGAAGAGTCTTACGATCGGGTGGTAGCTGGATTACCGAAACGGCTGCGCCCTTTAGCGCTGAGATAACTTTAGCGGACAAAACAAAGGGGCGAATAGTCGCCCCTTTGTCAGCATTTACGGTAACACCGATTATGCCAGTTTGCGCATCACCAGGGTGGCGTTGGTGCCACCAAAGCCGAAGCTGTTAGACATCACAGTAGTCAGCTTACGCTCGGTAGGCTTGGTGATGATATCCAGGCCTTCTGCTGCCGGATCCAGTTCGTCGATATTGATGCTTGGTGCCACAAAGCCGTGTTCCAGCATCAGCAGCGAGTAGATTGCTTCCTGAACGCCTGCGGCACCCAGTGAGTGTCCGGTCATCGCTTTGGTCGCAGACATCGCCGGAGTTTTGTCCGGGAAAACTGCGCGGATAGCGCCCAGTTCTTTCACATCGCCAACCGGCGTTGAGGTTCCATGGGTATTCAGGTAGTCGATTGGGGTATCAACACCTTCCATTGCCATACGCATGCAGCGCATTGCGCCTTCACCTGATGGAGCCACCATATCAGCACCATCGGAAGTTGCGCCGTAGCCAACAATCTCAGCATAGATATGTGCACCACGCGCCAGAGCATGCTCCAGCTCTTCAACCACGATCATACCGCCACCGCCTGCAATGACGAAGCCGTCACGGCTGGTGTCATAGGTACGGGAAGCTTTTTCCGGAGTCTCATTGTACTTGGTGGAGAGTGCGCCCATCGCGTCAAACTCACAGGACATTTCCCAGCACAGCTCTTCGCCGCCGCCAGCAAATACGATGTCCTGTTTGCCCAGCTGAATCTGCTCTACCGCGTTACCGATGCAGTGTGCAGAGGTGGCGCAGGCAGAGCTGATGGAGTAGTTCACGCCGTGAATTTTAAACGGGGTAGCCAGGCAGGCAGAAACGCCGGATGCCATCGCTTTGGTCACCATATACGGGCCAACGCCGCGCAGGCCTTTAGCACGCATACCGTCAACGCTGGCTGCCTGGTTGAAAGGAGAACCGCCGCCGGAACCAGCAACCAGGCCCACGCGTGGGTTGTTCTGGTACTGCTCATCGGTCAGGCCGGAATCTTTCACCGCATCCTGCATGGAGAGGAAAGCGTAAATTGACGCATCGCTCATAAAACGCAGCATTTTGCGATCGATACGGGCTGAAATTTCGTCCTTCGTTAACTTAACGTTACCCCAGACGTGACTACGCATACCGGAATCTTTGAGTTCCTGCGAGAAGGTAATGCCAGAGCGGCCTTCACGTAATGATGCCAGAACTTCCTCTTGGTTATTACCAATACTGGAAACGATCCCTAGGCCAGTAATCACAGCACGTTTCATTCAATACCTCTTTCACTTCTAATTAGGATTCGACTGGCACTCTAGCTTACAGTTGTACGCCGAACAAGTCCGATCAGCAGATTCCTTGTGTAAATTTGCGTAGGGTCAAGCACAACGTTAAAATCCCGCCACTGCCTGAGCAACGAGCCTTTGACGTGAAAACCGCCCCAATAGAGTACGCAGAGCTATGCTGGAACGATCAGGGTACACCTGTATCCCGAGAATTCGATGACGTCTATTTCTCAAACCAGAATGGTCTTAAAGAGACAGGTTACGTGTTTCTTGACGGCAATCATCTGCCCGCACGCTTCGCAACGCATCCGCGCGATCTGTTTATCGTTGGCGAAACCGGATTCGGAACCGGACTGAATTTTCTGACTCTCTGGCAGGCCTTTGACGCCTTTACCACCAGCCAGCCAGCATCAACTCTACAGCGTTTACATTTTATCAGCTGTGAGAAATTTCCGTTAACGATCAGCGACCTCGAGTCTGCCCATGCCAGCTGGCCACAGCTGGCCGCTTATGCCAGTCAGCTGCGCGCGCAGTGGCCGCTGGCGCTACCGGGCTGCCACCGCCTGCTGCTGGATGGCGGTCGGATCACGCTCGATCTGTGGTTCGGCGATATTAACCAGCTTATTCATACTTTTGATGACACCCTGAATCAGCAGGTCGACGCCTGGTTCCTTGACGGCTTTGCCCCGGCAAAAAACCCGGATATGTGGACAGCAGAACTGTTTGATTGCATGGCGCGTCTGGCGCGTCCTGGCGCAACGCTGGCAACCTTCACGGCGGCAGGTTTTGTGCGTCGAGGCCTGCAACAGGCGGGATTTGAGATCAGCAAACGCAAAGGCTTTGGTGAAAAACGCGAGATGCTCACAGGCTCTCTGCCCAGCGCCGTTTCCCGACCGGCGCAGGCTCCATGGTATGCACGTCCTGCCGCTGAAGGTGACGACATTGCCGTGGCTGGCGGTGGCATTGCCAGTGCGCTGCTGGCGCTGGCGCTGCTGCGGCGCGGTAAAAAAGTGACGCTTTACTGTGCCGATGCTCGCCCGGCGCAGGGCGCTTCAGGCAATCGTCAGGGCGCAGTTTATCCGCTGCTCAACCATCACGATCCTGCTTTAGCACAGTTTTTCCCTGCCGCCTTCACCTTTGCCCGGCGCGTTTACGATCGGCTTACCCTGCCCTTTGAGCACGACTGGTGCGGCGTAACGCAGCTGGCATGGGATGAAAAAAGTGCCGATAAGATCAGTAAAATGCTGGAAATGGGGCTGCCCCCCGCGCTGGCAGCTGCGGTTAACACCGAAGAGGCTGAAAAGCTGTGCGGTGTGACAACCGGATGCGGAGGAATTACCTATCCGCTCGGCGGCTGGCTCTCCCCTGCTGAACTGACCGCCGGGCTGTGGCAGCTGGCGGAACAACAGGGAGCGATCCTCCACTGGCAGCAGGAGATTGTGCAGCTAACGCCTGAACAGGAGTCTGGCTGGCGGCTAAGTTTCCGCACTCAGCCTGACTGTCAGCACCGCAATGTGGTGCTGGCAACCGGCCATCGTCTTACGGACTTTATCCAGAGTGAAAAACTGCCGGTCTACGCGGTAGGCGGCCAGGTGAGCCACGTTCCTACCACGCCAGCGCTCTCGGCGCTAAAACAGGTGTTGTGTTACGACGGCTATCTGACCCCGGTCAGCCCGCAGTTCCTTCAGCACTGCATTGGTGCCAGCTATCATCGCGGCGATACCTCGACTGAGTATCGCGCTGACGATCAGCAGGAGAACCGTGAGCGCCTGATCCGCTGCCTGCCCGCCGCCGGGTGGCCAGAAGAGATTGACGTCAGCGATGGCAAAGCCCGCTGCGGCGTACGTGCTGCCACACGCGATCACCTGCCGATGATGGGTGCACTGCCGGATTACGCCGCCACCCTGCAACAATATGAACACCTGGCGCAGCAGCAGCAGGCCGACCCTGCCCCGGTTTATACCGGCATCTTTGTTCTTGGAGCGCTGGGATCGCGCGGTCTGTGCAGCGGCCCGCTGGCGGCTGAAGTGCTGGCCGCACAGCTTTGTGGTGAACCGATTCCGCTCGACAGCCATACGCTGGCAGCCACCAGCCCGAACCGATTTTGGGTGCGAAAGCTGCTGAAAGGGAAAGCGTTAAAATGAAAGGGGATTTTGTCGTAACGGCCGTAGCAGAAGAGAGCAGCGGTTAGAGAGTTGAAACAGGGCAGATGAAGTTCTGCCCTGTTACGGAGCCTGCTTACCGGGCTTGCTGGAACAGCTTGTCCCACATGCCCATCACCAGCACCTGGTCGCGCGGAGAAAGCTCACCCGCCTTGATCGCTTTATCCAGGCTTTTTTGCACCTGAATTTGCAACGCTTCCGGGGTGTGCTCACCAGCCTGTTCAATTTCAGCCACTGCCAGCGTCAGATGACCACGCAGGTAGCCACCAGCAAACAGCTCGTCGTCGCTGGCATGTTCTACCATGTCATCAATCAGGCCCAGAATACGCGCCTCAAATTCATCGATCATAAAATCCTCTGTAAGCTATTCGCTCCCCGTTCAGCACAGATCTTCCGGCCAGGGAAACTGTGCCGCCGTCAGCGGTGGAGTTGAGTAAAACGAGCGAAGTTCAGTAATCAGCCGGGCCGGACGGGCAGGAATGCCCTTCTCCAGATACTCCATCACCTGAGCATGCACCTTACGCTGAAACGCAATGCGATCCGGTTCACAATCTCCTTCAAGATTGTCACAACTTACATTGAACGGAAAGCCTGCCGCAACACTTAACAACCATTCCAGCGCCTGCGGTTTGATCTCTACAGATTCAAACTGGCTCTGTGTCTCGGCATCGCGCCCGTCCGGGCAGTACCAGTAGCCAAAATCCACCAGCTTACGGCGCTCGGCACCGGCAATACACCAGTGGGAAATCTCATGCATTCCGCTGGCATAAAAACCGTGGGCAAACACCACGCGGTTCCATGGAGACGAGTCGTCAGCAGGAAGATAGATCGGTTCGTCATCACCTTTAATCAGGCGTGTCTGAAAATCATCCATAAAGCAGCGATCGAAGATATCGATCAGGTCTTGATAGCGGTGTTGCTGGCTCATAGCTGTTTGTCTTCAATATAAAAAACGCGCAATTTTGGCATTTTGTCAGAGAGGTTTCGAGAATTATTCGCAATTATATCGACTGGGGGAAAAAGAGGAAGGGAACAGCGGACAAATCGGCCATTCCGCCTGGTACGGAATGGCCCGGTACTAAAAAGATAACGATAACGTCAGAAAGATTCCCAACTTGCCGATGAAGCGGCAGCGCCTGCAAGCCGGGCTTTAGGAGTTTTCACTTTTGCTGTAGCTACTGGGTTATTACTCCCTGGAAGACGGAAAATATCGACCATTTTTTGTAATTTCGTGGACTGATCTTCAAGACTGCTGGCGGCCGCAGAGGAGGCCTGAACCAGGGTTGCATTGTGCTGAGTGGTGGTATCCATTTCTGTCATGGCTAACGCAATTTGCGCTATTCCGCGGTTCTGTTCATCAGAGGCCGCAGCAATCTCCTGCATCAACACTTTTACCTGGGTGACAGAATTAACGATACCGCTCATCCGCTCACCGGCCAGATCCACCTGCTGCACACCCTCCTCAACTTGTTTAACCGAGGAGGCAATCAACGTTTCAATCTCTTTGGCTGCCTGCGCACTACGTTGAGCCAGCGAGCGCACTTCGGCCGCGACAACAGCAAACCCACGCCCCTGATCGCCAGCTCGCGCCGCTTCAACCGCAGCATTTAGCGCCAGGATATTCGTCTGGAAGGCAATGCCGTTAATCACAGAGGTGATATCGGCAATACGCCGTGAGCTTTCACTGATATCTTTCATGCGTAAAACAGCGGCGCCCACCACGCTACCGC